>CAMWRX010000004.1 GCA_947176765.1 uncultured bacterium
CCCCAGGCCCGGGTGCTGATCCCCTCCGCCCTGACCCATGGCACGCTGGAGCGCCGCCTGCGGGAAGCCGCAGAACGCTACGGCGCCGAACGGACTGCCCTGGCAGTGGAGTGGGTGCGGGAGGATTTTCTTCTCCCCGCCCGGGGCAGGGGGGAGCCCATCCCCCGGGAAACGCTGGAGGAGATGCACCGCCGCCTGGAGCCGGCGGTATTCTTTGATAAAGGGCTGTGCGCCCACTACTTTACCTATATGAAGGGCCCCCAGGCCCACTTCGTGCTGTTCGATACCCCCCGCTCCATCCGGGAGAAGCTGGGTACGGCAAAGCGGCTGGGAATCGTGGCCGCCCTGTTGCCCCAGCCGGAGGTGGAGGAGCATTTGGAGGAGATTTTCGGGCCCGACGGCGTATAGAAAAACCGGCCCCCGCCGGTACGGTGACCGGACATACGGTTCACGCTTCACTGTTCGTCGGGAAGGGACCCGCTGTGTGCCGCGCACCAACTTGTCAAGGCTGGCCGCGTGTGTTATACTAATCATCACACCGAAGCTTGCAGGGGGGCCGTATCATGAACACAGCGGAGCGCCGCCAGCGCATTCTGGAATATCTGAAGGGGGCTGACCGCCCCCTGTCTGCCACCGCTTTGGCCCAAAAGCTGGCGGTGAGCCGCCAAATCATCGTGGGGGACGTTGCCCTGCTCCGGGCGGCGGGGGAGGGGATCACCGCCACTCCTCGGGGCTATGTGCTGGAGCGTCCCCGGGCGGGCATTGTGGGCACCGTGGCCTGCCTGCACAGCGGCGAAGACATGGAGCGGGAACTGACGCTGATGGTGGGCCAGGGGTGCACAGTGGAGAACGTCATCGTGGAACACCCAGTATACGGCCAGCTCACCGGGCCGCTGGAACTTTCCTCCCGGTATGATATTAAGGAATTTATACGAAAAGTTGAAGAAAACGCCGCCCGGCCCCTGTCGGCGCTGACGGACGGCATCCATCTGCACACGCTGCGCTGTCCCGACCGGGAGACCCTTGACCGGACTGTGGCCGCATTGGAGCGGGAAGGTTTTTTGGTGAGATAGGCTATTGACATTTCTGCCTCACCCTGTATAATAGTCCGCACAGGTGTCAAGACACCTGTGCGGACTATTTTCATCTGCTCCGGGTTATCGTGATTTCCGCAGGCAGAGGGAGGGCTTTTTATGGAAAAAATAAGGGCATTTTTAAAACGAAAAGACATCGTCATCTCCGGCAAGCGCTACGGCATCGACGCCCTGGGGGCCATGGCCCAGGGCTTATTCTGCTCACTGCTCATTGGCACCATTGTCAAGACGCTGGGAGAGCAGGCCGGCCTGCAATTTTTAGTGGACGTGGGCGGCTACGCCTCCGCCATGAGCGGCGCCGCCATGGCCATCGCCATCGGCTGGGCGCTGAAGGCCCCCCCGCTGGTGCTGTTCTCCCTGGCCACGGTGGGCTACGCCGCCAACGCCCTGGGCAGCACCAGCCTGATCGAGGGCTGGACTGGCTCCGGCGGGCCGCTGGCGGTGCTGTTTATCGCTATCATCGCCGCTGAGTTTGGCAAGGCCGTGTCTAAGGAGACGAAAATCGACATCCTGGTCACCCCGTTGGTGACGATTCTGACCGGTGTGGGCCTGTCTGCCCTGATTGCCCCCGCTATCGGAACCGCCGCCACCGCCATTGGCAACATCATCATGTGGGCCACCGATTTGCAGCCCTTCTTTATGGGCATCATCGTCAGCGTGGTCATCGGCATGGCGCTGACCCTGCCCATCTCTTCCGCCGCCATCTGCGCCGCCTTTGGCCTGACGGGGCTGGCGGGTGGCGCGGCGGTGGCGGGCTGCTGCGCCAACATGGTGGGTTTCGCGGTGCTGTCGTTTAAGGAAAACCGCTGGGGCGGACTGGTGAGCCAGGGCATCGGCACCTCCATGCTGCAAATGGGCAATATTGTGAAGAACCCCCGAATCTGGCTGCCCGCCATTCTCACCTCCGCCGTCACGGGGCCCATCGCCACCTGCGTGTTCCGGCTGGAGATGAACGGTTCCCCGGTGTCCGCCGGCATGGGCACCTGTGGCTTGGTGGGGCAGATCGGCGTGTGGACGGGTTGGCTGTCCCCCAGCGAGAAGGCCATTGCTAACGGCGCTGTGGCCATCACGCCGGGCGCGTTTGAGTGGATCGGGCTGATCTTGATTTCCTTTGTCCTTCCGGCGGTGCTGTGTTGGGCCTTCGGCCTGCTGTTCCGGAACATCGGATGGATCAAGGAAGGCGATTTGAAGCTGGACTGATAAGATCAATGAAAGCCCCGCCAATCGGCGGGGCTTTTTCATGGTTAAAAAAACCAGCCGCCTGTAGGCGGCTGGTTTTTTATTGTGCCAGATAAGGTAGATTACTCGGCCACGTCGATGACGACGCCGGAACCCACGGTACGGCCGCCCTCGCGGATAGCGAAGCGCAGGCCCTTCTCGATGGCGATCGGGGTGATCAGCTCCACGTTCATGTCGACGTTATCGCCGGGCATGCACATCTCGGTGCCCTCGGGCAGAGTGATGACGCCGGTCACGTCGGTGGTACGGAAGTAGAACTGGGGACGATAGTTGTTGAAGAACGGAGTGTGACGGCCGCCCTCGTCCTTGGAGAGGACGTACACCTGGCCCACGAACTTGGTGTGGGGGTGGATGGAGTTGGGCTTGCACAGAACCTGGCCGCGCTCGATCTCGTCCTTGTTGACGCCGCGGAGCAGGCAGCCCACGTTGTCGCCGGCCTCGACGTAGTCCAGGGTCTTGCGGAACATCTCCATGGAGGTGACGACGGTGGACTTCTTCTCCTCGGTCAGGCCGACGATCTCGACGGTCTCGCCCGCCTTCAGCTGGCCGCGCTCCACACGGCCGGTGGCCACGGTGCCGCGGCCGGTGATGGTGAACACGTCCTCAACGGGCATCAGGAAGGGCAGGTCGGCCTTGCGGTCGGGAGTGGGGATGTAGCTGTCAACAGCGTCCATCAGCTCCTTGATGCAGGTGAAGTCGGCGTCGTCCTTGTTGCCGGACTCGTTGGTCAGGGCGTTCAGAGCGGAACCCTTGATAATGGGGATGTCGTCGCCGGGGAACTCGTAGAAGGACAGGGTCTCGCGGACCTCCATCTCAACCAGCTCGATCAGCTCGTCGTCGTCCACCTGGTCGCACTTGTTCAGGAACACCACGATGGCGGGCACGCCCACCTGACGGGCCAGCAGGATGTGCTCCTTGGTCTGGGCCATGGGGCCGTCGGTGGCGGCGATGACCAGGATAGCGCCGTCCATCTGGGCAGCACCGGTGATCATGTTCTTGATATAGTCGGCGTGGCCCGGGCAGTCGACGTGGGCATAGTGGCGGGCCTCAGTCTGGTACTCGATGTGGGCGGTGTTGATGGTAACGCCGCGCTCGCGCTCCTCGGGGGCGCTGTCGATGCTGGAGTAGTCGCTGTAATCAGCGAAGCCCTGGAGGGCCAGCCACTTGGTGATGGCGGCGGTCAGGGTGGTCTTGCCGTGGTCAACGTGGCCGATGGTGCCGATGTTGACGTGGGGCTTGCTGCGCTCAAACTTTTGCTTAGCCATTTTGGGTTTTCCTCCTTGTACTTGTTAAATGAAATGGTTGGGGTAAATAGGTTTATGGGCCTATTTTATCCTATGGCGGAAGAAATTGCAACTATAATTTTAGTCCTCTTTCCGTCCGCGCTGGGCGATGATCTTTTCTGCGATGTTCTTGGGGATCTCCACATAGCTGTGGGGCTCCATGGTGTACTGGCCGCGTCCCTGGGTGCGGGAGCGCAGGTCGGTGGCGTAGCCGAACATCTCGGACAGGGGCACCAGGGCGTCGATCTGCTGGGCGCCGGGCCGGGCCTCCTGGCCCAGAACCTGGCCGCGGCGAGAGGTCAAATCGCCGATGACGTTGCCCAGGTAGTCCTCGGGGGTGATGACGGACACCTTCATGATGGGCTCCAGCAGGCAGGCCCCGGCCTTGCGGCAGGCATCCTTGAAGGCCATGGAACCGGCGATCTTGAACGCCATTTCGGAGGAGTCCACCTCGTGGTAGGAGCCGAAGGTCAGGTGGACCTTCACGTCCACCACCGGGTAGCCGGCCATGACGCCGGCCTGCATGGCCCCCTGGATACCGGCGTCGACGGCCGGGATAAATTCCTTGGGGATGACGCCGCCGGTGATCTCGTTGAGGAACTCATAGCCCTTGCCGGGCTCGTTGGGCTCCACGGTGATGACCACGTGGCCGTACTGGCCCTTACCGCCGGACTGGCGGGCGTACTTGGTGTCTTGCTTGACGGTCTGCTTGATGGTCTCCTTGTAGGCGACCTGCGGCGCGCCCACGTTGGCCTCTACCTTGTACTCGCGGAGCAGCCGGTCCACAATGATCTCCAAATGGAGCTCGCCCATGCCGGCGATGATGGTCTGGCCCGTCTCCTCGTCGGTGTAGGTCTTGAAGGTGGGGTCCTCCTCGGCCAGCTTCATCAGGGCGATGCCCATCTTCTCCTGGCCGGCCTTGGTCTTGGGCTCGATGGCCACGCGGATGACGGGCTCGGGGAACTCCATGGACTCCAGGATGACCGGGTGCTTCTCGTCGCAGAGGGTGTCGCCGGTGGTGGAATTCTTCAGACCGATGACGGCGGCGATGTCGCCGGAGTACACGGTCTCGATGTCCTCCCGGTGGTTGGCGTGCATCTGGAGGATGCGGCCAATGCGCTCCTTCTGCTTCTTGGTGGAGTTGAGCACCTGGGTGCCGGTGTTCAGCGTGCCGGAATAGACACGGATGAAGGACAGCCGGCCCACGAAGGGATCGGTGGCGATCTTGAAAGCCAGGGCGGAGAAGGGTTCCTCATCGGAGGACGGACGCTCCTCTTCCTCCTCGGTGTCGGGGTTGACGCCCTTGATGGGGGGGATGTCGGTGGGGGCGGGCATATAGTCCACAATCGCGTCCAGCAGCTTCTGCACGCCCTTGTTCTTGTAGGACGTGCCGCACACCACGGGAACCATCAGGTTGTCGATGGTGCCGCGGCGGATAGCCCGGCGGAGCATCTCCTGGGGGATAGGCTGCTCCTCAAGGGCCAGCTCCATGATCTCCTCGTCGATGTCGGCGCAGGCGTCCACCAGCTTGGTGCGGTACTCCTGGGCCAGCTCCATCATGTCCTCGGGGATGGGCTCCACACGCATATCCTTGCCCAGATCGTCGTAGTAGATATCGGCATTCATCTCCACCAGGTCGATGATGCCCTTAAAGGTCTCTTCCTTACCGATGGGGAGCTGGATGGGCACGGCGTTGGCCTTGAGCCGGTCGTGGATCATGTTGAGCACGTTGTAGAAGTCGGCGCCCATGATGTCCATCTTGTTGACGTAGATCATGCGGGGCACCTTGTAGTGGTCCGCCTGACGCCACACCGTCTCGGACTGGGGCTCCACGCCGCCCTTGGCGCACATGACGGTCACAGAGCCGTCCAGCACGCGCAGGGAGCGCTCCACCTCTACGGTGAAGTCCACGTGGCCCGGGGTGTCGATGATGTTGATCCGGGTCTGGGGGAACTGGTCCTTGGTGCCCTTCCAGTAGCAGGTGGTGGCGGCGGAGGTGATGGTGATGCCGCGCTCTTGCTCCTGAGCCATCCAGTCCATGGTGGCGGTGCCGTCATGGGTCTCACCGATCTTGTAGTTCACGCCGGTGTAGTACAGGATGCGCTCAGTGGTCGTCGTCTTACCGGCGTCGATGTGGGCCATGATGCCGATATTACGGGTATTTTCCAGAGATACTTTTCTTGCCATATTGGTTCAGGTTGCCTCCGTCCTTACCAGCGGTAGTGGGCGAACGCCTTGTTGGCCTCGGCCATCTTATGGGTATCCTCGCGCTTCTTCACGGCGGAACCCGTATTGTTGGCGGCGTCCATGATCTCGCCGGCCAGCCGCTCCTTCATGGTCTTTTCGCCGCGGTTGCGGGCATAAGTGGTCAGCCAGCGCAGACCCAGGGTCTGACGGCGCTCGGGCCGGACCTCCATGGGGACCTGATAGGTGGAGCCGCCCACGCGGCGGGACTTGGTCTCCAGGGAAGGCATGATGTTTTCAATGGCGGTGGTAAAGACCTCCAGGGGCTCTTTACCGGTCTTGTCTTTGATGATGTCAAAGGCACCGTAGACGACCTTCTGGGCTACGCCCTTCTTGCCGTCCAGCATGATGCTGTTGACGAGCTTAGTGACTAAGACGGAATTATACAGCGGGTCGGGCAGAACTTCCCGCTTGGGTACGTTTCCTCTTCTGGGCACTTCGCTTCCCTCCTTCTAAATAAGAATTCATAGGTACTCGAAGTTTTTCAAGCCGCAGGGCGGCTCAAAAACATCTCCGTACAATGCCTGTCCGAGGTTCACCCGTTATATTAGGTAAACGCCCGGCAAGGCTTTCAGCCCTGCGCGTGTGCGCAAAACTCGTTGTTGGTGAAGAAGCGATTACTTCTTCTTGGCAGCCTTGGGCCGCTTGGCGCCGTACTTGGAGCGGGCCTGCATACGGCCGTTGACGCCCTGAGTGTCCAGAGTGCCGCGGATGATGTGGTAACGAACGCCGGGCAGGTCCTTGACACGGCCGCCGCGGATCATGACCACAGAGTGCTCCTGCAGGTTGTGGCCCACGCCGGGGATATAGGCGGTGACCTCGTAGCCGTTGGTCAGGCGCACACGGGCGATTTTACGCAGCGCGGAGTTCGGCTTCTTCGGGGTGGAAGTACGAACGGCGGTGCACACACCACGCTTCTGGGGAGAGGGGAGATCCGTCTCCTTGTTCTTCAGGGTGTTCAGACCGTGCTGCATGGCGGGAGAGTTGGACTTGTAGGTGCTCTTCTCGCGGCCCTTGCGGACCAGTTGGTTAAAAGTAGGCATGATTTTCCTCCTTTCAATGAATATATATTTTAACGAACCATCCGAAGATTATTCGCTAAAACCGGAAAAATTTACACGGTGGCCGCTACGGCGGCCCCCACGGCGATGCCGCAGGCGCGTCCCAGGGCCTTCATGGTGTCGGCCCAGACGACCTCTACGCCCCGCTCCTGCCCCTGCTGGGCCAGCGGCTGGGTGAGCTGGGGATCGGCATCCTTTGCCAGATACAGGCGCTTCGCCCGGCCGCTGGCCAGGGCCCGGCGAACCTGTTTGACGCCCACCACCTTGTCCTCACGGGTCAGTTCATTCAGCATCGGGTGGGCCTCCTTTTGGCGTATCAGCGCAATTTGAAATTATAGCATAGAGTTTTGCCTCCGTCAAGCAGATTTTACCCTTTTTATCCGTCATTTCCAATAAAAAAGAGAGGGCGGCGGGCAAAACCCGCCGCCCTTTGGCGCAATTTCATTTTCCGGCGGTTGTTTCACTGCCATGTCCGGCCCAATACGCCTCAAAAGCCACCCGGTCCAGCCGGAAGGTCAGCCCGTCGTAGGTACCGCCCCGGACCTGTCGGATGCCCTCCTTGCGGCGGCACTCCCGGAAGCCCAGCTTTTCCGCCAGGGCAATCATGCGGAAGTTGCCCGACCAGGTCTGGGTGTACAGGTCGGCATAGCCCCCGTTCAGGTGGTAGCGGATGAACGCCGCCAGCGCCTGGGTCCCCCAGCCGCCGCCCCAGTAGGCGGGCTCGTGGATGTCGATGCCTACCGCCCAGCGGGCCGCTTGGCGTTCCTCCTCAGTCTGAGGGGCGGTTTCCTGCCAGTTGCAGTCCTTGTCGATGCAGTAGCAGCTCACCGCGCCCAGGTGGACGCCGTCCGCGGTGTCGATTTCCAGGCTTCGGCGGTGATTCGGTTTGGGCTTTGCGATCCATTCCAGTTCCTTTTTCCGGTGCTGTTCCGGGTCAAAGTCCCGCAGCTCCTCCTCCGTCTCCCAGGGGGCGTCCCACAGCGCCCATTCGGTCTGGACGGTATTCCAGCGGATCTCGTCGTCGATGTCGCCCTCCCGCATATCCCGCAGGATAATGTTTTGGTGCTTGATCTCCATGCTTGTACAATTCCTCCAAATTTGATTTGGAGGGCGGATTTTATCTGGCGCAGGCCCTCCAGCCGCGCGCGTTGATCTTTTTCATAATTGGTATCTGCCCCTTTCTGTGTAAGATGAAGCTATCATACCATATCCGGCCCGAAATGGCAAGAAAGAGGCCGCGGGAGTGATATAATCCCGCGGCCTCCCCTGTTACAGCGCTTTCAGCCGGGCAATCTCCCGGCGCACCTTGTCCGCCGTCTCGCCGGTGCGGGTGTCCCACTGGTTGGCCAGGGTGGTCACCTCCTCCTCCAGGGCGGCGATGGCCCCGGGGATGTCCCCCTCCAGCTCGCACACCTGGGCGATGGATTCCAGGCCGTCCACATATTTGGGTACAGGCTGGAGTTCAAAGGCCCGGCGGTAGTGCTCCTTCGCCTTACCGTACTGCCCTGTGCGGACCATCACGTCCCCCATGCTGTACCACACTAGCCACTCGTCCGGCCAGTCCCGGCACATCTGCTCCCAGACGGCCATGGCCCCATCGTGTTCCCCGGCGGCCCAGGCGATGAGCCCCCGGTACAGCGGCGTGCGGAAGGTGCCGTCCACCGGCTCCATGCGCTCCAGCCATACCCGCGCCTCGTCCAGCCGACCATCGTCGATGAGCTGGTCCAGCAGCCAGAGATAGCCGCCCCGGCAGTCCGGGTTTTTCTCTAAAAACGCCTCATACCAGCGGATCAGCTCCCGGTGGTTGGTATAGCACCAGTCCGCCAGCTTCCCGCCCATGGCGTGAACCAGCTCGTCATGGGCGCCCTTGCTCAAGGGCTCTCGGTTCAGGGACTCTTTGGCGTACTCCGCCGCCCGGACCCGGTGCTCGTCCGCCAGGTGGTTCTCCATATCGGCCAGCAGCTCATAGGGCCTGCCGTTGTCCGGTTCCCGCCGGGCCTTTTCCAGCAGGAACGCCCGGTCCCGCTCCACCGCCGCCCGGTCCAGCACCCGCTCGTCCCACAGCATATTCTGGATGCGCTCCATCCTGGTCTCGTCGGACAGGGCGAACAGCGCGTCGATGGTCACGCCGAAATAGGTGGAGATGGCGGGCAGAAGCTGCACGTCGGGCAGGGCGGCCTCCCGCTCCCACTTGCTTACCGCCTGGGGGCTGATGTTCAGGTGCTGGGCCAGCGCCTCCTGGGTGACGCCCCGCTGGAGGCGCAGGGTCTTGATCTGATTTCCCAATTCCATATTTGGTATCCTCCCGGTCAAATGATGCACTCGAGTGTGTCACTATCATAACCAGGCTTGGGGCAAAAGGCAATGACCGGGTTTTCCAGCCGGGTCAACCAGGAGTTGAGCGGGGCACTAAAACACCGCCTGCACCAGCACCATGTAGAGGATGGTTCCCCCCACGATGGACAGCATATTATTCTTCTTCCAGAGGTGGAGGGCCACCACGGCCCCGCCCGCGATGAAAGCGGGGGCCCAATCGCCCACTGCCGCGAAGCTCACATTGCGGTAGCAGTACACGATGAGCATGGCGATCACCGCCGGAGGCAGGAACCGGCCCAGATAAAGCACCACTTTTGGCGGCTCCCCGCCCCGGCCGAACAGCAGGAAGGGCAGCGCCCGGGTGAGAAAGGTCACAATTGCCATCACCGCCACCAGGGCGGCGATCTGCGCGGTAGTCACTCTAACTCGCCCCCTTTCGGCAACATCTCAGGCTTTTCCAGGTTGGGCCGCATCAGCAGCAGTCCCGCCACCAGGATGACCAGTGCCGGGATGAGGAACCGCCCGCCCTCCGGTCCGAAGGTCAGCAGACAGGCCAGCGTGCCCGCCGCCCCCAGAAATACCGGGGCGTGGCGCTCATTAGATTGCCACTGTTCCACGGCGATGACCAGGAACAGCGCCGTCATGGCGAAGTCGATGCCCTCCGTGTTGATGGTGATGAGCGCCCCCGCCACCGCGCCGATGACCGATCCCGCGATCCAGTACAGGTGGTCCAGCAGGGCAATGGAGAAGTAGAAGTCCTTCTCATCCACTCCCTCCGGAGCGCTGACCCCCGCCAGCAGGGCGTAGGTCTCGTCGGTAAGGGAGAAGATCATGTACAGCTTCCGCCAGCCCATACCCTGGAATTTCTCCAGCATGGACAGGCCGTACACCAGGTGGCGGAAGTTGAGCACCAGGGTGAGGAAGGCCGCGTCCGCCAGGGGGGAGGCGTTGGCCAGCAGCTCCACCCCCAGGTACTGGCCGCTGCCGGCGTAGATGGTCAGCGACATGATGCCGGACCAGACGGTATGAAAGCCCGCCGCCGACAGCATCCAGCCGAATACGATGCCGATGGACAGGTAGCCCATAAGCACCGGCACGGTGTGGGGAAAGGCGGCGGCCAGGGATTTTCGGTTCATTGGGGTCACATCCTTGTGTAAAAAACGCGTTAAAGCGCTAAATAGACACTGTTATTATATCGTCAAGCTTCCCCTTTGGCAAGGGCAGGGTTTTACAGATTGTTCATTGTATTCCAGGGAGAATTTGGGTATAATACAGTCCACGGACGACCCGCCCGAACCATTTGGGGTTGGGGCGGAAGGAACGATGGAGTGACAGACCGATGAAAAAGCTTTTGTACATCTACAACCCCGCCGCTGGGAGGAGGACCGCCAAGGCCAACCTGTCCGATGCGCTGGAGGTGTTTGCCCGCCAGGGCTATGAGATCACCGTCCACCCCACCCAGAAGCGGGGGGACGCCGCCGCCGCCGCCCGGGAACAGGGGGCAAACTACGACCGGGTGGTGTGCTCCGGCGGGGACGGTACACTGAACGAGACGGTACGGGGTCTGCTGGCGCTGCCCCAGGAAAAGCGGCCTGTGCTGGGCTACATCCCGGCGGGCACCACCAACGATTTCTCCCGCACCCTGGAGCTGCCCAAGACATTGGCCGAGTTGGCGGAGGTGGCGGGGGAGGGCCTCCCCCGGCTGGTCGATGTGGGGGAGGCCGAGGGCAGTCCCTTTACTTATGTGGCTGCCTTTGGACTGTTTACCGACGTGTCTTATTCCACGCCCCAGGCGAACAAAAATCTGCTGGGCCATTTCGCCTATGTGCTGGAAGGGGCGGGAAAGCTGGTTAACATTCCCAGCTATCACATGACCGTGACCGCCAACGGCCGCGAGGTGGAGGGCGACTTTATCTATGGCATGGTGGGCAACACCGTGTCGGTGGGGGGGCTGGTGAACCTGCCCCGGGACAAGGTGCTGCTGGACGACGGGCGGTTTGAGGTCATTTTGATCCGCCAGCCCAAGACCGGCAAGGACTGGCAGTCCATCCTCACCGCTCTCACCACCCTGGAGGTGGAGGAGGACGGCGCGGTGGTGGGCTTTGAAGCGGGGGAGATCACGTTTGCCTGCGGCCAGTCCGTGGCCTGGACGGTGGACGGCGAGTTCGGCGGCGAACAGGAGGTCACCCATGTGAAGTGTCTGCCCCAGGCACTGACCATTGCCACAGGAAGCGCGAAGCCGTCGTGAGCAGCGCGGATGGACTGGAGCGAGGGCGAGCGGAGGGCCGCACAGCGGCCCGCAGACCAGCCCGAGTCGGAGGGAAGCCGCGCGTCGCGAGCAGGCGTAGCGTGACAATAAGACTGTAACAAGCGGCCCGGCGGGAGTACCCGCCGGGCCGCTTTCTGCGTTATTCACTGTCTGCGAACACGTATTTGTAATAATCCTCCTGGATGATGAGCTTGGAGTAGTTCACCTTGGCGGCCACCAGGCGGCTGACCCGCTTGACGTAGTCCTCCTCGTCCTCCAATTCGATTCCCTCGTTGGGGGTGAAGGTCTTGGTGGAGCACTCGTAGGTGCCCGCGGCGGTGATCCAGGCGTTGCCCTTGCCCTTGTTGGCGAACACCACCAGGGGCATACAGTTGGAGTACTGGTCCGCCTCGTAGTTGGCGGCGAAGATGTCCCGCCCGGAGTAGAGCCGGGAGTCATAGGCCAGACCGAACAGGTTGCAGATGGTGGGCACGATGTCGATGGAGGAGCAGGGGGTGTCCACCTCGATGGGCTCCTCGATGCACCCCGACCACATCAGCAGGGTGTTGCGGTAGCGGGAGGTGTCGCTCTCGGTGTCCTCAAAGCCGCGCAGCTCGTTGTAGAAATCCGCCTCTTTGGTCACCATCAGGTAGGGGTAATGGTCGCCGGTCATGACGATGAGGGTGTCGTCGGCGATGCCCGCCGCCTCCAGCTTGTCCACCAGGTACTCCAGCGCCAGATCCAGCTCCATGTTGCAGGCCAGATACGCCTGACTGGTCTCGGACAGGTCAGGGTACTTGGCTTCCACCGCCTCCTGGTGCTTCCGGGACATGGCGTTGCCGCCCCAGGAGTAATAGCCGTGGCCGCTGACGGTCATATAGTAGGCGTGGAAGGGGGTGCCGTCCTCCACATAGGCGTTGATATAGCTGTCCGCCGTGGCCTCCATCATCTCCAGGTCGGAGTTGGGCCACACGTCATGGGCCAGCTCCAGGCCGTTGCCGATGCCGTGGTAGTCGTAGCCGAAATTGCCCAGGTACTCGTCCCGGTGATAGTAGGTGTAGGTGTGGTTGTGCCAGGCGGGGACGATATAACCCTCGGCGGCGAACAGCTTGGCCAAGGTGATGGGCATGGATCGGCTGGCGCTGACCAGGGGCGACGCGTCGCTGCCGCCGAGCCAATTGGGGATGACGCCAGTGGTGACGGCAAACTCGCCGCCGGTGGTGGACAGGGTCCAGTCGGGCTGATAGAAGTTGTTGAACACGAAGCCCTCGTGGGTCAGCTTGTACAGGGTGGGGGTCAGCTCCTGGTCGATGGCATAGGGGGAGAAGCCCTCGGCGGTGAGGAGGATGAGGTTTTTGCCCTCAAACATCCCGGTGTACTCATTCTTCTCGGAGGGGATGACGTTGGCAAAATACTGGTGCATACTCTGGATGGTCTCATTGGCCTCCCCCTCGGCCAGGGCCTCGAAGTCGATGTCCAGCACGTTGGGCCCGCTGGGGGTGGGGACAGAGGGACCCTCCGAAGCCGCGCCGGAGGGGTTGTCCGACGGATCTGCGGCGGCGCTTGGGTCAACCGTGGCGGTGGGAAGCGGGTCGTCTAAAAACGCGTCCAACGGGGCGTTGGGGACGCCAACTACGGCATACTCCAACTCCAGCCGCGCCGAGGTCAGCAGGCCAAAGTGTGGGATGGCGGTGTTGGCGGTGAACTCGTAGGTGTAATAGTTTTTCACCGGGCCCAGGATGGACAGCAGATAGGCGGTGAGCTGGCAGGCAACCAGCGCGGCGGCGATGATGATGCGCACGGGGGTATCCTGTCCCTGGTCGGGGATCACGCTCTGGCGCAGGAGGATAAAGGCCGCCAGCGGCACGAAGGACAGCAGGATGAAGGGGATCAGCCCCAGCACCACTGACCACACGGTAGAGGCGAAGTCTCCCGCCACGTCCCCGGCCATATGCCCCATGAAGGAGACGCCGTAGTAGACGCCAAAGGTGGCGCGGCACCCCCGCTCGACGCACAAAAGGACGGTGCCCAGGCCAATCACCACGCCCCCAGCGATTCGCGCGGCCTGCCGCCAGGGAAGCAGATCCAGCAGGAAAAAGACCACCAGCCCCGCCGCCGCGGAGAACAGCAAGGTGCGCAGCAGCGCCAGATCGAAAAAGGCGGTGTCCCGGTCGAACAGGCGCAGCAGCAGCTCGTGATATAAGATGACGGCGGGGAAGAACAGGGCGGACAGCAGGGGGGAACCCGTGCGCCGCCCGGTGTGGCGGTAAGGGGTGATGCCCCTGTTTTTACGGAAACGGTTCATATAAATGGTCACTTCCTATGATTTGTGGCGGGAAAAGGGAGAATTGCCGCTTTTTTGCGTCTGTAAATGTGTTTTCATATGATACCATAGGGAAAGAAGAATTGCAACGCCTGAGGGGGAATTTAATCGGAACTTAAAAGGAAGGGCGGCCGTTCCCGAACGGCCGCCCCATTTTGACATTATTCGCTTCTTAAAGCCTCCACCGGGTCCTTCTTGGCCGCGCCACGGGAGGGGATCAGCCCCGCGAACACGGTGAGCACCACGCTGATGGCCACCAGGATGGCTCCCGCCACCGGGGGCAGCACGGCGGTGAGGTCGTCCAGCCCCGTCAGGTCGTGGATGATGGCGTTGATGGGGAAGGTGGCCGCCACGCTGACCAGAATGCCCAGCAAGCCCGCCGCCAGACCCACGATGAGGGTCTCGGCGTTGAACACCCGGGACACGTCCCGCTTGGACGCGCCCACAGCGCGCAGAATGCCGATCTCCTTGGTGCGCTCCAGCACGGAGATGTTGGTGATGATGCCGATCATAATGGAGGACACCACCAGTGAGATGGACACGAAGGCGATGAGCAGATAGCTGATGCCGCTGATGATGCCGGTGATGGAGCTCATCAGCAGGGCCACGTAGTCGGTGTAGGTAATCTCGTCCTCCTCGTCCACGCCCTCGTTGTAGGCGGAGATGAGGTCGGCGATCTCGTCCTTCTGGGCGAAGGTGGTGGCGTAGATGCTGATGGCGGAGGGGGACTCCAGCCGCACATAGCCCAGCAGATCCAGGTTGTCCTCATAGGTGGAGGACGAGCGGGTGGGGGGCATATAGTTGTCGTAGAGGTAGACGAACTGCTCTGTAGTAAAGGGGCTGGGGGATGCCATGGAGGGGCTCATACTCATGGAGGGATCCATCCCCATACCCGCGGCCATGCTTGGGTCCATCCCGGCGGGCAGGCCGGGGGCGGGATCCGCGCTCTCCTCCGGTTCGCTGTCGGCGTCCTGCTCCAGGGTCAGATCCATCATGGCGGCAAGCTGGTCATTTGTCTGGGCGGACAGCCGCTGCTCCACCGCGGCGGCGTACTGCTCCCGCACACCCTGGGCGATGGCCTCCTCGATGCGGGCGAACAGCTCGTCGTCGCTCATGTCCGCGATGTAGGAGGCCACGGTGTCCCCGCTCACCCCCATCTCGGCGGCGTACTGCTCCACGATCATCTGCTCGATATACTCCCGGGTCATGCCCTCCATCTGCTGGGACACCACCGCGTCCACGTACTCCTGAGAGGGCTGGCCCATCACGTCGATATAGGCCGAGGCTTTCTCCTGGACGGACAGGGTGGACAGGTATTCCGTGATGGCCTCGGCCTTTTCCCCGTCAGTGGGCTCCACGTCGTCGTCCTTGGGGAAGGGCAGGCCGGAAATCACATCGGTGTCCGGGTCGTCCAGCTGGGACTTCAGAATTTCGGTCTCCCCGGTGGCCTCAATGGCGTACTGGGTCAGGGCGCTGGTGTAGCCGATGCCGCCGGAGCTCATGCCGTGGCCCCCTTCCAGGGGCCGGGCGATGCCCGCGATCTTCAGCCGGATGCCGGTCTCGTCGCTATTGTAGAGGAAGTCCATGCCCGTCCCGGTGGCGGACATATCGGTGTAAATCCCCTCCGCCGGGTCATACTGGTAATATTCCGCCGGCAGGATGAGCTTGAAGCCCAGGGCGCACAGCTCTTCATAGCTCCAGCTCATCTCCGTGGCTTCGATGGCCTCGCCCTTGGACATGGAGATCATAGCCTCCTCCATGTCGTCGTGGGGCATGAGCCCCAGGGCGTACAGCATCAGGTCGGAGATCTCGTTGTTGATGTCCACAAACAAAATGACCTCGTCTTGGTTCCGGGGCCAATCCCCGTAGAGCAGCTCGTACTGGCTTTTGACCTGGCCGGACACCAGCTCGCCGTCCTCCCCGGCCAGCAGCTCCTCCCACACGTCCATAGCGGAGTACATGGAGCCCATGGACTTGAAATAGGAGGAGTAGTCGCCGCCGTACATGGCGGTCATGGCGTCCTGCATCAGCGTCATCACGTCGCACTTGATGATGTCGCCGTTCTCGTCCTGGGTATAGATGTCAAAATCGAAGTCGTAGCTGTAGTGGATGGCGGCCATATCCTTGATGCCGCCGCCCCCGTTGTCCAGATATTCCTTAAACGCCTCCAGGTTGTTGGTCTCCACCTCGGCGTTCATCATAGAGTCCATCATGTCGTACATGACGGTGGAGGCGTACACCCGGTCGGGATCATGGCCCTCTGCGCCCTCGCCGGTGAGCATATCCCGCCGCGCCCCCATGAGGGAGGCCATCAGGGCGGACATATCGGTGCTCTCCGCCTGGATGGTGATGGGGTAGCTGGACAGGGTGTCCTCCTGCACCTTGGTAATATAGTTGTTGATGCCGGTGGACAGGGCCAGGATCAGGGCGATGCCGATGATGCCGATGGAGCCGGCAAAGGCGGTGAGCACGGTGCGGCCCATTTTGGTGCGCAGGTTGGTCAGCGACAGGGACAGCGCCGTGAGGAAGGACATGGAGGTCTTATGCCCGCCCCGGGCCTGCTTGCCGGTGAGGACGGGGGCGGTATCCTCTGAGTGGTAGGGGTTGGAGTCGCCGGTGACCAGGCCGTCCTTCAATGTCACGATGCGGGTGGAATACTGCTGGGCCAGCTCCGGGTTGTGGGTGACCATGATGACCAGCCGGTCCCGGGCCACCTCTTTCAGCAGTTCCATCACCTGCACCGAGGTCTCGGAGTCCAGAGCGCCGGTGGGCTCGTCGGCCAGCAGGATGTCGGGGTCGTTGATGAGGGCGCGGGCAATGGCCACCCGCTGCATCTGCCCGCCGGACATCTGGGAGGGCACCTTGCTGAGCTGATCCCCCAGACCCACCTGTTCCAGGGCCTCAATGGCCCGGCGGCGGCGCTCCGAGCGGGATACCCCAGCCAGCGTCAGCGCCAGCTCTACGTTGGCCAGCACCGTCTGGTGGGGGATTAGGTTGTAGCTCTGGAACACGAAGCCGATGGAGTGGTTGCGGTAGGCGTCCCAGTCGCTGTCCTTGTAGTCGCGGGTGGAGCGCCCGTTGATGATGAGGTCGCCGGCAGTGTAGCGGTCCAGGCCGCCGATGATGTTCAGGGTCGTGGTCTTACCGCAGCCGGAGGGGCCCAGGATGGACACGAACTCGTTCTCCCGGAACTCCAGGTCGATGCCCCGCAGGGCGTCGATGGTATTTCCGCCCAGGGTGTACTGTTTGGTGATATTGGAAAGCTTCAGCATAGGTCATGGTCTCCTTTGGTTTGTTCAAAAAGATAGTCCAGCATTTGGTTGGCGGCCTGAAAGCCCCGGCGCAGCTCTTCCTGGGTGCCGTCGGGCAGGGCGTCCAGCAATTCCAAATAGTGATCCAGCCGCCGCTGGATGCGCTCCGCCGTCTCCCGGCCCTTGGAAGTGAGGGAGAGGGTGACCACCCGTCCGTCGGCGGTGCCCCGGCTGCGGCTGAGGAAGCCCTCCCGCTCCAGCTTTTTGCACAGGGAGGAGGCGTTGGCCTGGCCCATGCCGGTCACCTCGCTGATGCCGCCCACAGCGGCGTCCTGCTGGGAGAGCTGGAACAGTACGCAGGCCTGGAGCGGGGTCAGCCCCTCCGCCTGGACAACGGGCTCCAGCAGGCGGGCAGTTTTGGTTTTCAGGGTTTGGAATACGGTGAGGATGGAGATTCGATCGTCCTCGTTCACGGGAATCCCTCCAAATATATTTGCTCCACATATATTAGCGTGGGCTATTCCCGCTGTCAAGGAAAATCATGGGTTGTTCACAGATTGTTCAGGAAGAGCGGCTCTCCGACCTTTGGAAAATCCACGAAATCCGAATTGATTCTTCCCCAAAACTTATGTATAATAATAGGCAGGGTATCGAAAGGCACCATAAACGCATAGGAGGAAACACAATGGAACGGATCAAAAAGAATTTTGGCTTTGGCTGTATGCGCCTGCCCATGAAGGACAATGAGGTGGACACCGAGCAATTCAGCCGCATGGTGGACGCCTTTTTGGAGGCGGGCTTCAACTACTTCGACACCGCCCACGGCTACATCAGCACCAAGAGCGAGCCCGCCATCCGGGAGTGCCTCACCAGCCGCTACCCCCGGGATCGCTATATCCTCACCGATAAGCTCACCGCCCCCTACTTCAACCAGGAATCGGACATCCGCCCCTTCTTCCAGAGCCAGTTGGAGATCTGCGGCGTGGATTACTTCGATTTCTACCTCATGCACGCCCAGAGCGCGGACAGCTTCGCCAAGTTCAAGCGCTGCCGGGCCTACGAGACGGCGCTGGAGCTGAAGGCCGAGGGCAAGATCCGCCATATGGGCATCTCCTTCCACGACACCGCCGATGTGCTGGACCAGATCCTCACCGAGTATCCCCAGGTGGAGGTAGTGCAGCTCCAGCTCAACTATGTGGACTGGGACGACCCGGCAGTGCAGTCCCGGAAGTGCTGGGAGGTGTGCCGGAAGCACAACAAGCCGGTGATCGTCATGGAACCCTGCAAGGGCGGCAGCCTGACCAATCTGCCGGACAACGCGAAAGCGGCGCTGGACGCGCTGGAGGGCGGCTCCCCGGCCAGCTATGCCATCCGCTTCGCCGCCGGACAGGAGGGGGTCTTCATGGTGCTGTCCGGCATGAGCGACATGGCCCAGATGGAGGACAACATCGGCTTTATGAAGCAGTTCCAGCCGCTGGATGACCGGGAGATGGCGGCGGTGGCGCAGGTGTGCGCCGTTTTCCGGGGCCAGGATCTGATCCCCTGCACCGCCTGCCGGTACTGCACCGACGGCTGCCCCATGAAGATCTCCATCCCAGACCTGTTCGCCTGTATGAACGCCAAAAAGACGTTCCAGACCTGGAACGCCGATTTCTATTACGAGAGCGTCCACACTGTGAACAACGGCAAAGCCTCCGCCTGTGTCAAGTGCGGCAAGTGCGAGACGGCCTGCCCCCAGCATCTGCCCATCCGGGAGCTGCTGGTCAAGGTGGCGGAGGAATTCGAGCACGAATAACAAAAAACGCGGCGGCCGAAACCATGACAAACAGGATCAGGAGGCGGGAAAATGAGATATAGTCTGTGTGACGGCTGGGAGTTTACCTCCCAGTGGAGCGAGGAATTCCTGGCGGGGGAGGGGACGGCCCAGTCCGTCCGCCTGCCCCACACCTGCAAGGAGCTGCCCCTGCACTATGTTGACCCGGAGGACTACCAGATGCTGTGCGGCTACCGGCGGACGCTGGACATTTCTCCAGAGATGGGCGGCAAGCGGCTGTTCCTCCAGTTGGACGGCGCGGCCCACATCGCCACGGTGTACGTCAACGGTGTGGAGGCGGCCACCCACCGCTGCGGCTACACCGCCTTCCGGGTGGAGCTCACCGGGCTGGTAAAGCCGGGCGGCAATCTGCTGTGTGTCAAGCTGGACACCAGCGAGAACCCCGCCATCCCGCCCTTCGGCTTTGTGGTGGACTATCTGACCTACGGCGGCTTGTACCGGGAGGCGTGGCTGGATGTGCGGGAGAGCGGATATATCTCGGACATCTTTGTCACCACCCCCACCCTCACCACAGCGGACGTGAAGGTGGCCACCGACGGCGCGCCCGAGGGGTCCAGGCTGGAGGTGTCCATCCTGGACAGCGCCGGGAACACGGTGTGGACGGGGGAGCCGGGGAGTGCCAGCGTCCCGGAGGCCAAGCCCTGGGACATCGAGCGGCCCACCCTCTACCGCTGCGCTGTCCGGCTGCTGGCCCCGGACGGGGGAGAGCTGGATTGCCAGGAGACGACGTTCGGCTTCCGCACGGCGGAATTCAAGGCGGACGGCTTCTACCTCAACGGGAAAAAGACCTTCCTGCGGGGCTTAAACCGCCACCAGAGCTATCCTTATGTGGGCTATGCCGCCCCGGAGTCCCTCCAACGGGAGGACGCGCGCATTTTGAAGCAGGAGCTGGGCTGCAACGCCGTGCGCACCAGCCATTACCCCCAGAGCCAGCATTTTATCGACGAGTGCGACCGGCTGGGCCTGCTGGTGTTCACCGAGATCCCCGGCTGGCAGCACATCGGGGACGCTGACTGGAAAGACCAGGCCTGCGAAAACACCCAGGAGATGGTTTTGCAGTACCGAAACCACCCCTCCATCGTGCTGTGGGGGGTGCGGATCAACGAGAGCCTGGACGACGACGAGTTCTACGCCCGCACCAACGCCATCGCCCATGAGCTGGACCCCAGCCGTCAGACCTCCGGCGTGCGGTATCTGGAGCAGAGCCATCTGCTGGAGGATGTGTACGCCTATAACGACTTCTCCCACAACGGGCACACCCCCGGTGTGAAGCCCAAAAAAGCGGTCACCCCGGACATGGACAAGGCTATCCTCGTGTCCGAGTGCAACGGCCATATGTTCCCCACGAAACCCTATGACACCTGGGCAAGGCGGCAGGAACACGCCCTGCGCCACATCCGGGTGCAGGACGCGGCGGGGAAGGAGCACGCCGGCTGCTTCGGCTGGTGTATGTTCGACTACCCCACCCACAAGGATTTCGGTTCCGGCGACCGCGTCTGCTACCACGGAGTGCTGGACGCTTTCCGCAACCCCAAGCTGGCCGCAGCCGCCTACGCCAGCCAGGGGGAGGAAGCGCCCATGCTGGCGGTGGGCTCGCCCATGGACATCGGGGACTACCCGGCGGGGCGGCTGGGGAAGGTGTACGCGTTCTCCAACGCGGACGAGGTAAAGCTGTATAAGAACGACGTTTTTGTCACCTGTCTGCGCCGGGGGAAATGGCCGAACCTGCCCCATCCCCCCTTTGTGGTGGACGACACCATCGGCGAGCTGCTGGAGAGCCAGGAGGGCTTCCCGCCTGCCAAGGCCAAGTTGCTGCGGGAATGCCTGCTGGCGGCCAGGGACTGCGGCGGTATCGCGGGTCTGCCCGCCGCGGTCAAGGCGAAAATGCTGTGGTGCATGGCCCGGTACGGGCTGAAATTCCAGGACGGCGTGGATCTCTATGGCAAATATGTGGCCAACTGGGGCGGCTCGGCCACCGCTTGGCGCTTTGACGGACTGAAAAACGGCGAGGTGGTGTCCAGTGTCACCTGCCGCCCTTCCGCCAAGCTGCATTTAGAGGTGAAGGCCAGCCATATCGCTCTGGCGGAAGGGGATACCTACGACATGGCCGCCGTCCGGGTTCGGATTCTGGACGAGAACGGTAATCCGGCCCCCTACGCCCAGCTCCCGGTCGGTTTCACCCTCACCGGGGAGCTTGAGCTGGTGGGCCCCAACCTGGCCGCCGCCGAGGGCGGTATGTGCGGAACCTATGTGCGCACCTTGGGCCGTGCGGGAGCCGCGTCCCTCACCGTCCACACGGAGCAGACGGAGGATGTCACGCTAGACTTTACCATAGCATAAAAAAGGGGCAGGCCCCGGAGCCTGTCCCATATGCCCTGCGAATTTGAATGGCGGAGGCGTCCCGGATGATTGTCCGGGACGCCTCCGCCGTGTTCGGTCTGCGCCGGTATGGAGCTTTGCTGCCAGCTATTTTTTCTTTTTGGGCGGTTTTTTAGGGGGAGGAGGTGGTGGTGGCCCTTTAGGGGGCGGCCTGCCGTATTTAGGCTTTGGCTGTTTGGTGGGCTCGCCGGGGTCTGCCGTCGGCTTTGACTTGTCGTCGGATGAGGAAGACGCTCCTGAGAATCCAAGCGTTAGCCCGATTAAGCTCGGGATTGTATCGAGCTGCCTTTCAACCCGATAAATTGACTCGCCGCGCTTGCCGTCTTTGTGTTCACCCCAGGCCACCAGGTAATACTCGTCGCCCTCCAGCACATAGAAAAAAGTGATCACATGGCGGTTGCCAGTTTGATTTTTTACACCCTCTCCGCTGGAATTTTTAACGGTCTCGTGATACAGCGGAGGACATTTAGAGACCATAAGAGGATTTCCAAGGCGTATTCCCTTAGGTAACGGACGAACCGCTTTGTTTGCGCTTTCGTTCGACAGCCCCAGCTCCGCCCTGGCCCTGGCAACAGAAGCGGGACTGCCATCCCGCGGTATGCCCGGCAGCGCTGCTGGGGTCGGCGGGGGAGGAGGCTTCCTGGGGACTTTATCCGCCTGGAACTTCTTTATCACTGACTGCATACTGGTCAGGACTTTCTCCCATATCTTATCGTCTGCATATTCTTCCGAGAGCAGTGCGGTCAGCCCTGGGGGATAGCCGTTCTCCTTCGCGTACTCCCGCGCGAAGTACACAAGCGCGTAGGGATCGACGTTTTTCCCAGTCGCATAAAAATACTTTGAGAATCTGTCCCATTCCTGCTGGAAAAACTCGTCTACCTGTCGGCGCTCAGCATCGGTATACGGCATCAGGTGCTGATCTCAATGGGCTCAATGACCGAGGCCATGATGGTGGTCAGCTTGGCCATACCCTCCGCCGGCGGCTGCTGGCAGGCCCTGGCGTAGATCTCATACTTGGCGCTCTTGTCCGTGGTGCGGGTGTGTTCGCTCTGGGCGGTGACCGAGCCGGACAGGCTGGCGGTAAAGCCCCAGGCGCTGTAGCCGAATTCGCTCTTGGCCTCTTCGGTCAGGCTGTTGGAGTCCACCGTCTGATCCCGCACCTCCATGGTGAAGCGGACCGTAGTCTCATCCATGGTAAAGGCGGGCACCGGCACCAGGGACAGCAGGGGGGCCTCCACCTTGACGGGCACAACTTTGGGCTCGCCGTTGTTGATGACCACGCGGTTCAGGGTGAAGGTGATGGTCTTGGCCTTGCGAATGGTCTTGTCGCCGTCCTTCGCGTCCTCAAAGGCCAGCTTGAAGAGGTAGTCAAGGTAGACCTCGCACAGCGCGGCCTGGCCCTTCGCTACCTCTAAAATGGGCTGGCAGACCAGCAGCCCCAGCGGCAGACCGGTAAATTCACGGGCAATGTCACTCATGTGTTTTCCTCCTTACGATTGGGTTTACAGAACCTTTTGGACATTCAGATCCAGGCGGGCAATACCCTCGGCCGGCGGGGCGGCTTTAAAGGTGAACTCCGCCTCTCCCGGGCTTTCCGCGCCGTCCTCCCCGGCGGCGGGACACGCTTCCACAAGCAGGACGTTGTCCTCCGCGCGCAGCTGTGTTTTGATCGGCACCCGCACCGTGACGGAATCCAGCCCCATGGCCTGATGCCGGAGCAGAGCGGCCACAGGCACGTCCACCGATTTCAGCTCCATCCCGTCGCCGGCGGGCAGCTTCAGCCGCCGGGTGAGGGGAACCTCGCAGCTGCCCGACGAATCGTTGACGGTTTCAAAGCACCGGAAAAACGACTCCGCCGCCTCCCGCTCCAGGTGTCCCTGCGCCTCCTGGATGGAGCGGCCAAGCTGTTCGACCAGCGTTTCAAACGGAATATACATTTCCAGTCCTCCTCTTTTGTCCATTGGTTACCCCGCGGTTTGAACCGCGCATACCCGCTCGGAAGGGATGTTGTAGCGGCCCATCAGCGCGGTCAGGTCGGAGCCGACCTCCACGATGGTGTGGCCGTCCTGACCCTTCAGCGGCGACCAGACGGCATAGCGCCCCAGAACCTGCTCCACGTCCTCCACGGTAACAGTGCGGTCTGCCCCAAGGTCAGTGATAAAGGTTTTCCCGCCCATCAGGCGAGCCCATTCGTCCATGTGTCTCACCTCCTCTTTTGTGGTTGTTCCGAAGTTCGTTAAAAAATATGCTTGTCAACCCAAGCTTATGCCGCGCAAAATAAAAAACGAGGGAAGAGGGCGGTCAGCCCTCTTCTCTCGTCTCGTTTTACCCGACATACTTTTCCAGGAACGCCTCCACCAGAACGGTCGAAACAATTAAGAATGATCCTGCCCCTGCGGCGCTTTCGAATGGATTGTTCCACGGTTATGCCTCCATCAAAATGGCCTTTACCCGGTTCAAATCCATGGTCTCCAGCACATGGTCGGCCTGGGGGAGGGGTTCCTTTGGGGAGATGTTGGAGCGGATATAGACGGTGGACAGCCCCACCGTCTGGGCGCCCCGGATATCGCACGCCCCGTCGTTGCCCACCATTACCGCGGTTTCGGCCGGGATGGCGCGTTCCCGGAGCAGGGTCTGGAAAAACCGGGGATCGGGCTTCTTGCAGCCGTAGTCGGAGGAGAGATAGATCCCGTCGAACAGGGGGGTGAGCCCCAGTTGATCCAGCTCCCACCGGGTGAAGATGGCCTGGGCGTTGGACAGCAGCCAGACCCCACGGCCTGACGCCCTCAGCGCCCGCAGAAGCTCCGCCGCCCCGTCGTACAGGCGGATGTACTGGGTGGACTGCCGCCGGAACTCCAGTCCGGTCTGAACAGCCAGCTCCATGCCGGCGTCCACCCCTTTTTCCCGGTACAGGGCCTGAAAGACCTGTTCGATCTGGATCTCCGGGTGGGCCTCATGGGTGTCTCCAGCCGAGGACGCGCCGCCCTCCAGCTCGCCCACCAGGCGCAAGTAGGCCGCTTGCAGCTCCTCCGGCTGCCAGGGGGCACCCTGGCGGCGGTACTCGTCCGCCATATGGGCCCACAGCTGGGGGGAGTTTTCCTCTGTGTGGATGTCTGCCAGAGTGCCGTACAGGTCAAAAATGCAGTTTTGGTATTTCATTGAATCCCGCCTCCGTGGCGCAGCGCCTTGATCTCCTGGTAGGGTTTGTCATAACCGGCATGGACGATCTCGGTGTCCACGCCGCCGTCCTCCCGGACGGTGAAGCGGTACTGGTGGTATTTGCCCTCCCGGTAGCCGAAGCTCTCGCCGTCGTCCAGGTAGTGGTCGTATGTGCCCTGGCCGGGGAACACGTCCAGCAGCAGCGTGTTCGCCTCTGCCTCGCCCACATAGGACTGGGGCGGGGCCATGGGGATGGCGCTGCCCGCCTTCACATAGATGGGGCATACATCCAGCGGGGCCTCCCGGATGAACCACACCGGGCCGGTCAGCTTTTCCCCCGTCCAGTAGTCGTACCAATCCCCTTGGGGGAGGTAGACCATGCGCCGCCGGGCGCCCTGCTGAACCACCGGGGCCACCAGCACCCGCTCTCCAACCAGGAACTGGTCGTTGCAGGTGCGGGCGGTCTCGTCGTCCGGGTAGTGGAACACCAGGGGGCGGAGGATGGGCGCGCCGGTGCGCTCCTCCTCATAAAACAGGTCGTAGAAATAGGGCAGCCACTGGTAGCGCAGTTTGACGTACTTGCGGTAGATGTCCAGTACCTCAGGCCCGAACTGCCAGGGCTCCTGGGGCCGGGTGCCCAGGGCGGCGTGGTTGCGGAACAGAGGGGAGAAGCAGGCGGTCTGCACCCAGCGCGTCAGCAGCTCCGGCGTGGTGTCCGAGCCGAAGCCGCCCAGGTCGGTGCCCGCAAAGGGCAGCCCGGACAGGCCCAGATTGCAAAGCTGGGGGATGGCCATTTGCAAATGGGCCCAGAGGCTGTGGTTGTCCCCGGTCCAGACGGTGGAATACTTCTGCGACCCGGCGTAGCAGGCCCGAGTGATGACGAAGGGCCGCCGTCCGTCCGCCGCCTTCAGCCCCTCGTAGGCGGCCTGGGACATGAAGTGACCATAGACGTTGTGCAGCTCGGCATGGGTGGCCTTGCGCTCTCCGTCGGAGAACACCACGTCGTCGGGGAGGGGGCCTTTGAAGCTGGCGGGCTCGTTCATGTCGTTCCAGATGCCCCGCACGCCCAGATCCACCAGGAACTTCTCATGCTCCCCCCACCATTTCCGCACGGCGGGGTTGCCGAAGTCGGGGTAGGCGGCGTCACCGGGCCAGACGGCGTTGATGTAGACCTCACCCTCGGGGGTCTTGGCGAAGTAACCCTGCTCTACCCCCTCGTCATAGACGGGGTAACCGGCCTCCTGCTTCACGCCTGGGTCGTTGATGACCACCGGCTTGAAGCCCCGGGCCGCCAGATGGGACAGGAACGTTTTGGGGTCGCCGTGGTAGCGCTCCTGATTCCAGGTGAACACCTTGTAGTCCTGCATATAGTCGATGTCAAAGTGGATGGCGTCGCAGGGGATGTCATTGTCCCGCATCCCGTCCGCGATAGCCTGCACGTCCTCCTGGGTCATGTAGCCCCAGCGAGACTGGTGATAGCCCAGCGTCCATTTCTGGGGCAGGGGGTAGGTGCCGGTGAGATAGGTGTACCGCTCCAACACCTGGGGCAGGCCGTCCCCGGCGATGTAGTAGTAGTCCAGGTTGCCCCCGGCGGCCCCAAACCAGTAGTAGTCCTCCGACTCCTGCCCCATGTTGAACCAGGAGCGGAAGGTGTTGTCCATAAAAATGCCGTAGGTGTGGCCGTCCGTCAGGGACATAAAGAAGGGGATGGACTTGTACAGCGCTTTAAAGCTGTCCACATGGGGGTCGGGGATGTCGGAGTTCCACATCTCATAGTCATAGCCCCGCTTGTCCAAAAAGCCGGTTTTGTCCCCCAGGCCGTAGAAGTGTTGGCTGCGGCCCAGCTTCTTCACCACCTCAAAGGCACGGGCGGGCTCCTGGAGGTGTGCCCCGTGGCCCTCGGCGATGAGCAGCTTGGCCCGCTCCGGGGTGATCCGCTCCAGGGGGCGGCGTTTGCCCCGGTAATCCATGCACACCTCGTTGCCGTCCCGGTCGAAGAAGTCCACAGTAAACCCGTCGCCCACCCGGACGCGCACCTCGTCCGTCTCCAGCCACAGGCCGTCATCCCGGCGCTGGGCGGTGAAGGTCACGGGCCGGCTCTTGTCCCCCTCAATGGCCTTGGAGCGGTGGTCGGGGGAGGCCAGCGGGGCGAATACGTTGACGATGCCGGGGGCCACCAGCTCCACGCGGGCCTCCCCGCCCTCAAATTGGAGCCGCGCCGTCTGGCCGGACAGGGTGTAGCTTTTTAATGCGCCATATTCCATGTGTATTCTCCTTTCAAAGCGCCGTCAGCGGCTGGACTAGACGTCCCTCTAGTGCGTCGTATACCCGCAGAAGCTCACCCACGCTCCACGCCTGGGCGAAGCAGCCCTTGGAGGCGGTGGGGTTGGCCCCGTCGTAGATTTCGGGCAGCTGGCCCACGCAGCCCTCCCTCAGAGCGCTTTGAAGCGCCTCCAGCTGCCGCCGGACGGTGTCCTTAGCCTGCCGGGAATAGCCGTTCACCTTTAAGTAGGCCAGGTAGTATCCCCCCAGCGGGAACGCCCACACGGTGCCCTGGTGATAGGCCAGATCCCGCTCCAGGCGGTCCCCGCCGTAGAAGGGCTTGAACTCCGGGTCGGCGGGATCCAGCGTGCGCAGTCCATAGGGAGTGTACAACTTCTCAAACACGGTGTCAACCACCTGCTTTTCCTGCTCCGGCGGGAGGATGGAGAAGGGGAGGGACACCGCCCAGATCTGGTTGCAGCGGATCTGGTTATCCGCCTTTGTCCCGGACAGCACATCCCGCAGACAGCCCAGTTCGGGGTTCCAGAACTTCTCCCGGAAGCTGGCCTGGGCGCGCTCCGCCATGGCGGCGTACCGGGAGCCGTCCCCTTTCCCCAGCAGCGTTTCCAGGTGCTCCATGATCCGCAGGGCGTTGTACCAGTAGGCGTTGATCTCCACCGGCTTGCCGTGGCGGGGGGTGGGCAGGATGCCGTCCACGTTCACATCCATCCAGGTCACCTGGTCGCAGCCGCTGCCGGCGGAGATGAGGCCGTCATCGTCCATGCGGATGGCGAAATCTGTCCCCTTTTCGTACCAGTCGATGATGTCCGCCATGGCGCCGTAGGCCCGCTCCGCGAACTCCCGGTCGCCGGTGCGGCCGCAGTAGTCGTAGACCGACAGAATGAACAGCAGCGCCGCGTCCACCGTGTTGTACCGGGGGGCGTCCTGCCCCTCGGGGAACAGGTTGGGCATGAGGCCCCGGTGGCAGTAGGCCAGGAAGGTCTCCAGAATGCTGCGGGCGTCGTCATATTGCCGGGTGGCCAGGCAGCAGCCCCCCAGGGCGATCATGGTGTCCCGTCCCCAGTCCTCAAAGAAGGGGAAGCCCGCCAGGATGGTCTGCTTGCCGGTGGAGGCCCGGTAGGAGACGAACTGGTGGGCGGCCAGGGCCAGGGCCTGGGCGGTGTCGTCCGTAAAGCCCGCCTGTCCCTCCAGCCCACGGCGCTCTTGCTCCACCCGGTCAAAGACCTCAGCCGCCGTGGGCAGCGCCTGATCGAGACCGTACACCGCCTCCAGCGTGCCATGCCCGCCGGGGGCGACGGTGAGGGAGAGACAGTGGTTGACGGCGGCCCACCCGGCGGCGGGCTTGCCGTCCATCACGTCATAGGCGTAGTAGAACGGCCCCCGCAGCTCCTGCTCCAGCGGCTCCACCTGGCCGGTGGTTCGGAAATACAGGCTCCAGCCCGCCGAGCGAACACAGTTCCCCTCCAGGGTAAACCGCTGACCGGGAGCCAGATTCTCCCCCTTGGGGACGAAGCGCAGATGGGGGGTCACCCGGAGGGTGGCCGTCTCCCGGCTGCGGTTCCAGACCTCATAGACGATGGCCCCGGTATTCTCTCCCGGCGCCAGGGCCAGGGATTTGACCACCTCTATGCCGTCCGCCAGCCAGCTCCACTGGGGATAGTCCCGGAAGGTGAAGCCGGACAGGAGGCGCCAGCCGTCCTCCCGGAGTAGGTGGTCCTCAAAGTCCTGGCTGGACAGGACGCGGGTGTTGTCCCCCTGGACCAGCGCCTCTTCCAGCCGCTGGATCATCTGCACCCGGCGGTTGGGGGAGTGGTCGCAGGCCATCAGTACCCCGTGCTCGATCCGGGCGCAGGAGCCGATGGCGGTGAGGGAGGAAAAGCCGCCCAGACCGTTTGTCATGAGATAGCAGGTCTCCTCTCCCCGCTCAAAGGTGCTCCAATCCTGTTTTCCGTATATGAACTTCATGAAAATCCCTCTTTTCCTGAGAAAAGGGCCGACCCGACCCGTAAGATGGGTCGGATCAGCCCTTTGTTCCGATCATATCTCAGCTATCTTTCCGCAGGAGCAGCATCCCGCTGTGGGCGGGGACGCGCACCGTCTGGCCGGACACGGTTGTGTGCTGGTCAGCGCACTGCCCGTCCGCCCGGACGATCCAGCCGCCCACGGGCAGCGGGGCGGAAAATGCCTTGTCCGAGGCGTTGTAAACCACCATCAGGCGCTCCCCTGCGGGGCCGCCGCCTTCCACCTGGAAGGACACGACCCCGGGACAGTGGACGGTCTGCTCCGCCACCCTGTCCGCCGCGTCGGCTGACTTGGCGCACAGGCCGGGCAGGGACTTGCGCAGGCGGATGAGCTGCCGGTAGTAGTCCGTCAGGGCGCCAAACCGCTCGGCCCGCTCCCAGCAGAGCATATTGAGCTCCGGGGGAGAGCAGTAGCTGTTTCCGTCGCCCAGCTTGGTGCGGCCGAATTCCTCTCCGGCCTGCATAAACAGGCGGCCCAGACAGGTGAAGTAGATGAAAGCGGCCAGCTTGTTCCGCTCCAGCACGTCGGGTCGGAGCTTGCGGAAATCGACCGGTCCCGGCCCTTCTGGCAGACACATGACCAGCTTATCCCACAGCGTGAAGTTGTCGTGGGCGGAGACGTAGTTGATCACCTGGGCGCAGCTTCTGGGCTGGAACTCCGGGCTTCCCTCGTGCCAGCCGGCGGCGGCGTGGAGGATGGTCTGCTCAAAATCCTCCCCGCCGTTGACAAAGCCGGGAACCGTCTCCTTGAAGGAGTCGCCCTTGATGGCGTCCCGGGTCAGGTCGCAGAACGCGCCCACGCCGGGATCCAGCAGACCCACGTGCTCTTTCAGCGTGGGGTGGGTGCCCGGTTCCATGGGGGAGGGCGCCGCCCGCCAGGGCTCGCCGTACATCAGCTTTTCCCCGGGGCCGAAGGCGGCGTCCAGCTCCCGCCGGACGCGGTTCATCAGCTCCACCGTTAAAAGACCCATCAGGTCGAAGCGAAAGCCGTCGATGTGATATTCCCGCGCCCAGTACAGCACGGAGTGAACGATGTAATTGTCCGCCATGGCCCGGCCCGCCGCGATGTCGTTGCCGCAGGCGGAGCCGGCGGACAACGAGCCGTCCTCGTTCCGGCGGTAGTAATACCCCGGCGTGGTGCGCTCCAGCCAGGAGTCCGCGTGGAAGGTGTGGTTATATACCACATCCATCAC
Organism: uncultured bacterium; assembly: GCA_947176765.1. Lineage (GTDB taxonomy): Bacteria > Bacillota > Clostridia > Oscillospirales > Oscillospiraceae > Enterenecus. The sequence goes on from CAMWRX010000004.1 coordinate 29,929, forward strand.
CACCCGCAGCCCGCTCTGGTGGAGGGCCTGGATCATCTCCTTGCACTCCCGGATACGGGCCGCGCCGTCTGAGGGATCGGTGGAATAACTGCCCTCCGGTATATTGTAGTTCACCGGGTCGTAGCCCCAGTTGAACTGCTTATCGTCCCCGGCCTCATCCACCGAGCCGAAATCGAAGATGGGCATCAGCTGGACGTGGGTGACCCCCAAGGAGCGCAGATGATCCATACAGCGGGGGGGCTGTCCGTCCGCTGTGAGGGCGGAAAACGCCTTGTACTTCCCCCGGTACTCGGGGGGCACTCCGCTGTCCGGGTCGTAAGAGAAGTCCTTGACGTGCAGCTCATAGATGATCTGCTCCGGCTGGGCGGGGGGCGGGGCGTCCTGGGCCCAGCCCTCCGGGTCGGTGCGGGACAGATCTACCGCCATGCTGCGCGCGCCGTTGCGCCCGCAGGCCACGGCATAGGGGTCGGCGGTGCGGGCGCAGCGTCCGTCCACCCACACAGCGTAGTCATAGAAGACCCCGTGGAGGTTTTCCTCCATCGCCAGCGACCAGACGCCCCGGTCACCCCGGCTCAGCGGATGGGTTTCATAGGCGTCGGAGGCGTCGTCCCGGTACAGGGACAGCTCTATCCGTTCCGCCTCCGGGCTCCACACCTTGAATACGGTGCGTCCCCCAGTGCAGACGGCGCCCAAATCTGTTTCGTCATATCGGTATTTTGCGTCGAATTGCGCGTCATATTTGGTTTGTTTGATTGATTCCACAGTTGATCTCCAATATTGGTCGTCAGGTTGTCAGGGCATAAAAGAGGGCATGGCCCGCGCCTCTCCATAGTGCAAAGGGGAACCGCGAACCATGCCCTGTGGGTCTTGCGAGCTAAGAGCAAAAATCGTCGAGCGGATCTGTCCGGCCTTATGATATGTTATGCGTAAAGCATGGACAGGGGCTGGGTTGAAAAAGCGTCAGCCCTTGACAGCGCCGGAGACGCCCTCCACGTAGTACTTCTGCGTCATGGTGAACAGAATGGCGATGGGGATGGAGATCATGACACAGCCCGCGTAGAACTGGGTGTAGAAGTACTCCACATACTCCTTCTCCAGCATGGTCCACAGTCCGATGGCGATGGTGTAGAACTGGGTGTCCTGGCCCATAATGACCTTGGCGAAGATGTAGTCCACCCAGGGGCCCATGAAGGCGGTCAGCAGGGTGTAGGTGATGATGGGCTTGGACAGGGGCAGGGTGACGTGGATCAGGGTCTGCCACTTGGTGGCGCCGTCGATGTAGGCGGCCTCGTCAATGGCCTTGGGGATGGTATCCAGGAAGCCCTTGGCAATATAGAACCCCAATCCGGCGCCGCCGGAGTAGACCAGCACCAGCGCGAACTGCTTCAGAAGGCCGGTCTCCAGGAAGCCCAGGCCCTTGAGGATGTAGTACACGGCGATCATGGACATAAAGCCGGGGAACATACCCAAGATCATGGCCAGGTTCATGAAGGGCTTGCGCAGACGGAAACGCAGGCGGCTCATGCAGTAAGCCACGCAGATGGTGAAGAAAGCGGCGATAATGGTGCTGATGATGGCGATGATCAGCGTGTTCAGGAACCAGCGCTTGAAGTCGATCATGCTGTTGGTGGCGTTGAACAGGTTGACATAGTTATCAACGGTGAAGCCCTTGGGCCAGATATAGCTCTTGTAGGAGCCGCCCTCCGCACGGAACGAGGTCAGGATGACGTAAAAGATGGGCAGCACCCAGATGAAGCCGAGGACGGCCAGCAGAACGTGACAGAGCACGTTCGAAATCATTTTTCTTTGTTTCATTATTGGAACGCCCCCTCATCCTTGTATGCGCCGGTCTGGTGGTAGGTGAGCAGCGCTGTGACCGCCAGCACGATAAAGGTCATGATGCCAATGACAGAGCCGATGTTGTAGTCCTTCTGGGTGATGGTCAACCGATACAGCCAGGTGATGAGCAGGTCGGTCTTGCCCGCGAAGTAGTAGTCCAGCGAGTCCGGCCCGCCGCCGCTCAGCAGGAAGATCACGTTGAAGTTGTTGATGTTCCCAGTGAAGGAGGTAATCAGATTGGGCGTCATAACAAACAGCATATAGGGCAGGGTGATTTTGCGGAAAATAGTGGGCGGATTGGCGCCGTCAATGCGGGCGGCCTCATACAGCTCGCCGGGGATGTTCTGCAAAATACCCGTGGTAGACAGCATAGTGTAGGGGATACCGATCCACATATTGATGCAGATGATGGTAATTTTGGCGTATGTCGCGTTGGTGAAGAAGGGGACCGAATCCGTGGCCCCGATCAAGCCGGCCAACCTCAGCAGGATGTTCACCGGGCCGTTGGTGTTGAAGATGGTGCGCATACTCAGCAGGGTGACGAACTGGGGCACGGCGATGGACAGCACGAACACGAAGCGCCAGAAGCCCTTGGCGCGGGTGTCCTTGCGGTTGATGAGCAGAGCCAGCAGCATACCCAGGATAAAGTTGCTGAAGGTGGCGCACACGGCCCAGATCAGGGTCCAGCCCAGGACGGGCCAGAAGGTGGCGGCCAGCTTGCTGCCGTTGGTAAACAGCTGGGCGAAGTTGGACAGCCCCACCCAGCCGAACAGGTTTCCGGGCGGCTGGTGGTCGCGGTCATAGCTGGTGAAAGCGATCAGGATCATGAAGATCAGCGGGATGACAGTGAATGCCAGGATGCCGAAGGAGGGGAAGGCCATCAGCAGGCCGTGGATGTTCTCCTCCAGCAGGGAGTGCAGGTCGTCCTTAAAGGTGGGGATGGGCATACCCCGCTCCTTGCGCTTCTGGGTGCAGTAGGCGCTCTTCATGGACATATAGGCCACGGCGATGACAATGGCCGTCAGCACAATGGTGATCACGCCGTACAGCATACACAGCATGGAGTTGTCGCCCGGAATGTACTCGAAGACACCATGGGCCTCGTTCCAGACCTCTTCCTGTACCTTGGTGCCCAGGGTGAGGAAGTTACCCATAGCGGCCGCGCCGAAGCTGACCATATAGGCAATGTAGCCAACCTCGATGGCCAGCAGAAGAAGGCCACGGATGATCTGCATATTGATCAGGTTGCCCAGACCGAAGATGAGGAAGGACAGCTTGGAAATGGCGTTGCTCTCGCGGATGACCTGCAAGGGACGCGCGTTGTTGGGCAGTACGGCGCGCAGAGCCGGTGCGTCGGCGCTGCCCGGGTTAGTTTTCTTCGTCTCCATAGATTTTCTCGACCCCCCTGTATTGAATCGCGGCGGGGACACCAAATGAACAGCATCCCCGCCGCTTTTATGGACGGCAGTCCCGCCTGCGGTTCAGCGGGCGATGTGGGCCGGCCCACATCGATGAAAAAGCCATGGCTTTTTCATCGGATTCATATTCATTTTAGCCTGTTCTTACTCCGCGGTCATGGCGGAGACAAAGGTGTCCAGCTTGGCCTGGGCGTTATCCTTGGTGATCTCCTTGCTGCGGATCTCGGTGGGGATGGCGCCGGCGTAGGTCCAGTACCGGGCGGAGAAGGTGGTGCTGACGGGCTGCATCACGCTGCAGTTATTGGACTCGTTCACCAGGACGGTGGCCAGTTCGTTGGCCTTCACGGCGTCGGAGTTGGCGGAGTCGTTGTGGGTGGGGATCTGAGCGGACTTCTCAAAGCGCAGGGTCTGGTTGTCCGCGTTGCCCAGGAAAGCGGCGAGGGCCACGGCGGCGGCGGGGTTCTTGGACTTGGCGTTGACGCCGATGCACTTGGAGCCGTAGAAGCCCAGCAGCTGATAGTCATTGCCGTCGGGATTGAAGGTGGGGATGACAGCCAGGCCCAGGTCGTCGCCCAGGACATCGTGATACATATCATAGTTCCAGGCACCGTCCCACCAAGCGGCGATGCGGTGGTCTTCGATCAGCTCGGACACGGCGATCTCGCCGTCATAACCGCACTTGGGGTTGTTGATCAGGTCGATGAGGTAGTTGGTGACAGCCAGACCGGTGGCGTTGTTCCAGTCCACACCGGCGGCCAGGTCGCTGCCGTCAGAGCCGAACACGGACAGGCCGGCGCCGTAGTACCAAGCGCCCAGCTTCCAGCCGCCAGCGGACTCGAAGTAGAAGTTGTAGGCGTTGTCAGCAGTCTCGGCGCTCATGATGCCTTCCATGGTCTTGATCTGATCCTCGTTGAGCAGGGTCTTGTCATAGAACATGAAGAAGGTGTTGTGGGTGAAGGGGATGGCATAGAGCTTGCCGTCGGACATGGCGGTGTCGATGACGGACTGAGCCATGCTGGAGTTCACCATATCGGCGGTAGCGCCGCCCAGCTGGGCGATGGCGCCGGCGCTGACCAGGTCGGGCAGCTGGTCGTTGGCGAAGAAGAACACGTCAGCCGCGGCCTCCACGTCCTTCAGAACCTCGTCCTTGCACTTGTCCTCGCCCACGGCGGTGACTTCCCAGGTGATGTTCCACTCGGGATGCTCAGCCGCGAAGGCCTTCTGCTGCTCGTCGATGATGCCGGTGTCGATCTGGTTGGAGGGGCACCACACCTTCAGGGTGATGTCGGTGACTTCGCCCTCGTTACCGCCCTGGGGGGCGTCGCTGGTGACTTCGCCGCCATTGTTGCCCTGGGGGGCGTCGCTGGTGGTGGTGTCCTTCTTGCCGCAGCCGGCCAGAAGGCTCAGAGACAGGGCGCCAGCCAGAAGCATGGCTAAAGTTCTTCTTTTCATTTTGATTTTGTCCTCCTTTTTGTGTTTACTTTGTTTCGCAAAGTTTCGAAAGGGCCGGATTAAAACGGGATATAGAAGGAACCGGTGCATCCAAAACCTTGTTTCGCAAAGCTTGCCAAAATTAAATTAGCACAACTTTCGGCGAATGTCAAGGAAGATTTCCACTGAACTGGAGTGTTGGTGCCAAAAATTCGCTTGAGTTTTTATGCAAACTGCCAAAGCGCCGCAGGGAGGAGGGAGGGTTGCGAAACTTATTCCAGCGCTGTTTTCGCTTGAAAACCGGCGGCAAAAGTTCGCGAATTTTCTGTGGAAGGCGGCGAAAAAAGTTTCGAAACGAGCTTGATTTTTTGTAATAATGTGGTACAATACTCACAAATGCTGTGTTGGTATCATTCTGTAGGAGGTTATCATGGTTACCCTTAACGATATTGCTGCCAGGCTGGGTATATCGAAAAGCACCGTCTCTAAAGGGCTGAGCAATGCCTCGGACGTCAGTGAAGAGCTGCGTAAGAAAATTATAGAAACCGCCGCGGAGATGGGGTATTCCGGCAGACGGACACAGAAACGGCTGTGCATCCTGGTGGAGAACATGGGGTACAAGGAGCCGAACCAGTTTGGCTATGAGTTGATCTCCGGGTTTGTACAGATGGCAAAGCCGGAGGGCTGGACGGTGGATGTGGTGCCCCTGGACAAGGAGCGCCAGAAGGATATGGCCTACAGCGACTTTATGGCCCAGGGCGGGTATCAGGGGGCGTTCCTGCTGGGCTTTTCCCTCGTCGATCCCTGGATGGAGGAGTTCCGCACCGCCCGGATTCCTACTGTGCTCTATGATAACTACATTAAGGAAAACCCCTTTATGGCCTCGGTGGGGTGTGACAGCTGGGGCGGCATGGAGGAGGCGGTGCGGCACCTGTACGCGCTGGGCCACAGGCGGATCGGGCTGCTGTTCGGCCCGCTGGATTCCTATGTGCTGAAAGAGCGGTATAACGCCTTTCTCAGCGCGATGGAGAAGTGCGGCCTGGAGGTGAATGAGGAGCTCGTCGGGGTGGGCTATTATGTGGCGGAATCCACCCGGAAATATCTGCCCAAGCTGATTGAAAAGGGCGCGACCGCCATTTTATGCTCCGATGACAGCCGGGCTGTGGCGGCTTACACTGAGTGCGTGGACCGGCGCGTCCGTATCCCGCGGGACGTGAGCATTATCGGCTTTGACGACCTGCCCATCACCGCCTACATGAATCCGGCCCTGACCACCGTCCGGCAGGACAGGCTGGCGCTGGGCAAATGCGGCTACTACGCGCTGCAATGCCTGCTGGGCGGCATGGATATTCACTCGATTGTGCTCCGGGCTCCGCTGGTGGTTCGGGGCTCCACCGGGCCGGCAGCGGTCCGTCCTGAAAAATCTGCGGAGGAGGCTTCCCATGGCAGCGGAAAATGAGAGCGGCATGAGGGGTAGAAGATCCCTGTTCCCCAGCGTCTCCGTCAACACGCTGAAGATCGCGGGCGCGATTCTGCTGACCCTGTACTTTTTCAGCGCGGCGGTGATCCAAAACGGCATCCTTCATGTGAACAACTATACCCCCGCCCAGCTCAACGAGCTGCTGGGAGGAGACCCCCAGGCCATGCTCTGGGCGGGCATCGCGTCGGTGGCGGAAATTGTCGGCATGATCGCCATTCCCATTTATGCCTACTTGCTGGTGCAGGGGGTGGAACACACCTCCAGCATTGGGAAATATGCCCTGTCTGTGCTGATTTTCGCCATAATCTCCGAGGTGCCCTACGATCTGGCTGTCTACGGACAGGTATGGAGCTGGGAGACCCAGAACCCCCTTTGGGCGGTGTTCATCGCCCTCATCAGCCTGTGCCTAATGAAGTATGTGGAGGGGCGGGGAGCTGTCTCCTATGCGCTTGGCGCTGTGGCCGCCCTTGGCGGCTGCCTGTGGACCATCCTGATCAACTGCAAATTCGGATGGGGCTTTGTGTTTATCGCCGCCGTCCTTTTCCTGCTGCGCAAATGGCGAACCCTGAGCCTGATCGCCGGAGTGGGCGCCAGTCTGGTGTATATCACCGCGGCCATGGGTTTTATCCTTATATCTATTTGCAACGGCGAACGTCGGGAGGATGAGAGCTGGGTGAGCAAATATGCCTACTATGCCTACTATCCGATTGTGCTGTTGCTGATGGCTCTTTGGGTGAAGATGCAGTAAACACGCCTCAATCGATGTATCACAAAATTTAAAATGTGCTGTATGGGGCGGGAGTCAGATGTACTCCCGCCCTGCTTTGTACTGATATTCTGGCAGTTTCATTCTTCCAAAGAAAACCAGCGGCTGAAATTGAATACGCTTCCAAATCCTGCGGATAATACAAAGGAAGCGATACAAAAATATGCCGTGCTCGCACGGCAAGACGCAGGAGGAAAACCATGAAAGCGACTGGGATCGTGCGCCGCATCGACGATCTGGGCCGGGTGGTGATCCCCAAGGAGATCCGCCGCACTATGCGTATTCGCGAGGGCGACCCGTCACAGATAACATTGGAGCGGTGGGAGCGGTTCTGCTTTGGGATGATGGATCTGTCAAAACGGACGGGGTGGAGTTGTACATAGTGACGGAAAGATTTGGAGAGACCGTGTGAATTTGGGAAGGGTCAATTTGAGAAGCAAACCGCCGCAAACGCTTGGGGGACAAGCGCTTGCGGCGGTTTGACTGTTCCAATGTTTTCAGAGAGGGCAGGAAAGCAACCATTAGACATGGTGCCTTTTGGCAACTGTTATTTGAAAATCCTTTGGCGCAGACTGGCTTTCAGGGCAAGGGCCGTATCATAAATAAGTATTTTTTCTTCATTGGAACAGTCGGACAGCAGCTCGGCCCATCTGGCGGTAAGAGAAAAAGGGTCATTGGTTTGGCTGCCGATTAAAAGACTGTCCACGGTTGTGTCCAGTGAATTAGCGATTCGAACCAGGGCTTCCAGGCTAACCTGCTTTTTTGCCCGCTCAATGCAGCTGATATACGAAACAGACAGTTCCACCTGTTCTGCCAAGAATGCCTGGCTCATCCGCCGCGTACGTCTTCGCACCTTGATTTGCCGCCCAACCATCTTGTAATTCACGCTCATATTGTGTTCCTCCCAAAGAAACCCTTCTGTGGGTGCTTTTTTGCGGGATGGGAGGTTCCCTTGACAAAAGGGCGTATTATTTTTCAAAAACCGGACTACAGGTCAAACTTTTGACCCGTGGTTCGTTTTGATTTCTCCCACCTGACAGTATACTACTTTTGAACTGTTTTGTTTGAGGAGGAATATGCGGTGAAAATTACGGGGGAGCAGGATCAAAGCCCGCAGAATGAAACAGAGAGCACAGAAAAGCGCAATCCAAGTCCTTTAGATGAAAAGGAGAAGATAAGGGCGCGCTATGCGGGAACGGACGGTGTTACGCTCATACCAGCCCGTTTGCAGCCGGGGCTGTTGGAAGATATGCAGGAGAAGCGTGTGGCCGTATACGCCCGGGTGTCTACAGGCGACCCCAGGCAGACGTCCTCCTATGAGCTCCAGAAAAACCACTATCAGGATGTGGTCAATCGTCACCCAGGCTGGAAGCTGGCCGGAATCTATGCGGACGAAGGAATTTCCGGCACATCCCTCCAGCACAGGGATGCCTTTGTGCGTATGATTGACGACTGTCGCGAGCACAAAATTGACCTTATTTTGACAAAAAGTGTATCCCGGTTTGCACGCAATGTTTTGGACTGTATCGGGTATGCCCGGGAGCTGGCCGCTTTGGATCCACCCATAGGGATACTGTTCGAGGCCGAGAATATCTACACATTGGATCGGAACAGTGAAATGAGCCTTTCCTTTGTTTCGACGCTGGCCCAGGAGGAGAGCCACAATAAGAGTGAGGTGATGAACGCCTCCATTGAGATGCGTTTTCGCCGGGGGATATTCCTCACACCGCCTCTGCTGGGATATGACCGGGATGAGGATGGAGCCCTTGTTGTCAATGAGGAGGAGGCCAAAACAGTCCGGCTTATCTTTTATATGTACTTATATGGATACACCTGCACACAGATTGCGGATGCGTTGACCCAGTTGGCCCGCCCGACGAAGAATGGCAGTACCGTATGGTCTGCGGGGAGCGTTCTGGGCATTTTGCAGAACGAACGTCACTGCGGAGACGTGCTGGCCCGCAAGACCTGGACACCCAGCTACTTGAACCACAGGTCAAGAAAGAACCGCCAGGATCGAAACCAATACTATCAGGGCAGGCACCATGCCGCAATCATATCTCGGAATGATTTCATCGCAGTCCAACGGTTGATCCGAAATGCGAAATATGGAAACAGAGGGTTTTTACCGGAGCTGGAGGTAGTATCGCAGGGCGCTTTAAAGGGCTTTGTACTGGTGCATCCCCGCTGGGCAGGGTTTCAAGTGCGGGATTATCTGATGGCCTCGGCCAGTGTGGAACCTGCGAATCAGAAAGAGGATCAGAATGAGATTGAAGTGTCGGTTCAGGCTGGGGACTTTGATTATCGGGGGTATGAGGTGGCCAGAGGTCAGTTTTTTGATGTGGCGCAAAAGCTCTGCGTTACCTTTTCCTCAGACGAACTGTCTTTCAGCACCAGCTGCGTTCGCAAATTGCCGGATAGCCTGTATGTGGAGCTGCTGATCCATCCATACCGGCGGCTTCTGGCGGTGCGCCCCAGCGTGAAAGGGAACCGGAGAGCAATCCGATGGGCAAAGTCGGTAGACGGCCTTGCCTACAGCCGAAGTACCAGCGGACGGGCCTTTCTGCCCAGCCTTTTCACAATGCTGGGGTGGGACAAGACCTGCAAGTACCGGGTGCAGGGGATCCGGTATACTATTGGGACAGGCTCAGTCCTGCTGTTTAATTTAGAGGATACGGAGGTTTTTGTTCCCAAAGACCAATTTCCCGGGGAGAATGATGGGGCCAAATCCCTTGTGCCGGATTTGGGGGCAAAAGCTGCGGCCTATCCGGCGGACTGGGCGCAGGGTTTTGGAGAAAACTACTACTGCCACCGTGAAATGAGAACGCTGTCTGCCTTTGGCCTTCAAGACAACTGGGAGTTGCAAGAAGATATCTCAGCTTTTCAAGGCGAAACCTCCATCAGAGCGATAAGCCAGGAGACGCTTCAGACCGAAATTGCGAAGTTGATTCAAGAAATGAAACAGGAGAATTCAAATGAATGATCAAAAAGAGACCGCTGGCCTGCCACGTCCCGAAAGGTCGAATACCCCTTTGGATGACAAAGAGCTATTCAGCTATCAAGGGTATCAGGTGGTGCGCAGGGAATTTTTGGCCCACGTCCAGGAACCGGCCATCACGTTCAGCCGGTATCAGATTTCTGTCAACGCCGCCTGCCTCAAAAAGCTACCACAGGTGGATTATGTGCAGGCTTTGGTTAATTCAGATACGAAAAAGTTGGTTCTCCGCCCCTGTGGGGAGGATGAAAAGGACTCTTTCCCATGGCGCTCCAACAGCAAGTCAGGGCGTCGGCCCAAACGGATCACCTGCCGGGTCTTTTACGCGAAAATTATGGAGCTGATGGGCTGGGGAGGAGAGCTGCGGTACAAGCTGTTGGGGAAGCTGATTCGTTCCAATGAGGAGCAGCTCCTGCTGTTTGATTTGACGCAGCCCCAGATTTTTCAATATGCAGTTGTGGAGCAAGGCATCTGCAAAAGCAGCAAAGCACCAATATTTCCTGCGGAATGGAAGAACCAGTTTGGGCTCTCGGTGGAGGAGCATCGCCGCTGCCTACAGATTGACCTGTTCCACGGATATGCGGTATTTGGCGTCCGTGTACCCAAGCCTCCCCTCCCTCATGAACCGCCGGAGGAGGGGCTAAGCACCGTGGAACAATGGATGACAGCCGAACGAAGGGATGGTGCGGAAGGTGTGCCGTGAATTCTGCCAACAGCTCATTGTGGAGGAAGAATTCCGCAGATTGGAGCAGCCTGTGGAGAATGACGTACAGCAGGCCCTCGAGCGGGAATTGCTTGAAAACCGCTGTCAAAACGAGGTCAATCTGTGGGGGCGCATTATCCTGGAAGGTTTTCTTTGCTATCAGCTTTGCCTGAAACATGAGCTGCCGGTTCGCACCCGACAGATTCCGGTTCGCAACCGGCGGGAGGCATTGACCTGGGCCTGTGCGGCGCAGCTCAGACGGAGCGACCTGAAACCGGAAATGAGGCTCTATCTGATCGGAAAACGTTATTCGATTGAAAAAGGTGTGCCTGGGCGTCGTTCATCCCAGCTATCGGACATTGTGGCCCAGTCCCAGCCCGAGGAGGGGGAAAGGTTCGTCCCGGGCAGTACGGCAATCCGCCTGGGTGAAGAATATGGCTTTGGGCGCTATGCAATTACACGATACGGAGTCTATGCGGAATCGATTGACCAATTGTTCCGAACGGCGCCGCAATTAGCCGCGCTTATTCTGTCAGGCATGCTCGAGATGACGCAGAAGGATGTGATCCGCGTATCGCAGCTGCCGGACCAGGTCTTGCGGAAGGCAGAGGAAAATCCTGAGAAGTTTGTGCTTCAGAATGGATGGCGAAGGAGAAAACGAGGACGGCCGCCTGCGTATGACGGACAGCGGTCTGCCCCTGAGTTCTCCCAGCAAATGCTGGTCAAGCAAATGCCGAGCTATGACCCGGACGCGGAGGTATCTGGGCTGACGCTTACGATCCCATCCTGGATCAGTTCCATTCAGCGAACTCATGCCGCGGCGGAGCTTTCTGCCATCTCCCCCAGCGCCTTGGAGCGGCTGGCGGCGCAGCTTCTCTGCCTGACGCAAAGTGCGGAACAATTGATGAGCGCCATTAAGGAGGTCTTATAGTGGATAATCCCTTTGTCCCCAACGTGCATTTTGAGCAGATCCCCATTAAGAATCTGGTATCTAATCAGGAATACCAGCGGAATATCTCTGTCGGGCATGTCCGCCGCGCAGCGGCAAATTTTGATCTGCATCAAATCAATCCCGTCAAGGTCAGCCGGCGGGCCGGCATCAATTATGTGTTCAATGGTCAGCACACCATTGAGATTGTGGCGCTGGTTTCCGGTTCCCGGGATACGCCCGTCTGGTGTATGATCTATGACGATCTGGAATACAGTCAAGAGGCGGACATTTTTGCCAACCAGCTGAAATATGTCAAACCGCTTCTTCCCTATGAGATATTCATGGCCAATATTGAGGCCGGAAATGATAAGCAGCTGATCATTAAATCCCTGGTGGAATCCTATGGTTTGAAGCTGTCGCCGAGCAAAAACATTGGATGCATTTGTGCAATCGCAACAGTGGAGGCAATCTTTGATAAATATGGATTCCAGGTTTTAGACCGTGTTTTGCTTTTGTGCATCGGAACCTGGGAGGGCGATGCCGATTCTTTCAGCGGGAATATGCTGAACAGTATTGCCAGATTGGTCGATACATATGATGAATCGCTCAGGGACGACAGCTTCAAAGAGCGATTGGGCAGATATTCCGTGCGGGAGATCAGCAGGACAGCCAAAGAGCGGGGTGGCGGTACGCTTGGATACGCAGAAGCCATTTTGAATCTCTATAACAAAAAGATGCGCAATACGCTGCCTATCTCTGCTCTCTATACAAAAAGAGTTCCAACAAAAGCGGCTGAGGAGATAATTGATAACGATTAACTGGTGCATATTGCTTAGTGATGGCAAACAATACCGAATGATTTGATCGTTTAGCCAGAAAAGCAAAAGCGGTCTGCCTGGCGGAAATCCAGGCAGACCGCGAAAACAGGAGAAAGGATAATGGCAACGACACCAGTACTATAAAATGACCCATCTCCCTTTTTGACTGGAACCTTCTCTTTTAATAATGCCGGCTTTCTTCATAGATTCCATGTAATATTTGACAGCGCTGTATTTCTCCCCAAGTTGTGCTGCAATTTTTTTCTGTGAAAGTGAAGGGTTCTCATCAATGACGCCTAATATGCGGGACACTAAGTCAGTGGCATCTTGGTTAGCTTGGTTAGTAGCTTGGTTAGTATTACTAACCAAGCTCTTGAACATGACCATACTGAGATGGATAATCACAAAATCGCTTCGCCGCCCCAAACCTGGGCCTGCGTGATCGCCAGAACGGTTTCGGTAGGAATACCGGCGATCTCGTCACCAAAAATCGCTTGCAGATTTCCAACCCTCATCATGCTGGCAAGCCGGGATCTTGCCGCGGCGGCGGAAAGCAGATCGGAGGCCTGCATACGCCGCTGGATTTGCTTCTCTACCGCCAGCTTCATAAACTCGGCGTGGCGGGCCATACGCAGATCCCACCAGCTTTCTTTATCGTCAGAGCCGCTCTTGGAGTAGGTAATCTCACCGCCCGCACTGGAGGAACAGGCGTTACAGATATTCCCATCCTCACCGATGGCGACGGCCTGGGACATATCCCATGTACTTCCGGGCATCATTGCCTCGTTTCGCGCTACATCAAAGGCAAACCAGGTGTCGATCTTCGCAAAAATCTCCTGGGCGTAGGCCGGGTCTTGCTCCATGCGCTCCTGCACCTTGGGGTGAATGACCACCGCCTTGCTCCCAGGCGGGACGCTGCCCAGAGCGCGGATCTCTTTCGGAGCGGTAAACCTGCCGTCAATGGACCCGTAGAAAGGATTGGCCCCGGTGGGCTGCCAATTCTCCAGCGTTTCCTTTGCTTTGTCCCCGTCCTGGTACAACAGGTAATGGGGGTAGTCGTTCCTCGTTTTCCAATAGCCGCTGCTGGCGTCAAAGACATGATAGTGGATGTTGGGATATTTGGCTTTCAGCATCGTTTCCAGGGAAGGGGCCTCCGCTGCTTCCACGCCCTCTGTTTTAATCTGTCCGGCAGTCCGCACCGACAAATCCATCATCAGGCTTGTGGGCAGGCCCGCCATACCCATGAGGCCGCTCATGCCGGTGGTCAGCGTATCCGTTCTGCGGCCGCTGGTCTGCGCCGCCATGGCGAGAAAGCTGCTGGCTTGTGCCCCGGAATGCTTTGTCTCACGGGTTTTTGTGGGGGTGCTATATGTCTGCGTCCCATAACTCGGTTGAATCGTATTGCTCAAATTGGTTCCCTCCTTTAGCTTCGCCGAGAGACTACCATGTGCTGGCGGCGGTATGCGTCGTTGTCCTTTTGGCGCAGCTCGCTCTCTACCTGTGCCAGTTTCGCTTCCAATCCCTTCTTTTTTGTCTCGTCCGTCTCGGAACTGATCTGCCGTTCCAACTGCTCCTTTTTCTTTTTCAGCTTTTCGATCTCGCGGTCAACCTTGTCCGTATTGCCGGTGCAGGTTTCCGCCTTTTTGCCGCCGGCCTTCTCTTTGGGCGCATCGGCGGCTTTGGGTTCCGGGTTGCCCGCGCCCTCATCCCGTTCCGGGTCGTCAAAGTAAACCTTGGGCTGGCCGTTTTCGTCCTTTCCAAGATAGTAGCGGCCGGACGGCTCCCGCTTTTCTTCCGGGACGTACTCATCCATCATGGGCTTTTGAGGGTGGGCAGGGGCGCCGCTGTCAGGCCGCTGAACGGCCGGGGCTTCTTTGACTCCGGCGGCCTGCGCCGCACTGAGGCCTAAACCGGAAATTGGTTGAATCATCATGAATTGCTCCTTTCCTGCAATAAAACGGCTGCGGAAAATTCCCGCTGATCTGCTTTCAACTCCAATTCTCCCATGTACTTCTCCGCCTCCCGGCGCACATTGGACAGGCCGATGCCGTGCATGGGAACATCCTCTTGTTTTATTGTGACAGGTAAACCGTCCTGTCCGAATACCACCTCGCCCGCGAAAGAGTTTTTGACTTCGATCAGAAAGAAACGTCCCTTCCTCTTTCCGGTCAGCGCAATAAACCGCTCCCCCTCGCTGACATTTACACAAGCCTCCACCGCGTTTTGCAGAAGGTTTTGCAGGATGATGCCCACGTCAAAGGCGTCATAGGCCCCCGGATCCGGGTAATGGAACTCCGCCTGGAAACGGATGCCCAGGTCAAGGCTCCGCCGCCGTGTGTCGTTGACGATCACATCCGTGACTGGGTTTCCCGTCTGGAGCGTCAGTTCAAAGCCGCTCATGCTCTCGTCCATTTTGGCAATATAGTCGTCCAGGCTGGCGTATTCGCCGCGACCGGCCAAGCCCTTGATGTTGGTCATGTGGCCCCGCATTTCATGTTTCAGTTGACGGATGCGGGTATAGAACTGCTCCGCCTCGTGGATGCGTGCCCGGATCGCCTGTGTCTGCTGGCACTCAACGTAGTGGGTGGCCTGTTCCTCTTTCAGCGCCGCCATGCGCTGCTGGAAGACTACCGCCAGATAGGCCCCTCCATAAAACTGCAGGGCCAGCACCGGCACCACCGCTAAAAACGCCGGGTGCCGCTCGTAGAGCAGGAGAAAGACCCCGTCCTTGAACTCAAGCCACAGCCGGGAGACGATCTGCCCAAACAGGATACCCGCCGCCGGAATCAGGCTGAGATAGCACAGCTCCCAGCCGTGAAGCGGCATTTTTTGTTTTTGCATCTGCCGCTGGAGGGCGTACAGCATGACCGCCATCAGGGCAATATTTGCCAGCATGAACAGTGTCATCAGAACGGCGGCGCGGAGATAGATGACCTCCGGCGGCTGGTTGGGGGAGGGGCGCAGACGGTCCAGGAGGAAATAGGGGCTTTCCGTGATCAGCCCGCCGGATGTCCGGGTATTCCAGTAGAAA
This sequence comes from uncultured bacterium, assembly GCA_947176765.1. GTDB lineage: Bacteria > Bacillota > Clostridia > Oscillospirales > Oscillospiraceae > Enterenecus. Next base: position 45,341 of record CAMWRX010000004.1, read on the forward strand.
ATGGCCAGCAGAAACGCCATCGGGCGCTTCAAGCTCAGCACCTTAGAGGCCGCTGTCAGGGTGACCGTCAGCACCAAACCGGAGAACCCCTGGGGAATGGCTGGATGGAGCGCGAACGGGACGGAGAGCAGATAGAACACGAAGATCAGGGCCAGTCTCCACCGCCGTCCCCGCGACCGCAGGAACGGGCGCAGGAACAGGGCCAGGCAGGCGGCGTAGAGCAGTTCGGAAACAATGCCGAACACGTCGTTGAACACAATGAATCCCGCTTCACTCACAGGCCGCCGCCCCCTTTCAGGAAGCGGAGATACGCCTTTACAAAGTCCTGATACTTATACTTTGAGAGCAACAGCGTTTCCCCGTTTGTCAGCGTCACTTCTGCTTTGCTGTACCCATCCACATAGGAGAGGTTGACCAGATAGCCCTTGTGGATGCGGAAAAACTGATTTTGCAGTTCCAGCTCCAAATCCCGGATTTTTGCGTAGCAGGCAAATTCACCGTCCAGCAAATGCAAAATGACCTTGTGATCGCTGCTTTCGATGTAGCAGATGCTGTCCAGCGGTACGGTCTTGCTGGTGTTGGCGGATTGGAGCGTCAGCACACGTCCTTTCTGCGGGTTTTCCCGGCGAGCCTGTATCTGCTCCACCGCGCGGGCAAAGACCTGGGCAAACTTTTCCTCGTCCACCGGCTTCAGCAGGTAATAGAACGCACCCACGTCAAAGGCGTCGAACACATACCGCTCATAGCCGGTCACAAAGATAATGACCGGCTGTGCCCTAAAAGTCTGTTCCCTGATTTTTCGCGCCAGGGCCATACCGTCCGGGCGGTCGGGGGCCAGCTCTATGTCCAAAAAGAGCAGGTCGATTTCCCGGTGATCCGCAAGGCACTCACCGGCGGAGGCGTACTCCACGATCTCGCAGGGGCAGGACTGTGCCCGGATCAAGGACGAGAGATAGGCTCGGATATTTGCTTCATCATCACAAATCGCTATTTTTATCATGGTAATCTTCCTCTATGTGCTTATTCGTTCAAATGGGTGCTGAAATAAAGGCGGTTGACGTGACTGGACGATTTGACACCGCAACTGGACAGCGCAGAGCATTTTCACAGTGCACTTTTCTGCCGGTTGTGCTATAATGTGTGAAAGCTGTCCAGTGGCAGGGGTACGTCCTGTGCCATTATAGGAGGAATTATGGAAAATAGCAATTTGGAATTTGCCTGCATCGGACTGGGAAATGGCGGTATATTCCCGGCAGAAAATACCGGGCGCGGATTGGACGTCTCGCCGGAGTTTGTCATCAAAAATTTATCACCCAATGCACAGACAATCGCAATCACGCTGGAAGATTTAAGCCACCCCATCAAAAACTTCACACATTGGATTATCTGGAATATCCCAGCGAGGGACAGGATTATGGGCAAGATTCCCGCCGGTGCAAACGTCCCTGGAATGAGTGGAGTCCGCCAGGGCATCGGCTATGGCCTCCACAAATATGCGGGGCCTAAACCGCCAAGGGGCAAAACCCATACATACCGCTTTACCGTTTATACTTTGGACTGCAAAATTGAATTGAGTGCCCATTCCACGAAAAGGGCATTTTTGAAAAAAGCCGAAAGTCATATACTCCAAAAGGGAAGTATCATTGGTCGTTTTGAAGGAGAAACATCATGTACGAACTGATCCAAGTTTCGGAACGGAATTACTACATCCAAAGTCCGGCCAAAATCGGGCTGGTGAAGCTGAATGAGCAGGACGTCTGCCTGATCGACAGCGGCAACGATAAGGACGCGGGGCGCAAAGTCCGTCAGATTCTCAATGCCAACGGATGGCGGCTCACCGCTATCTACAACACCCACTCCAATGCCGACCACATCGGCGGCAACAAATATTTGCAGGGCCAGACCGGGTGCAGAATCTACGCGCCGGGGATTGACTGCGCCTTTACCCGTCACCCCGTCCTGGAGCCGTCCTTTTTATATGGCGGCTATCCTTGTAAGGAGCTGCGGCACAAATTCCTCATGGCCCAGGAGAGCGACGCCCAGGAGCTGATCCAGGAATCTATGCCGGAGGGCTTTGAGATCATCCCCCTGCCGGGGCATTTCTTTGATATGGTGGGCTTTCGGACACCTGATGATGTGGTCTATCTGGCGGACTGCCTGTCCAGCCGGGAAACATTGGACAAGTATCAGATCGGCTTTATCTATGATGTTGCCGCCTATCTGAACACGCTGGAGATGGTCAAATCCCTGCGGGCAAACATGTTCATCCCGGCCCATGCCGCGGCCTCCGAGGATATAGCCGACCTCGCTCAGTATAACATCGACAAAGTGCTGGAAATTGCGGACAAGATCACCGGCATCTGTCAGGAGCCGCTTTGTTTTGAAGCGATCCTGCAAAAGCTGTTTGCGGACTACGGGCTGACAATGAATTTTGAGCAATACGTTTTGGTGGGCAGCACCGTCCGCTCCTATCTGGCATGGCTGAAAGACAAGCAGGCTGTCACGGCCTTGTTTGAAAATAATACGTTGCTCTGGCATCAAGCATAAAACAGCGGCGCAGGGATTGGCTGACCGACTCCTGCGCTGTTTTCTTGCTGTGCGTAAAAATGAAGATATTTTACAAGCCAACAGAATCCCCCGACTGGTATAATTGGGCGGACAAGGGGGTGCACCGCATGAAAAAAGAAGTACGAACAATAGTCTATGATGAAGAACTTCGCATTGAGGCTTACCGTTTTGAGGGAATTGTGCAGCCTTTCCCGAACCATTTCCACGAATATTATGTGATTGGCTTTATTGAGGGTGGGGAGCGTGCTTTGTCCTGCAAAGATCAGGAGTACACCGTCACAACGGGCGATGTCCTCTTGTTCAACCCCGGCGATAACCACGCCTGTGTCCAAAGCGACGATGGCACGCTGGACTATCGGGGGATCAACATCACGAAAGAGGTCATGCTTGACTTAGCGGAGGAAGTCACGGGCAGGCGGGAGCTGCCCGGATTTTCCCGTAGCGTGATCGCTGATGAAGAAGTCACCTGCTGTCTGCGTCCGCTCCATGAGTTGGTCATGAAAGGTTCCAACGAGTTCGGGAAAGAAGAAAGCTTACTGCTCTTAATTTCGCGGCTGTCTCAGCAATACGGTCAGCCCTTTGAACGCTGTATCCCGGAGTGCCGGGAGGAAATCGAAAAAGTCTGTGCCTTTATGGAACAGCATTACACCGAGCGCATTGATTTAGACCAGATTTGCCGCTGTGCAGGGTTGAGCAAATCCACCTTGCTCCGGGCCTTTGCGAAGTCAAAGGGCGTCACGCCGTACAGTTACCTGGAAAACATTCGCATCGGCAAAGCCAGGAAACTGCTGGAGCAGGGTGTTCCTCCCGTTGAGACGGCGCTGCAAACCGGCTTTTCCGATCAGAGTCATTTCACCAACTATTTCAACCGATTTATCGGACTGTCCCCAGGCAATTACCGCAGTATCTTTACAGGGCAATCGGAGACAGGGTCAAACGATTCTTGAGAAAGAGGAGAAGCAAAATGGACTGGCAAAATGAAAAATGTGTCATGGTCATTGACGAGAGCCTTCCGCTGGGCCTGATCGCAAATACGGCGGCAATCATGGGCATCACCCTGGGGAAGAAAATGCCGGAGGTGGTAGGGGCCGATGTGACCGACCAGAGCGGAAACGAGCATCTTGGAATTATCGAATTTCCCGTGCCGATCCTGCGGGGTTCGCCAGAGATCATCAAACAGATACGGGAAAAGCTGTACCAGCCGGATTTCCAAGATTTGACCGTTGTGGACTTCTCCGATCTGGCCCAGGGCTGCAAAACCTACGACGAGTTTATTGAGAAGATGGGACACGTTCCCGAAAGCACTTTGCAATATTTTGGTGTTGCCATCTGTGGTGCGAAGAAAAAGGTCAACAAGCTCACGGGCAGTATGCCGCTGTTGAGATAATCATTTTGAATAGGGCCAAAAGGACAAGTCTGGGACTTATCCTTTTGGCCCTTTCATAAACGATTGCGGTGGCCCGTCATGGATAGCGCTGGAATGGTGGAGACGGTTCTGCTTTGAGATATGGATATGGGAAAGTGGATGGGGTGGAGGGGTATTGATTTGGGGAAACTGTGCAAATTTGAGAAGGGTCAATTTGAGAAGCAAAACGCCGCAAACTGTAAAACAATTGGTGCATTTTGATTCGTGACTTATGGTATCCTTATGTATAAAATGGCAAAATGCGTTTTCCTGTATTATATTTTACTGTTGGAAAACTGTAGTTTCACAGGGATAGCATGATACTTGGATAGTTCTTTTTGGCTATTGCATTTTCCAGATATTTCGCTTCAATAGCATATAAACACAGGGGTTTATCTTGCATATAGGCAAAATATATGCTATAGTATAAAGAAATATAGTTATCCCGTTAAGTCAACTGACCAGATATTTCAACAGTTGGAGTCGGCCGATCCAATTGTGTGGAGCCAAAAGAATATTGGCTGAAGTGAGCGCAAAACTTGTCCAGATACAGCTGAAGATTCGTTGCATTGCTGCAACCCATTTGTCAGCCGGTATATATGGCGACTGATGTATTTAGAAGCGATATGTCCGACTTTAAAGAATTTTTTGATGGAATTTTTGTGTAGTATATTTATTTGAGCAAGATGGTAAAACTATGCCCATTAGTTAGATGAAGCTTTTGGATTTCACTAGTTGAAAGACAGATAACAATGGCACAATTTAGAAGGAGTGCCAGCCTTTCCCCTCCTACACTGACAAAGCCCAATAAAAATGAGTATGTATCAATAGAGATACTTACTCGTATATGCAGTGTTCTTAACTGTGACATCGGAGATATTAGTAGAAATTGAGAAGTAAGTAAATTCGAGGTGTGGATATGGCATCCCTTATTGATAGCCCTCATATAAAAGAAAAGTGTCAAATATTTACTCCGGCAGATATTGTAGCACAAATGCTGGACTTAGCGGGCTATGGCGAAAAATTGTTTGGAAAAACTGTTTTGGAAAATTCTTGCGGGAATGGAGAGTTCCTGGTTCAAATTGTTGAACGCTACATTGAAAGTGCTATACGGGAAGGAGTTTCCCGCAAGGATATACAGAAGGGATTAGAACATGATATTGTTGCCTATGAAATAGATGAGGAATTGATTGGCATTTGTAAAGTGCGTTTAGATGCAGTAGCTCTAAAATATGATATGTTGGATGTTGATTGGAATATTTGCTGTGATAATTTTTTGGCTGAAAAGGTCGCTGGCCAGTATAATTACATAATTGGAAATCCACCATATATTGCATACCCTGACCTGCCAGAGAATGAGCGAAGAGAGATTAGGGCCCTTTTTTCGACGTGTAAAAAAGGAAAATTTGACTATAGTTATGCATTTATTGAAAAGTCATTCGAAATGTTAACGGTTGGTGGTAAGCTGGTATATATAATTCCAAGCAATATCTTTAAAAATGTTTTCGCAGAAGAACTACGGAAATTGATAAAAAATGACTTGAAAACAGTCATTGATTTTCCGCAGGATCAGATTTTTTCAGGGGTATTGGTTTCTCCGGCCATAATTTTGGTGGAAAAGGGGAGCAGTGGGGATAGGTTGATTTACTCTAAAACCATGGGAAAAGAAACAAAAACTGAACTTATTTCGAAGGAAAGGTTTGAGGGAAAATGGATTTTTGAGACTGTTGACACACTTGGCACACGTTTAGGGGAGTATTTCAAGGTATCAAATTCAATCGCGACGCTCTGCAATCCGGTTTTTGTTTTAAAGGATGGTTATTTTGATGCAGGTTATTATTGCATTGAAAATGACAGGATAGAAACCGCAATTTTGAGAAAAACAACCGGCCCAAAGAGCAAGCGATATAGGAAGGGAAAAGAAGAATATATTATCTTTCCCTATTATTATGATAACGATGGGAATCTTCTTCACTACACCGAAGAAGAGATGCAAAGACTTTTTCCCTGTGCAATGCAGTATCTTGAAAAGCACAGATCGAAACTTGATAAGCGGAAGTCGGATGAATCTGCTGAATGGTTCGAGTATGGCAGATCACAGGCTTTGCGAGACGCAAACCGAAGGATGATTATGGTATCTTCCGTAATTTCGGAAGATACCAAGGCATATTTGCTTGACAAGGGAGAGCTCCCCTATGCGGGATTATACATTATTCCTACTGGGACAATATCGCTTGAAGATATTTTGAAGGAGTTGAACTCAAGCGCGTTTAAAAAATATATTTCTCGTGTTGGCGTAAGCGTAAGCGGATCATCTAAGAGAATTACAACAAAAGATATTGAAAACTACGTTTTTACTTCAGCATTTTAATAAGATGTAGGAATTGGGGACGGTGGCATGGAAAGAATTCAATTTGCCGTTAGCGCGAAAACGGCCAGGCTGATTGGCCGGGAAAATATCTCCGATGTCGATGGCGCTGTTGTTGAACTCATAAAAAATTCATATGATGCAGATGCATCATGTGTTTTTGTGTGCTTTGACATTCCCTTTCCGGCGGTACCGCAAGAAATTTCCTTCGAGTTAGCGGCATCCGTTTTTGATGAAACTGGGCTGGCGCAGCTGTTGAACTATTATGTGAACGATGGAATTTGCTTTGCAAAGAAGAAAAATTTAAGTTCGACTGAAGAACGGAAGTTAAATGATTATCTTTTTTCATATAATACTATTATTGTAATGGACAATGGCTGTGGTATGAATGAAGATACTCTGCGAACAGCGTGGATGAATATAGGTACCAGTGATAAAGAAGAACGAAAGGTAAGCGCTAGGGGAAGGGTAAAGACTGGAGCAAAAGGCATTGGCCGTTTTGCGCTGGATAAGCTTTCTGCAGCGACTATGGTCTATACAAAAAGTAATGAAGACACCCTAAAAAAATGGCAAATTGATTGGCGGCAATTTGATACGGCGATTATGCTGGACGAAGTATCTGCGTCCATTGAAAACTGCGATGGAAGCTATATTAATTTAGCAGAAAAGATTGCCAAAGAAAAGGTCAAAAGTTTTGAACAATATAGCTGGAATACTGGTACGGTCATTGTTTTAAGTCCGATCCGGGAAAAATGGTCCGCAGAATACTTTTCAAAAATCAACCGTAATTTGAAAAGCCTGTTTCCTAGCACGAACAATTCGCAGTTCGATATATATGTGGATAACGTGTTCTATCCTGAATACTCGTTTGAAAATGAACGGTTTTCCATTGATGAAAGTGATTATGATTACAAAATATTTGGAAGTTTTGACGGGAAGGATACACTTACAATAAAAATTGATCGCAACGAAATCGACACACGAAAGATAAAGATTTCCGTTAAAGATGGGGAACAGAAATATGATTTAATGCTGAATGATTTTTGGTCAAGAGCAGCATTTCAGGTAGATGGACACCGACGGGCCGATTATGCAAAACAATTTACTCTACCATTATCCATATCATCGCTGACAAAAATTGACCCTGCAATTATTGCGTCAGTGGGATCTTTTCAAGCAGAGCTATATTTTTTGAAGAATACGAAAAGCACAATTGAAATTGTAAGGCCTGTCGTGTCAAGCAGACGTAAAGACATCCTTGCAAACTACTCCGGGATTAAGTTATATAGAGATGGGTTTAAAGTCCGTCCGTATGGCGAGGAAGGGCCAAGCTTTGATTGGATCGGTTTGGGGGAACGCGCAAGGAAAAATCCGGGGGCAGTTTCCAGCGATGGCCCATGGAGAGTTCAGACAAACCAAATTATTGGTGCTGTGAGAATTTCAAAGGATGGGAATCCTGAGCTTGTTGATATGGCAAACCGCGAGGGATTAGCTTTTAATGATGCATACAGAACCTTTGTTGTAATTATCGAAAAAATTGTTGAAACATTTGAAAGCGATCGACAATATGTTTTTCATGAATATGCATCCTGGTTGAAAGCAAAAAAAGCGGAACGATCTAAAACGCAGGAATTAATTGAGCATATTGAAAACGAGCAGCGAAAAGCATCGGGAACCCCTAAACAAAGTGAGACTCCTAAGGAAAAAGCTGATCTCTCCTATTCTCCCGACGAATATAAGGATGCGGTACTTGATCTAAAAAGAGAAAATGAACGAAAAGACAGGGCAATACAAACGATGATGCTGTATAGTTCCGCCGGTGTCATGACAAATACGTTTTCACATGAGATCAGTCGAATCACTTCAAACGCGGGAAGCCGGATGCAGCATTTACGGTATGCGGTAAAACGTTTGGTTGGAGAAAATGGGTATACGGGAAATCCGATTTTTGATCCTTTCATTATCATTGATCAGACGGAAGAAGTCGATAAGCTTCTCGAACGCTGGCTTGAGGTAATTATGTCTGGCGCGGAACAATCTGCATTTTCGGGGAAAAACACAAATGTATTTAATACAATCCAAAAAATCCTTGACATATGGGAACCACTTTTACAGCAGAAGCTGATAAATATAAATCCGATTAAAGCGATTGGAAAAATGGAAGATTGTATATGTGCGACATCAGAAATCTCTTTGCATATAATCCTCAATAATTTTTTACTAAATTCCGCATGGTTCCTTGAAAAAAGCGTTGTAAAACAGCGCGAGGTAGATGTTACAATTGAGAATAAGTCGGATAAGATTATTATTCTGCTTGAGAATAACGGGCCTCCGCTTGACGGTATGTTTTCCAATAATCCGGAAAGAATATTTTTTCCGGGGGAATCTTCAAAAAAGACCGAAAAGGGCGAAGGTACCGGCCTTGGATTGTGGATCACAAAAATTGTTGTTGATGATTCATCTGGCGAAATTCATCCGATGGATAAAGAAGATGGATTTGGCCTTTGGATATCTTTGCCCAAATAGGAGGAGCTTTTATGGACAATTACTGCATTGGTATTATTGACGAGGATCAAGGCGAAGTTTTAGATATTAAACGAACGATTCATGCTAATAAGCCTGCGCATATTGCCGAGGAGCTAATCCAGTTTGTGGATTATCCGCTGCCGACCAGGGTCACTACATTATCTGACGAAGTGTCCAAGGCGGTGATTAGGGATATTGTCGGCGGTTCGATTCATGCCCTTATTGTGGATTATCGGATTATTGTCGAATCAACGTGCATTGAGGGAACGGAGATTTTTAAGCAAATATCTTCCCTTGTTTCCAAATTTCCTACAATTATTTTGACAAATGTTCCGGACGCCTGCTATGACAAGCCGTTTGTTGATGCGGACAAAGTATATGGCAAGCATGATTTCTTTAAAATAGAAGAGAGTTATTCACAAGAAAAAACGCTTAATATTTTTAGAAATATTGACAATTACAAGAAACAACGTGCATTGCTTTCTGTATCACTGGCAGAGCAGCTGTTAAAGCTCGAAAGCCAGGGGTATGTTCCAGAAACCTACCAGAAAATTATTGAACTCGAAAATGCGTTAGATGATTACCTTCCGCAAGAGCAGACAATTGTCGAAAAAGAACTGAATTTATCCGACCTTAAAGGTGCCGTTGAACTAATAGCGGAAGCAAATCAATTGTTGGGTGACAGAGATGAAAATTAAAGATTTTAAAACACATAAAATTACTCGAAGTACACCGCCCTATCAATCAGATTATGCAAGGTATAAGCCGTTTTTAAAAATAGACTTTTGTGGACGCTGCGCGTATTGTAACCTGAAAGATATAACTATCACGACGCCTTTTGAAGTTGATCATTTTATTCCAAGAGCTTCTTTTAAAGATGGAAGAATGGATCTTGATACGGATTACAGAAATTTGATTTATTCTTGCAAGAAATGTAACAATGCGAAACGCAAACAGTTTTCCGGTGATATTCATTCTGCTCATCCAACAAATGAACTGTTCTATGACCCTGTTGCAGTGGATTACAACGATATTTATTACAGAAATCATCTTGGGGCGATTGATTCTGATGATGAAAAGGGGAAAAGGACAATTACCCGTTTAAAACTTTATCGCCCCATACATATTTTATCATGGCTTTGTGAAGAAATGTATGAAACAGCTGAGCGGCTTGAAAAAGCTGTTAAAACCGAAGAAGACGAAATTCGGAAACAAACGCTTGAGTCTGCGTTGAATATGTTAAATGCACAATACCGAAAATTTAACCACCTTTTCATAGCGGCCTATAATGATAATGGGTTCTCAATTGCGGCCATTGAAGATATGGACTAAACCACAAAGATGGGATTGCAGTATTCTCATCACCAATACTCTTGGTTGCCTGCATTGAAAATCATGACGGAAATGTATATAAAGCAGGTCTATTAGAACTGGGCCGAAGCCTTGATCCGATTGCTATTAGGAGGAGACAATTTGTGATCATAATTCTTCAGTCCTGGTTTGACATTGGCAGATGGGAGACATTCGGCTTTCACTGAGCTACTTACTGCATTTTCCGAGGAGTTTCTCAATGCAGTCAATTAGGCAGCGTACGTTCTGGAGATGACAGCAAAGCGGATCGGTGTTGCCAAAGTCAAGCTCAAATCTCCCGATGAGCTTCCAGTATAATGATGAGATTGGGTCGTTGTTCGGAGACACGGGCTTATGAACCTGCTTTATGCCTTTTCTGGACGACGATTCGCTGTGTTCCCTTATAATTACGAAAGATGTATTATTTCTGTTCTGGTATCGCCGCCAGCGCTATGGAGGGATAGAGATGTTATTTGTCGAGTATCCAGGATGCACAACCTGCCAGAAGGCACGCAAGTGGCTGGAAGCGCAGGGTATGACCTATACCTCCCGGCATATTAAGGAAGAGAATCCTACGGAAGAGGAGCTGAAGCTCTGGTGGGAGCGCAGCGGCTTGCCGCTGAAGCGGTTCTTCAACACCAGCGGACTAAAATACAAAGAGCTGAGCTTGAAGGACAAGCTGCCCGGCATGAGCGAGACGGAACAGCTGACCCTCCTGGCGTCGGATGGGATGCTGGTGAAGCGGCCCATCCTGGTGGGGGACGGCTTCGTCCTGGTGGGCTTTCGGGAGGCGGAGTGGAGCGAGTTTCTGGGTAACCATGACTAATACCGCATAGGTAAAAGCCGCTGTGTTCTGCAGTGGTTTTTAACGATGTCTGCCCGCTTGAAAATATGTATTAAAAGATATTCTCCCGAATATAATTGCTATTCGGGAGAATATTTTTGTGTACGGTTGAATTATCTCCCAGCTTGTGCTATAATCCGGGAGATAATTGATTGAGCAGAAGGTGATGGGATGCGGAAATTTGACTATGCAAAGCTGAAAAATCGTACTTGGGACAGTGAGATACTGGGTTATGTCGCCCAAATCCATGAGTATAAGGGAAAACAGCAGGTGCTTCTAAAGCAGATGCCCATGGAGCTTGAGCGGTTGGTGGAAATCGCTAAGGTACAGAGTACGGAGGCATCCAACGAGATTGAAGGTATCCGCACAACGAATACCCGCCTGAGGCAGCTCTGTGCGGACAAGACTGCCCCACGGACGCGGGATGAGCGTGAGATCATGGGCTACCGGGATGTGCTGAACACCATCCATGAGAACTATGAGTACATTCCTCTGCGCTCCAGCTATATTTTACAGCTCCATCGAGACCTGTACTGCTATTCTGAAAAGGGCATCGGCGGCTGTTTCAAAAATACGCAAAACTATATCAGTGCGACTGATACAGCGGGGAATACCTTTGTGCTGTTTACTCCTCTGCCACCCTATGAGACGCCGGAGGCCATTGACATGATCTGTGACAGCTGCAGCCGGGTGATCGACACCCAGGAGGTTGATCCGTTGATCCTGATTCCGATTGTGATCCATGACTTCTTGTGTGTCCACCCGTTCAACGATGGAAACGGCAGAATGAGTCGCCTGCTGACGACGCTGCTGCTCTATCGCTCCGGGTACCATGTAGGAAAGTATATTTCGCTGGAGAGCAAGATTGCGAAAAATAAAGACCTGTACTATGACGCCTTAGAGGCCAGTCAAGCCGGTTGGCATGAGAATGCGGACGATCCAACGCCGTTCATCAAATATCTGCTTTCGGTTATCCTGGCCGCTTACCGGGAGCTGGATGAGCGGTTGGAGCTAATAGGGGACAAGCCCTCGGCCATTGAGACTGTACGCAGGGCCGTGGAGAGCAGGATTGGCAAGTTCACAAAAACTGACATTATGGAGCTCTGTCCTACGCTGGGCAAGACCTCGGTGGAGAGTTCCATCAAACAGCTGGTGGATGAGGGCATCCTCATAAAACACGGGAAGGGCCGGGCGACCTTTTATACCAAAACTTGTTGTTGATTGGGACGGAACCTGTTATAATAATGGAGAGAAATTTTGCACAGTCTGAAAGGGCAAAGTTTATGGATGAACTGATGAAAAGGGAAAACTCGTTGAGCGACCCGCAGCCGGAGGACGCCTATCGGTCTATCCGGGGCTATGTGATCGAGGCGCAGCGTCAGGTCTATACGGCGGTCAACGCCGCAATGGTGACCGCTTACTGGAAGATCGGCAAGTCGATTTTTGAGGCCTGCGGGGAAAATGACAGGGCGGCTTATGGCAAGCAGGTATTACAATATATCTCTGATAGAATGACAGCGGAGTTTGGGAAAGGGTTCGATGAAAGCAATCTGCGCAACATGAGGCGATTCTATCTTGCGTTCCCAATTCAGGACGCACTGCGTCCCGAATTGAGCTGGACGCATTACCGCTATCTGATGAAGGTCAGTGATACCGAAGCAAGAACGTTCTACATGGAGGAGGCCGTAAAAGCTGGATGGAGTTCGCGTCAATTGGCCCGGCAGATCAACACCATGTATTACCAGCGAATCCTGGCCAGCCGGGACACGGAGAGCGTTGCGGCGGAAATTCAGACCACTGAGCCGAAGCCGGAGTACGAACGAATCATCAAAGACCCTTACGTGTTGGAGTTCCTTGACCTTCCGGCAAATGAGCATTTTTATGAATCTACGCTTGAGCAGGCGCTGATCGGCCACTTGCAGAAATTCCTGCTGGAGCTGGGCCGTGGATTTTCCTTTGTGGCGAGACAGAAGCATTTTAACGTGGATGGACGGCACTTTTATATCGATCTCGTGTTTTACAACTATATTTTGAAATGTTTTGTGTTGATCGACTTGAAAACAGGCGACCTCACGCACCAGGACATCGGGCAGATGCAGATGTATGTGAATTACTTTACCCGGTATATGATGAACGAGGGGGACAACCCGCCGGTGGGCCTGCTTTTGTGTGCACAAAAGAGCGATACGCTGGTGCGGCTGACCTTGCCGGAGGACAACCGGCAGATCTACGCCGCAAAGTATATGCCGTACCTGCCCACGGAGGAGGAGCTGAAGCGGGAGCTGAAGCTGGAGGAGTTTGAACGGCTGGAGGATGTGTAGCGGAAGGCCGGCGGGCGCGAACAAAAAAGCCGCAAACCAAGGGGAGGATCTGCCGGCAGATCCTCCCCCAATTTTATAGTAATTCGTTTGTTTTTCGTGCCAGGTACAGCGGCAGATTCGTGACCGCGCCGTCCTTGCGGTAACCCCGCTTGGAGAAGCGCAGGGCATATTGGGGTTGATTTTGTGCGACGTACCGCTTAAAGGATGGGGCAGACTTATCCTCACCGCCCTTGGCTTCCACAGGGACGATCTCCGTTCCGTATTGCAGCACAAAGTCGATTTCACCATTTTTGTCCGAGAAATAGCGCGGCTCTACCTGAAACTGCCCCCGGAGCTGCTGGAGGACAAAGTTTTCCGTCAGCGGCCCCTTGAATTGGTAATCGCTTTTCAGTAGGATGGCGCTGTTGTCGATGCCGGCCATGTGCTTGAGCAGGCCGGTATCGAAGACGAAAAGCTTGAACTGATCCAGCTTATCGAAGGCAGCCAAGGGGTGCTCCATTTTGGAGACATTATAGACCCGGTTCAGCATCCCGGCGGAGACCAGCCACTCAATGGCTTCCTCAAAATCCCGGGCGCGGGCGCCGTCCCGGACGGCACCGTACATAAATTTCTCGTTGGCTTTGGCCAGCTGGGATACGATGCTGCGGAACACCATCAGGATGCGCCCGCTGTTGACCTTGCCGTTGTGCTTTGAGAAGTCGTTTTCATAGATCTGGATCAACTCATCCTGGATTTGGTTGACCTTGGCGGGGTCTTTGTGCTTGAGCCAGGATGCCACGCACTCCGGCATCCCGCCGATGATGAGATAATTGCTATACGCTTCCAGAAGCCGGAGGTGGAAGATATCCTCGATGGGCTGTTCCTTCTGAATTGTGGTGTAGTAGGCGAACAGGGCAGGGTCTGTGGCCTCCAGGAACTCATCGAAGGTCAGCGGCGTGACATCCAGCAGATTGACCATGCCCACCGGGTAGGATTTGGGCTGGGCCAGCAGGGTTCCCAGCAGACTGCCTGCCGCGATGACGTGGTACTCATTGGCTTTCTCCTTGAAATATTTCAAGGCGTTCAGCGCCGCCGGGCACTCCTGGATTTCGTCAAAAATAATGAGCGTTTCCCCAGGGAGAATTTTCTCCCCAGCGATCAGAGACAGCAGTTCGATGATCCGCCGGGGATTTTTGTTTACCTCGAAGATGGATTTCAGCTCGTCCTCCTCGTCGAAGTTGAAGTAGACCGTGTGCTGATAGCAGTTTTGTCCGAACTCCTTCATCAGCCAGGTCTTGCCCACCTGCCGTGCACCCTTCAGTACCATGGGCTTGCGGTCCTCGCTGGATTTCCAACGGATCAGGGACTCCAATGCGTTGCGCTTCATGTCATCACCGGCCTCTCGGGAAAAGGATGAAAACAGTGTAGCACATTTTTCCGATGATTACAACGGAAATCTCACACATTTTTCCGACAAAAGGAACTACAAATCAACACATATTTCTCGGGCTTCGAAGATGATCAGATGGGATTCGTAAATATGCCGGTTTATAGGACTTCATCTGTGCTATCATTAGACCATGCAGAAATAATGACCAGAGAAGGAGGTCATTTTATGAATCCCATCGGCTTTAATCCCTTTAGCAGGCGTATAGACAAAGGCGGCGAGAAAAAGCCGGAAGCCAAGGCAAAAGCTGAAATAAGGCCCACCATCGTGCAGATATTCTTCCCTGACCGGAACCGCACTCTGTCGTACTACAATGACCGCTTTGACCTCCGCGTGGGGGACATCGTGTTCGTGGACGGCAAGTTGGAGGGCTTGCGGGGCCGGGTGACGGCGGTGAGCACCCATTTCAAGGTGAAAGTCGAGGACTACAAGCGGGTGATCGGCGTGGCGGACACCCGTGTAGTGGGGGAGTTTTTCCAGGCTGGCGCTCATCTTATCACCTTTGACCCGCTGGTGCTGCCCTGGAAGCAATTCTGCTCTTGGGTGAAGCCGTCCAAGGAGGACGAGACGGAGTATTACATCAGCTATGATGAGGACGGTTTCCCGCTGGACGATCTCAGCGGGCTGGACGCGCCCAGTGCGGTATTTGAGCGGAGCCTAGCCTACTACCAGGAAAACCGGGTGTCGTACCTCTGCCTGAATGGCTCCCAAGGCCGGGCAATCGTGGAGGGCACGAAGCCTTATGAAGTGGAGTTTCAGTACAAGGATGGGCAGATCAGCAATCTGTTCTGCGACTGTCCCTGCGGCTATACCTGCAAACATGAGGTGGCGGTGCTGCTCCAGCTGCGGGAGACGCTGAAGATTATCGAGAAGGATTACGCGGCCCAATGGGGCAGTTACTTTGCCATCGTGTCCAAGTCCATGTTTTATACCTTCGCTGTGGATGCCAATCCCAAGGCGGTGTTGAGCCTAAGTTAAAGGGGGGTGGGCTTGATGATTTTTCTGTCGGTGCTTTTCGCGGCAGAAAATCTGTGATATACTTGCTGAAATACTGCTATTCGGAGAAGAGTACGATGGGTGCTCCGCCTTTTGGAGGAAGCTCCCAAACCAAGTCACAATTGTGGGGTTCCTCCGTTTTTCGTACGGCATAGGAGCCGGTGAAATTAAGGTCGTCCTTGCGCCGTGCTCGAAACAGAAAGCCCTCTGTCCCATCCATGAGGTAGGGCTCGTCTGAACTGAGCTTTGGGTAGTAGTCAGTCATCTCACCGCCGTATTTTTCGGAGAGTACCCGCTGAAGGAACATGACAGCGTGAAGATACGGTTGTTCCTGATCGCTGGCGGCATAGGTGTTTAGGTTGGAAAGGATGTTCTGGAAGCGAACCCGAGCCGGGTCTATGTCTGGGTGCTCCAGAAACCAAAAATGATACAGAATGGAGCCCAAATGGTCGCAGACTTGTTGGAATTTCCCGGGGTCGCGCAGGCGGCAAATAATCTCAATCAGTGTGTGCCAGATCTGGCCGCAGTGGGTTTCATCCAAGCCGCACAGGGCGTTCCACTCAGAATATTTGCCTTCGCGCTCAATCACCGCCGTCAGGAACTGCTTCAGGCTGTACCGCGACTGGTGGATATTGATATAGTCGCGCAGATATTCCTCCTGAGTTGGGCCAACACAGCCCTGCAATGATAGAATTTCGGCCATGGGAAACATGGGCGCTAATTCCTTCAGAGCGTCCGATTTTTCCTCATCTATGGCGTGCCATTGAGAAAAGCACAGCTCATTGAGCAACAGTCCCAGATGAAAGACTGAGTTTGCGATTTCATTCCAATGAGACTTGAGCTCCTCTGCCCGCTTCTGCTGTTCTTTTTTCTGGCGACGGGACGTAAAGGAGAAAGCAAGAGCCAAGTTTGTCCAAAAGTCCATAGCGATCCACCTCATTTTAGCTGTATACTCATTAAATACCATAGTCAGAGAAGAAAAGCAAATGAATGCTGCACGGGGAGGACGCTATGGTCACTTTTTCAAAAGAGATGATGGAACAGACGCTGATCCGGGAATACCAGGAAGAGATTCCGTGGCATAAGTTCTGCCCGGCGGGCGAAACCATTTTGAGGAGACTGCGGTATGGGCGGTAGAGTTTACAACAAGCTGGTTCGGGATCGTATCCCTGAGATCATTGAAGCAGACGGGAATACCTGCACAACAGAAACTTTGTCCGACAAGCAATACATGGAAATGCTGGATGTCAAGCTGAATGAGGAGCTGGCAGAGTACCAGGAGAGTAAGTCCTTGGAGGAATTGGCTGACCTGCTGGAGGTCATGCGGGCGGTGGTTCGGGCCAGGGGTTGGACCTGGGAGCAGCTGGAACAGGTGCGTAAGGAAAAGGCTATCCAGCGAGGGGGATTTGAGAAGAAAATTTTGCTCAAAGAGGTTGTGGAGCGGACGCCCGCGTGACGTTGCTGAGCCGGGAAAATCGCTGCTGATCCGACAGGCAAGAAGCACAAGCTACTTGCCTGTAAATAACTTCTTTGATGTAGTGGATGTCAGCTTTCTCAAATACACTAATAAAGCCCGGTTTATGGGACACTTCCTATGATATGCTTTTACTATTAGCAAAGAAGGAAGGTGTACCCATGTACTATTTCAGAAAAGATGGAAGAAAAAAGATCCTCCATACAAAGACCTGCCGTTACAAAGCGATGATTCGGACAGATTGCCTTGACACTGTCACAGATGTGAGAGGGGCGGTCGCAGTTGGATACCGCTTTTGCAAATGCTGCGACCCGTTGGGGCGGAAGTTCCAGGCCGAGCGGCAAGAGACGCTGGACTATTCGCAACAGCACGGCTTGTCGGTCTACCGGCATCGGCGCGGTGTTGGTGTTGCCACGCCGTGGAGCCGGTGGATGATTGTCTACGCAGACAACAAAGCTGGAACTGCGCTTTATCATCGGAATGTTTTTGATCCGAAGGGGAACGCCGATGGGCCGTATCCGGGCTATCATGCCCAGAATGTGTGCTGTGCTGGCCTGCACCACTATCTGGAATACATCGTAGAGCACGACTATTATCGGATGATGAACCCCATTTATCCAGCTCCGAAGAAAAAAGCACCGCCTCCAAAAGGTTCAAAGCGATACAAGAAAGCTCTAAAGCGCCAGAAAAAGCAGGAGCGCAGGACGGCAATCAAAAATGTGCTGGAGCTGATCGATTCAGTGGCATCATAAGGGAAGTATAGCAAACCCCGGATACGGCGGTATCCGGGGTTTGCAGTATACTATTTGAGAATGCTCTTACTGTGGTCACATCGCCCATGAGATGATCAGTGCGTTCAGCGTGGTGGTCAGGGTACTTCAGAACCTGCAGGGTTCGCCTTGTGCGGCAGGCAATGGTTATGTATGTTTGCCGTTGATAATATAGATTGAAAGATCGCGATTTGAGGTGTATAATGTAAGATAAACAACATTTATGAATAATCGGAGGTGGAGTTGTGGCGGGTAAAAATATAGTGCCGAAATATGGTGACTTGATTACCGTTACGTATGCAGCCTTAAAGGCTTTAGGTGGTTCCGGCAAAAATGAGGAAATCAACGAAAAAGCAGCGGAATTATTGGTTCTCCCGGACGAGGTGTTAGAGATTCCTCATCTTAACAGTAGTAGTTTAAGCGAGGTGAATTATAGACTTGCTTGGGCAAGAACACTTTTGAAAAAACATGGTGCCATCACCAATAGTGAGAGAGGTGTATGGTCAATTACACCGAGGTTTTCCGACGTAACCGATGTTGACGGAAATGCAATTGAAAAGGCTCACCATAAAAGTAATTCGCGCAAAAAGGACATTTTGATAGATGAGAATCCGGAAGATATTCCAGAAGAGGTTCGGCCTTGGCGTAAAAGGTTGTACGATGTTTTGGTAAGCATGGATCCGTATGCATTCGAGCGGTTGACACAAAGGGTGTTACGCGAATGTGGTTTTACTCAAGTTGAAGTGACAAAGAAATCAGGCGATGGTGGAATCGACGGAACGGGTAAACTTCGGATTAATGGTTTTTTTAGTTTTAACATTGCGTTCCAGTGTAAGCGGTATCAAGGTGTTGTCAGTTCAGGGGATATTCGAGATTTTAGGGGATCGCTAACGACCAATATTGAAAAGGGCGTGTTCATCACAACGGGTTCCTTTTCTAAGGCGGCGGTTGAGGAGGCCTCATCCCCGGGAAAACAACAAATTGATCTTATCGATGGCGAGGAATTTATAACGAAGCTCGCTGAATTCGGGATTGGGGTCAAAGAAGTGAAAGACTATGAAATTGACGAGGAATATTTTGCAAAGCTCTGAGGAGCAAGCATACCACTCCGCCTCCGGCAGTGCGGCGGAGGATCTATTTATTGAGTTATTCAGTGAAACCTTTGGTGCGGAGAAGGCCGGTTACCTCTATTCCCAGTATCACTTTTTTGACATTTACCAGAACAGCCGATACGCAGACTTTGTGCTGGAAAACGGACTGCGCAGGGTAGCCATTGAAATTGACGACGAGGCATCTCACAATAAACAATTGGTTTCCTCTGAGAAGTTCTATGACGATCTACTGAAGCAGAACAGTATGGTCTATCTGGGTTGGGACGTATATCGCTGGGCGGTGCGGCAGATGCAGGTTCAGCCGGAGAGCGTCAAAGATGAGCTGCGCATTTTCCTGGGCAGCCATCCGCAATTCAAGGAAATTGAGGACTATCTGCCCGCGCAGAAGGGCAAGGCGCTGGATGGTGCTAAGTTGGAATTGAGGGAGCACCAGGCCGAGGCACTGAAATCGCTGGGGGAAATGCGCTCCAACAGCGAAACTATAGCCCTTTTATACCACGCCACTGGCACAGGGAAAACGGTGACAGCCGTGATGGATGCCAAGCGCTGCGGTGGGAGGACGCTGTTCCTGGCCCACACCCAGGAGCTGGTGAACCAGGCTACCGAGACTTTCCGCAAACTCTGGCCCAGCGTCACGGTAGGACGTTTTATCGAAAGCATCAAGCAGCCCGATGCCTATGTGGTCTGCGGTAGCGTGCAGAGCGTGGCGCTTCATCTGGACAGCTTCAAGGACGACGCATTTGACTATCTTGTTGTAGACGAAGCCCACCATGCGGCGGCAGATACGTACCAGAAGGTGCTCTCCTATTTCAAACCTGCCTTTACTCTGGGCCTGACTGCTACGCCGGAGCGCGCGGATGACAAGAGCATCCTGGAAATTTTCAAAAATACCGCTCACAAGCTGGATATCCAGACCGCCGTAGAGATCGGCGAACTGGTTCCTGTGCGCTGCATCCGGATTCACACCAACATTGATCTGAGCAAGGTGCGGTTTAACAGTGTCCAATATAACATTCGGGACTTGGAGAGCAAAATTTATGTGCCGGAGCGCAACCGCCTCATTGTAGACACCTGGCTCCAATATGTTCGGGACAAGCGGACGGTGGTGTTCTGTGCCTCCGTGAAGCACGCCGAGCAAATTGCTGGGCTGTTTCAAGGAGCGGGTATTCGAGCGGCCTCTGTTTCCGGCGGCATGAAGCAGTCGGAGCGCAAAGAGTTCCAGGACAAATTTGTCAGCCGGGAAATTCAAGTGCTGTGTGCCTGCGATTTGCTCAACGAAGGTTGGGACTGCCCGGAAATTGAGGTGTTGTTCATGGCTCGGCCCACCATGTCCAAGGTGCTATATACCCAGCAATTGGGGCGGGGGATGCGGTTGTACGAGGGCAAGGAGAGCCTGATGGTGTTCGACTTCGTGGACAACGCCAGCCAGTACAATATGCCCCAGTCCCTCCACCGCCTGTTCAAGCTGAAGGGGTACAAACCGGGCCAGCTGGCCGTGGCCCCCAGCGCGCAGAAGACAGCGGAAGCGGAGTTGTACGCCAAGGGAGAAAAGCCGGAGGCGCTGATTGACTGGCCGGTGGATGCCACGGACTATGAGCTGGTGGACATTTTCAACTGGCAGGAAGAAGCTTCTGGAATGATCTCCCAGATGGAGTTTGTACGCCGGGTGGATGTGCAGACGGAAACCATCGAACGGTATGTCCGGGAGGGCAAGCTGGTGCCCGATCTGGTGGTGCCCATGAGCGAGCACCGCACCTTCAAGTATTTTAAGGAGGAGACACTGGAGAAGTATGCCAAGGAGTACGGTTGGACGCTGATTGATGACTCCAATCGGAAGGATATGTTCATGGATATGATCCGTCAGATGGATATGAGCTATTCCTACAAGCCGGTACTCATCAAGGCGGTGATGCTGTATGCCGATGAGAAGGGTCGGATCAGACTGGAGGACATAGTCTCCTATTTCAGATCTTACTATGAAGGGCGAAGGGCGGCGGGTCTGCCTGTGGAGAAGAAAAACAGCATCTTCGCCAAAGGCGGCTACACCGACAAGGAAGCCGAGCGGAATATTTTGGCCAATCCCTTTAAGCGGTTCGAGGATATGCAGATGCTCCGGCATACCAAGACCTTGGGCATTGTTCAGGTGGACGAGTCCGTCTGGAAAAAGCTATGCAAAGAGGAGAAAGCGGAAATCGAGAAAATCTGTGATGAGAAGCTGGAGGCTTACTATCAAAGGCTAAGCAAATAGTGCAAGAGCCGCGGACAGATCCTGTTCGAGGCTCAAATCGTATCTCGTGAAGTTTTGCGATTATACACTGAAAACAGCCAATTTAGCAAAGATCTGACTGATTCCTTTACGGGAACCAGTCAGATCTTTTGCGTTATTCATCCAGTTCATCCTTGAAAGCTTCTATCAACGCATCGTTCAGCGTTTGTGAAGGAGTCTTGACCCAATGTTGGCTGGTATCAAATTTCGGGTAGCAATAGCGCCACCTGTCATATTCCTCCCGAGTGATCTCGCCTGTCTCCAGCTTTGCCGCCTGCTCCCGCCATGCCTCTAAAATCGCAAGCAGTTCCTCCGAATTGCGCCCGTTTGGCTCCACCTGTAAGCAGACATCGCCGGCCTCGCTCCGCACCTTCAGCCCATAAATGTCCTCAAGGGTGAATAGAGTGTGAGCTAGTCCGATGAGGCTGTCGATGTCGGGTACAGCCAGCGCCTGGGGGGACACATCGAGAGCGCCGGCCAGGGAGGCAGTGATATCAGCCTTTGGTGACCGCGTCCCGGTTTCGTATTGCGCCAAGCGGACATCGGCGGATTTCTCCGGGAAACCGAGAAGCATACCGAGATGCTTTTGCGTCATACCCCGCATGATGCGAAAGAAGCGTATCCGCTCACCAATTGCCATAATCTCCAGCCCCATTTCGTTTGTTGCTGCAGCCAGTATAGCATATTCGCTTAAGCGGGTCAAGAAAGAACTAAATATTTTTGCTTAGTTTTCTGTGGAGACTATTGACAAAAGCAAATATGCTTAGTATAATGCAAGATAGTTAAGCGTTTATGCTTAATGAAATACGGGGGATACTTTGAAGCTATGGCGGCTTTATTGGGAACGGAGGTGATAAATCAAACATCAGCGCAGTCACCACAGCTGTCATGAAACTGGCAGAATATGACAGGAAATTCTTGCGCTTTGTCGCACATTAGATAGAGACAATGGAGCTGCAAAAAAGTAAATGACCGTCCAATCAGATACTTTTTCAGGGAAGCCTGCCACGACTTCGGTTTGAACGAGCGGGCCAAGAGAAGCCATACGACACAGCGCCAAGTGGGGTTGCCTGTCAGGAACCGGATTGGGTAGAACGGCAAGCCCCAGCAGAAGCTCAAAATCAAACTGAAAGGAATGGTAAGTTGCAAAACACAAAAATCGAATACAGTAGTTCGGATCGGACGCCCGTCGTCCTGCCGGAGATGGAACAACTGCTCCCGCCATTGAGTGCGGAGCAGTTTTCTGCGTTAGAAGGGGACATTTCAGAAAACGGGTGCTACGCCCCGGTTATCGTTAATGAGGATATGGTCATCGTGGATGGGCACAATCGTTTCCGTATTTGCAAAAAATATGGTCTGCCGTTCCAAATGCTGGTGTTCTCGTTCGCGGATCTATTGGAGGCAAAGCAGTGGGCGCTGAATACCCAGAAGGGCCGGCGCAACCTGGATAAATGGGAGTTGGGCAAGATTGCATTGAAATTAAGACCGGAAATTGAAGCCAGAGCGAGGGCAAACCAGGGAACCCGCACAGACCTTTCGGCAACATTGCCGAAAAGTTCCCCGCCTGTGGATACGCGTAAAGAGTTGGCCCAGGCTGTGGGGCTGGGAGAGCGCACCATGGGCAAGGTGATGCAGATCGACGAGCATGCCCCCGCCGTGATCCGACAGGCCCTGGACAGCGGCGAGCTGTCTGTCAGCCAAGGGTATGACCTGACCCGGCAGCTCCGGGATGTACCTGCGGAGGAACGCGATGAGACTGCGGCCCAGATGGTAGAGCTGGCCAGAGCGAAGAAGGAGATCTGCCAGCTGGATGCCGAGGCAGACCGCCGGGGCAAGGTTGCGGGGCTGTTCTGCAAAGCATTTGAACGGGCCGTGATGCTTACCCCTACCGAGGAAAACGTGCGCTGTTGGGTAGAGGGTACCCGTATGCGGGCAGATGAAATTGAGGATTCGGCCAAAGATGCGGAGAAGCTGTCTGAGGTGTTTGCTGCCATCGCAGAAATCTTGAGAACCATGCTGCCGATCAAGGTTGACTGACGGGAGGTACTCGCAGAATGGCAGTTTTCAGGGCAGAACATACCCATAATTGTTAGGCAGACGGAAGGAATGCGTGCGTGAGACCGGAGCGGGTTGAGCCGCTTGATGGTCTTTGCGTTAGTAGCGAATCGTGTTGAAGCGGCAGGGGGTTTTGTGTAACCCCTGCCTGTCTTTTTCCGGCATTCCTGGGGGTTCACGGGAACCCCCAAAAATTATATGATTCAGAAGCACTTGGACTGGTTTGGCGGCCTGTTTTCTTTTCAGAGACTGGGCTTTGTCCGCCATCAATTCGATTATTCCACTGCTTGGAGTAGGCCCCGACGGGGTTAGTGGACCTCGCCGACCCAGCGGCGAGGTCCACGCAAGCATCGCATTTTGATGTCAAAACGCCGCTTGCAGGGGATTTCCCCTGACCCCTATGCCGCCTGCGGACGGAATGTACTTCACAAAACACCACAAAAAGAAGGAGACGATCACACGAGCAAACAAACACACCGCACCTGTGTGCGTATGAGCGCAGAGGAATACGAACTGCTGAAAGGAAAGAGCGTGGCCGCCGGGCTGTCCATCAACGCATGGCTGATGGCTCAGCTGGAAAACAACCGGCCCACCCTGCACCGCGAGGAAGAGACCTGGGAGGTCATTCGCTTTATGGACGAAGCGGGACGGGAGATCAATATCACCGCCCGCGATTTTAACAGCGGCTACGGCACGGCGGAGCAGCTTCGATCCACCGTCCGCCGATTGTCCGAAATATACGAGCGAATCTATGCGCTAAGGAAGAAGGGGTATATTCGTGCGCTATAAAAAGCTGAAAGTAAAGCCCCGAGGGCCGATGCGGGACAACAGCAGGAACATTTCAGTCCGCATGACAGAGGAGCAGTACCAGCGGCTGCAGAGATATAGAAGTCTGATCCACATAAGAAGCACGATCTATTTTCGTCATTTGATACATGGAAACCGGTTGAAGGGTCGTTCAAACGAACTGCATCGTGCCATGCATGCCAGTCTGAACAAGATCTATTCCAATATCCAGCAGATCGTCCGCCATCAACGGGCCGCCGAACTGGACGCTGACGCCGTTGCAAAGATGCGTTTTTTGATGGACAAGCTGTGCGAGGAGATCTATCTCCTTGCGAGCCAACAGTAGTGCGTCAAAAAATACGCCCCCTTTGTGTATCAAAAGCACAAAAAGGGCAGAAAATATTTCCAATATACCAAAGAAAGGAGACGTGATATTCCGTTGGAGATCAATGTCAGGGATGACAGGAAGATCGTAGAAGTATGGCTAACCAACGAAGAACAACAGGATCAAGCGATTAGGGAAAATTTGAAACCCTTATATCAGCAATACAAGGCAAAAAAATATACCGTAGCCGTATTCCTCTCCGGCAGCCGGGATCTGGCGGAGGAGACCGCCGCTCTGCTGCGTTACAATAAAAGGCGGGTTGCGGAAGTGGAAGTACAGCGGGAACGAAAGCGGCGCAGGAGCATGGCGCGGTAAGCTTTGGGGCGGCAGGGAGAAAATCCCTGCCGCCCCGTTTTTGCGGTTGCTTTCCCCACCTGGTTGTGATACAATGTTGTCTGTAAATATAAAAGAATATGGAATTAAAATTGAAAGGGGAAGCAGCTATGGAATACCGTATGATCGACATGAGCACCTATCCCCGCCGGGCTCACTTTGCCTACTTCAACGCTATGCCCGATCCATATGTGGGCGTGACAGTGGATGTGGAGGTCGGCCCCATGCTGGAAGTGTGCAGGAAAGAGAGCTGGCCCTTCTTCCTGAGCTTCCTGTACTGCGTCAGCCGGGCGGCAAATGCCGTGCCGGAGCTCCGGCAGAGAATCCAGGAGGACAGCATCATCGAGTTCAACTCCTGCGACACCTCCCACACGGTGCTGCGGGACGACGGGACATACAGCTACTGCCGCCTGGACTGCATGGAGCCCTTTGACCGGTTCCTGCCCGAGGCAAAGCGGCGGCATGAGGAGGCCAAGGCCCAGGTTAACCTGGATGACGGCGAGGACGGCATCGGCCTGCTGTTCCTCTCCTGCGTACCTTGGCTGCACTACACCGGACTGCGTCAGCCGGTTCCCACGCCGGCGGACAGCAACCCGCGCATCACCTGGGGGAAGTACATGACGGAGCACGGGCGCACCACCATGCCGGTGACGCTGCTGGCGAACCATACCCTGGTGGACGGCGTCCACATCGGCGCATTTTACGACAGGCTCCGGGAGGAGCTGAATCGCTTTGTGGAGGGAAGACCATGATCGAACGCTTCGACATCGCCGGCTACTGCCGCATCTCGGTGGACGAGGAGCTGAACCGCGACAACACCTCCATCGAGAACCAGAAGGCGATCATTGCGGACTTTGTGAAGCACAGGTTCCCCGACTCCACCCTGACCTTCTATGAGGACCGGGACCGCTCCGGCTACACCTTTGACCAACGCCCCGGATACCAGGCCATGCGCCGGGAGTTGGTGTCCCACAAAAAGGACATCCTTATTGTCAAGGACTTTTCCAGATTCTCCCGTCGGAACAGCCGAGGGCTGGTGGAGCTGGAAGATTTGCGGGACGCTGGGGTGCGGATCATCTCCATTGGGGAGAATGTGGACTTCCCCAACGACGACGACTGGCTGAAAATACAGTTTCAGTTTATCATCAACGAGATGCCGGTGACTGACACCAGCAAGAAGGTCAAGACGGTCATCAAGCGCCGCCAGCAGGACGGCAAATGGATCTGCGCCGCTCCTTACGGCTACATCGTGAACAAGAAGCAGGAGTTTGAAATTGTCCCCACCGAGGCGGAGATTGTCCGGGAGATTTTCCGGCTGTACATTGACGGCTGGGGCTACAAGAAGATCGCCAACCATCTCACTGACGAGGGCATCCCCACCCCCCGCATGGCTGAGCGGGAGCGCAAAGAAGCCGCCGGGGAGGAGTGCCGCCGGGCCGTCAAGCCCACCTGGGCCATCGTCACGGTGCAGGGCATCCTGGACAACGACTTCTACATCGGCACCCTGCGCCAGGGCAAGTACACCCGCAAGAAGATCAACGGCAAAGAGGTTCGCCAGGACGAATCCGACCATATCGTGATTGAGCACCACCACCAGGAAATCATCGACTACCGCACCTTCGCCGCCGCCCGAGCCCTGCGGCAGAGCCGCTCCACCGCCCATTACCGGGGCGTGAAAAAGAACGACAACGTCTACTCCGGCTTCCTGGAGTGCGGCGACTGCGGCTCCCCCATGTTCGCCATGAGCCGCTCCGACCTGAAGGACGCCTACCGCTGCGGAACCTACCACCGACGGGGACTGAAGGGCTGCACCAGCCACCACATCCGGGTGGACAAGCTGGACGAATTGCTCAAGCTCTACGTCCAAAAGGTGAAGGACAACTCCGCCGCCATGCTGGGCCGTCTCAACGCCGACTTAGCCCGCGAGGAGCAGGACGTGGCTGAGACGGAGCAGAGCGCCATCAACCTGGAAGCCGTCCTGGTCGATCTCCAGGAGGAGCTGAAGGCCACCAAGCGCCAGCGCATCCGGGACATCATGAAGCACCCAGACCAGGAAGAGACGCTGGAGGAGACCTACGACGAGCTGGAGAGCGACCTCCTGCGCCGGATAGAGGGCTTGCAAAACCAGATCGCCATGACGGCGGACAAGCGCAATACCATCATCCGGGTGAACCGGGCGGCAAAAACGGCCATGGAGGTATTCGACGACATTCTGAACAAGGAGAAGCTGGAGCGGGCCGACCTGGAGCTGATTATCCAGAAAATCGTGGTGTATGAGGACCATCTGGACATCCGGCTCCAGGCGGACGTGGACAGCATCCTGCAAAGCGGCGCCCTTCCTGAGGAAAAGCCAGAGGCCGTAGCGGCCATGGCTCACGTCAGCGCCCGCCCCTATGAGATCGAGATCGTCCAGGAGAGCGACAAGCACAACGATAAGGTTTTCAGTGTCCGTGTTATCAGCAACGGCGACCCTTTGGAGATCTACACCGACCGCGAGGGCGGCGTTATTTTCAAAAAATACTCTCAATTGGGCGATGTCTCTGACTTTGCCGCCCAGCTTTGCGACACCATCAGCCGGGTGGCGGGGCTGCCCGCCGTCATCACCGACCGGGACAGCGTCATTGCCGCCGGGGGCGTACCCCGCCGGGAGGTGGTGGACAAGCGGGTGTCCCCGCAAGTGGAGCAGCTGATGGAGGAGCGCCGCAGCGTCCAGGCCGAGCAGGCCCTGTCCCTGTGTGACGGCAGCGACAAGTACCGGGTGCTCATCGCTGTGCCCATCCTGTCCGAGGGGGATGTGCTGGGCTGTGTAGCTTTTGTCAGCGATGGGGGGGACGCCCCTGTCTTGGGCGACGTGGAGCTGAAGCTGGCCCAAACGGTGGCCGGTTTTCTGGGCCGCCATATGGAGAGCTGAGCTGCTCCGGGGAACGGAACTAAGGTAAAGAAAGCGCGGCCTTCTGGCCGCGCTTTCTTCAGCACGAACAAAGGGTATTCTGGGCAGAGGAGGATGCGTATGATCGACAGCCCGCCGGGGAAACGGCCCGCCGCGCGATGCGCCTAAGGGCGGCGGGGTGACAGGCAAGGCGTGTTGGCAAACCATGGGAAACTGTGGGACGCAAAGCCAGAGACTACGGCGCGGAATTCCGTGCTATGTCCGTTCGGTTGCATGGCAAATCACGGGAAACCGTGAGACGCAAAACCAGAGGCTAAGGGGCGCGCTGGCCTTCTGGCTCCCATAGCGGAGGAAGTTGAGGCGATGCCCTAAGCTCGTTCGGTTACCGGATACCTTTGCGTCCGAAAACTGCAAAGAAAGGAAGAAAACCATGAAAAAACTGAGCAAGATTTTGTCTGTGGGCCTGTCCCTGGCCATGTGCGCCAGTATGGTGGCCCCGGCGCTCGCCTTGGACATCGATCAGACGTACATTGATGGTCTTACTGTCAAGAACGGCAACCAGTATAATGTGCGGCCGACATCGTATGTTGAGCTCAAGGCGACAGATGACGACAACGAGTTCAATTTTGTGGGGGACATTACCACAGAGCACGCCCTGGTATTTACGGGGAAAGATGTCACCGTAAACCTGAACGGCCACACGCTGGAGAACACCGGCGTTACATCCGCCATCTGGACAAAAAACACCAACCTGACCGTGAACGGCGCGGACGAAGATGGCAATAAGGGCACCATCATCGGCGGCAGCGCGACCGGCGAGGATTACCTGCATGTAAGTAAGGGCGGCGGCATCCATGCTGAGGGTGGAAACCTCACTGTGAGCGATGTCACGTTTACAGAAAACAAAGCGGTCAGTGATGGAGCCGCCATCTGGGCCGAGGGGAATGGGAAGGAAGGCAGCAACGTTACAATTAAGAACGTGACGGTGACCAATGGTGAAATGGGCAACGGCGGCGCGATCACCGTGTCCGGACATGACAACGCCTCGCTGGAGAATGTCTCCATTACGGGGAACGTTGCCCAGGGCGCCGGCGGCGGTCTGTCGATCCAGAATGGTGGGAAGGCTTCCCTGACCAACGTGACCGTCTCCGGCAATGAAGCCACGGGCGGCACGCTGCCTAGCTCCACCCCCATACCGATCGGCGGCGGCATCTATCTTGGGTACCTTGACGAGGTTTCCATGAAGAACGTCGAGGTCACCGGCAACAGCGCGGCCCAGGGCGGCGGCGGTGTGGCCGCCGAGGCTGTTGAGAAGATCGCCATGGACGACGTTACCATAACCGGGAACACGGCCGGCTATTACGGCGGCGGCCTGTATATTTACGCCTACAATACCACCGTCAGCGCCACCAACACCGTGATCGCCGACAACAAGGGTTATTGGGGCGGCCAAGAGGCCTTCGACAACGATGTGTATGCGTTCGCATCCTATGGCAGTCTTGAGCTCAGCGTGGGGCCGGTGACCCACAATGAACAGCAGTTCGACGGCTGGGGCGATAGTATGGTTCTTGATTCATTTAACAGAGTTGGAGACAAGGCTGGCGAGGATGGGATCTTTGAGAACAGCTTCAGCAAGAATATTGCGTACATGACCTCCCACTGGATCACCCCGCCCGAGGAGCCGGAAACCCCTGAAATCCCCGACACCCCCGCGACCGACCCCACTGTCGAGATCGAGGACGTGGAAGTGCCTCTGGCGGGTATCTTTACCCGCGCGGACGCCATCGGCTACCTGTGGGAGCAGAGCGGCAGCC
>CAMWRX010000005.1 GCA_947176765.1 uncultured bacterium
AAAAACTACAAAATTTCTTCGGCGTTTTCTTACAATTTTAGATTGGCGTTGACAAGCTGATCCATCCGAAGGACTGGCAGGAGAACGTGGTGCTGGAACGCATCTTCCACGACTGCAATGACAATCTGCCGGAGGGCTACCAGGGCCACAGTCTGTCCATGTCCGACATCGTGGAGCTGTATGACGGGGATAACCGGGACTTCTTCTACTGTGATGAGGACGGCTTTACCATGGTGCGCTTTGACGCGGAGCAGGCCAAGCCAATGCAGGATGTGGACGAGGATGGTTGACCAAAAGGAGATGCATCTGGACGCGGTATGTGCGGCCTGCCGGGAGCTGGGCGCGGATGTGCGCCGACCTCCGGGCCATCACTATTTCACCGCCACGATATGGGACGGCTGGGCATGGCCCTATGACGAGGGCCCTACCCTGGCCGTCCAGGAGGAAATCAAACGAAAAACCGCCCAATATCCGGGGCTGGTGTGCTGCTGCTTCGACCCGTTCAGCACACTGGTCTACGCGGTATGAGCGGGCATGAGAAAGGGACGCAGGTTCGGCTATGGCCGGACTGCGCCCCTTCCATTTTTATCAAAATAACAGGAGGAACAGAACAATGGGAGCTTATTCACAACTGGATGCGGAGCTGCGCTACGGCGGCGCTTATGCGGACGACGAAGACGAAGACTGTCCGGCCTTTGTGGCGGATGAGGACAACGCTGTCCCCGCTTTTGAGGACAACGATGGCCAGGAGCAGGAAATGGAGCCCACCCCTGCCCCGCCGCCTGTACCCGATCCTGTGCCGTCCGCTGGGCAGGCCCAGGCTGAAACCCAGCCTGCCGCCAATGACGCCGTAAAGACCGCGGCTGATAAGGCGGCGGATGAGGACGCCAAGCGGAAAGCCCACGAGGAGGCCGAAGCTAAGCGCAAGGCCGAGTGGGAGGCCAAGCAGGCCCAGAAAAAGGCCGAGGAGCAGAAAAAGCTGGACGAGCTGGCCGCCATGAGTGATGAGGAGCTAATGACAGCCTCCACCCAGCGGGTTGGTACAGATATTGAGAAGCTGACCCGCCGCAGTATGAAGGAGTGCGTGGCCGAACATATCCAGACTATGTGCCTGGACGATCCTGCTTTTGCCCGGAAGGTCATGCACCCCCGCAAGAGCATGATCCACTGCATCTGGTACATCAACCGGAAGGCCCGGGAGTTCATTGAGCAGGAAATGAAGGACAACGGCTTCCCAAAGGAAAACGGTGTCTATGGCAGCGACGTGCCCGATGATCTCTGCTATCAATGGGCGGTGGACTATTTCAACGACCCGGACGCTAAGGAAGATCAGGAAAAGGACGAGAAGTTTGTCCCCCAGCCCTATCGGGGTACAACCGCTGTTTCGACCAAAAAATCCAAGGATAAGGGGAAGGCCAAAAAGGACACCAAGAAAAAAGATGATCCTAAGCCAGCGCCCAAGTCTGAGGGCGAAGACCAGATCAGCCTGCTGGGGGTGGCGTGATGAAAGGGATCAGCAAAAAGTCGTGCCGCGATTTTCTGGAGCCTTTGCTCGCCCCCAACTCGGACAGCGGGCTGTTCTTGCTCCCGGAGCTCCAGTATATCGTCCGAACCGCTATCAGAATTGTGGGGCACAGGCGTTTGCTGGTTCTTTGCCTGTATGCCAGGGGGAATACCCCTGGCGGCAGGCCGGAACTAACCTACACCATGTTCCAGGCCAGTGACAGTTTTATAACCTATGACCACCGACCTGCTTCCAAGGGCAAGTGGCGCACAGCCATGCTGGAAAACCTGGAACCGGATTACTATTTCACAAAAAATGGCTGTGCATTTTATTCCAGGCCGGATGAGGAGCGGGTGTTGCGTTTTTGCAAGCCCTATGTACCTGACACCTCGCTGAATGATGGATTCTGGGCAATGTATAAAATGCAGCAGCAACTCAGAGACAAGGAAACCCTGCGGCGCCGCAAAAATCGGGAACGGAAGAATCGTTCTAAAATGAGCGGGCTTCGTCCCCTGCCCCGGGACATGGAGAGCTGGCTGCAGCGTGATGTACTGCCCGCCTACTTTTTCTATGATTATCGGAAGGGCAAAAAGCCCGTTCGCGGCCTGTGCAGCGCCTGCGGGGAAACCGTGGAATTGCCCAGCGTCCGGCATAACGCTAAGGGGGTGTGCCCCTATTGCGGCAGGGAGCTGACCATGAAGTCCAACGGAAAGCGCGGCCGTATCTGGGATCGTACTACGGCCTCGGTGGTGCAGCGGATTGACGATAATAACCTGATTATCCGAATCTCCAAGGCATATTTGACCTGGCCGAAAACCGGCCCTTACAAAATGGATTGTTATGAGGAGACCCGGGTTTTTGTCAAGTGTCTGTCCAGCGGCAAGGCTGAAAGCGAGGCGTACCACCACTCCGGCGATTATGAATACTACACCCTCAACGCCTCCACAGTGGACGACGCGGTGTATGACCGCCTGTTCGACGAATTGGGCAAACTGGAGGAAACCCTGGGCGTCCGGATGGGCAATTCTCCCACCATCACGGTGGGGTGGTTCACGGCGGACGAGCTGAAAAAGACCACCCATCCCATTCCCCTGCTGTCCCTGGACAAAACCAAGCAGGCAGAGGAGTTGTGTTCCTTCATGGGCGACCAGCCCGCCATGCTCATGCTGAAGCTGGACGGGCTCACCATCAAGGTGACCTATGAGAGCGGCATCATTATGGAAGCCGCCACCCGGGGCGACGGCAATGAGGGCGAGGTGGTCACCCACAACGTCCGGGGCATCAGCGGAATCCCCTTCCAGATTCCCCACAAGGGCCGTCTGGTGGTGACGGGCGAGGCGTTCATCCGGCCCAGCGACTTTGCGGCTTTGCAGGATACGCTTGTGGACAGCAGCGGCCAGCCCTACAAAAACGGGCGCAACCTTGCCGCCGGTTCAGTCCGGCTGCTCAGTTCGGAATACTGCCGGGACCGCCGGGTCACCTTCATGCCCTTCAATGTGCTGGAGGGGTTCGATGAATTACCCACCAAGTCCGCCAAGCTGAAAGAACTGCCGGGGCTGGGCTTCCAACCCTGTAAGCACTTCATCTCCAAACGCCGCCTGTCGGTTCAAGAAACAGAGGGCGCCATCCAGCAGCTTCGCCAGTACGCCCAGGACAACGACATCCCCATCGACGGCATTGTGGCGACCTACAACGATGCGGCCTATGCCAGAAGCTGTGGACGCACCGAACGCTACTATAAAGACGGACTGGCCTTTAAGTTTGAGGATGAACTGTATGAAACCAAGGTGAACTGCATCGAGTGGAACCCCAGCCGCACCGGGGAGATCGCCCCGGTAGCTATCCTGCATCCCGTTGTGATCGACGGCCGCACCATCTCCCGGGCCAGCTTACATAACCTTTCCTTCATCGAGGGACTGGAACTGATGCCGGGGAATCGGGTGCTGATCTCTACGCGCAACCAGATCATCCCCCATGTGGAGGAAAACCTGGACCGTGGCGGCTTTGACATGGACAAGCTGGTCATGCACCGCTGTCCCTGCTGCGGCAGTCCCACCCGTATCCACGAAACCAGGAATACTGTAGACGGTGTGGAGCGCATCACCAAGACACTGTTCTGCGACAACCCGGATTGCGCCACCCGCCGCCTGCGGCAGTTCGTCCACTTCGCCGGCAAAAAGGCGATGGATATTGAGGGGCTGTCCGAGGCCACGCTGGAAAAGCTTATCGGCTGGGGCCTGCTCCATGACCGGATGGACATCTATGAGTTGGATAAGCACAAGGATGAAATCGTTCAGATGGACGGCTTCGGGGAGAAATCCTATCAAAACCTCTGGGATGCCATCCAACGCAGCCGGACCACTACCTTTGAACGGTATCTCATTGCCATGGATATTCCCATGATCGGCAACACCGCCAGCCGGGCGCTGGCGAAGCAGTTCCACAGCAGCCTGGATGAGTTTGAGGACGCGGTAGTATGCAATTTCGACTTTACCCAGCTGCCCGACTTCGGGGAGACTCTGCATCAGAACATACACCAGTGGTTCCAGAGTGAGGGGAACTGGTATTTTTGGGCAGAACTGAGGAACCATGTGACCATCGCGGCCCCTGCTGTGCAGGAATCCGCATCGCCGGATAATCCCTTTGTGGGCAAGACCATCGTGGTCACCGGCAAGGTGGAGCCCTACACCCGGGACGGCATTAACGCTAAGATCGAATCGCTGGGCGCCCACGCTGGCAGCTCGGTGAGCAAGAAAACTGATTATCTTGTCTGTGGTGAAAATGCCGGAAGCAAGCTGGAAAAAGCCCGGGAACTGGGTGTGACCGTGTTGACACCGGCGCAGTTCTTCCAGATGGCCGGGGAATAAATAATGAGCACCAAGAGAGGGAGAGGGCAGCATTGCCTTCTCCCTCTCAATATACACAGATGGGACTGAGAAACATGAAAAGCCTGATACGCTTTCGTAAAGACAGCCAGACAGGATTTGTCAAGCTGTTTTCTGAGCTATGTAACTCAAAGAGCAGTTGGGAGGTTTGGGCAGATTTTGTAGTAATGTCTGCGATAGCAATTTCAAACGCCTTTAACCCAAAGGGGCCAACACATGATGCCCGGGAGCAGGAGTATATGAGGACAATCCAGCGTTATACCAAGGCTGAACAGCAGATTTTCCCAAAGCTGCTTGCCGCAACCGTAGAAGCATTGGAAGCCGAGCCGGATCAGGATTTTTTGGGCGTACTGTTCATGGGCCTGAACCTGGGAAACCATTGGAAGGGGCAATTTTTTACTCCATATAACATCAGCCGGATGATAGCGGAGATACAGCTTTGCGGCATAGAATTCCGGCTCAAAAAGAAGGGCTGGGTCGGCATCAACGATCCGTGCTGTGGGGCTGGAGCATTGCTGATTGCCGCACGGAACATTATGGTGCGTGAAAAACTCGCTCCAACCTCCGCTTTATATGTTGCACAGGACATAGATCGGACAGCGGCACTGATGTGTTATATACAGCTGTCCCTTTTGGGCTGTGCCGGATATGTGGTGGTGGCCGACACCTTTCGCCACCCGCTGTCAGGCTACGGTAATTCTCCGTTGCTGAACTCACCTACGCCAGAACAGGAAGTTTGGCTGACACCTGCGTTATATGATGAAACATGGTGCGCCAGGATGCAATTAGAGAAAATGCGGCTTATATTGGAACATTTAGGCAAGCTGGATTTTGAGCAGAAAACGAAGTCCGTAAGCGAGAATGGAAAAGAGACCGGTATGAGCCCGGATGTCAGGACCATGTCTCAGACTTTGAACGAGAGCGCCTGGGGCCAGCTCAAATTATTCTAAAGGGAAAGGATCATGGTATTATGAATGAAATTTCAACCCATTATGGCGATATGCTGACAGAGAAGATTCGGGAAAGCACAACTGACTTTAGTAAAATTTCCGATTTTGACAAGTTCGTCCTTGATAACGGCTATCGTTACGCGACCAAGGAGGAATTGCAGGCCGGATATGACCGGCACTGGAAAGCGTGCCACAATATTTTGGTTTCTATGGAGGAGTTTCTTGCCGAGGCCGAAAAGAAGCAATCTGACCCCGCGGCGGATACCTATAAGGCTTTGGTTGGGCTCGTAGCGGAGGAAAAGCTCCGGCCGGGCGAGGTGCTTGGATATGCCCATTATCGTTGGTGCCTGAACAGCCCGGAAGCGGTCATTGCCTATCAAACGGGGCCGAAGGAATGGGCTGTAAACAACTGCGGTACGGAAATCACGGTGGAGCAGGCCCAGGTCGAAATCTGTGAGGAATGGGGATTTGAAGCAAGTCGGATCCACATTATCGGTACTCCATACTATGACGCTACGGACTATCAATTCATCCGTTTTGACTGTGCTCATATGACGTGGTTATGGACAAACGGGGGACTTTATCAAGTCTATCAATGAAAAGAAACGGGAGGGTGCGGCTCATAAATGAGTCGCACTCTCCCATTTCTTGTTATTGAATTGCGTCCTTCATCGCTTTGCCAGCTTTGGACACCGGCAGCTTGGCGTGGGTATATCCACAGGTTTGCTGGTTCTGGGGCTACGGCCAGTGCGGGCAGTACGCTTCAATGTTGCAAAAGAACCAATACTTGCCAACTGACCTTTTTCGCCGTCTTTGAGTACGGCGGTGACAGTCTCAGTCAGTGCATTCAGTGAGGTTTCGCAGTCTTTTTAGACAAGTTGGATTTTTCCGCCATATCCGTTGCCAATTCCATCTTATTTATGTTAATAGCGTCCCATCACTACGGATGCGCAGTTTACCTCTTTGTGATACTTATCTGATGAATTGCAGCTGAGGGTCAGGGGCGCTGCGGATACAGAAGATACCTCTCAATTCAAATGTAGTAATTTCCTATCATGGTCACATTGCGGTTATGTCGGGAAGTTTTTATGTGCTTTTATATAGTATCTTCCACGCTAAAATCCGACCTCATATGCTTATGGTATTCCCACAGACAGACTGCTAAAGCGACTAAGGCTGCCGCTATATCGGCAACTGTGTGGGCAATAGCAATCCCAGCGAATCCCAAAAGATTATGCATCAGATGCAGCGAAGGGATGAGGAGAACCCCCTGCCGCAGCACCGAGATGATCGTGGCTGACAAAGCATTGCCGGATGCCTGCAAAAAGTTGCAGCTCAAGTAATAGACGCCCAGCACTGGCCCGGCCAGCAGCAACCAAACCACCATTTGTTTCCCCAGGGCAAGGGCCTCCGGGTTTTGGAGGAATAGGCCGATGAGTGTATTTCTTGCCAGAGAACAGAGGACAGTCGTAGCAACACCAAATCCAGCCGTCAGTACCGCTAATTTTTGTAAGACTTCTTTGAGTCGGGGAATGTTGTGGGCACCATAATTATAGGCCATCAGCGGCTGAACACCCATGCAGATACCCATCTGAATCAGACTAACAGACATCGTTACTTTTCCAGCAGCTCCCATGGCCGCCTGAGCGTTATAACCATAGTTCAAAAGAAGATGATTGGAAAAAATGGAGGCGCTCCCTGACAAAATACTGCTCATCGCATTTGGAAACCCCAGGGCCAGTATATTGAGCAGAGCCTGTGGGTAGCGCAATGCATTCGATGGGACAAGGTTTAGAAGGCTGGCTTTGCAAAATACGAATCGGAGATAATAGGCTGCGGCTACCAAATTGCCGATGACAGTAGCCGCAGCCGCACCCGCCACGCCCAGCTTCAGCATCATGATAAATAGCGGGTCCAAAATCAGATTTACAGCGGTACCCACCAAATTGCCTATAAAGCCGTCCTTAACAGCACCTTCCGAGCGCAGCAGTGTGCCAAAGCCAGTGGCAAACAGCATCAGTGGCGCGCCAATTGCCAGTGTGCGCATATATGCCCTGGCATCGGGTACCACCTCGGACAGGACACCCAGAAAATGCAGGAGGGGATCTGTAAACAGCAGAATGAGGACACCGCACAGCGAGCCAAACAAAATTGCTGCCCAGCCACACAGGCTGGCGCAGGTTTTCGCATAGTTCGTATCACCCGCACCTGCGGCTTTGGCAATGGTCGCGCAGCCTCCGACCCCGATCATTGTGGCGATAGCTGTGATGACCGAAAACACAGGGCCAACTACCGCAACTGCTGCCACAGGGGCGGAATCGGCCCCTCCCAGTTGTCCAACAAAAAACATATCTGCCATGTTGTAAAGAATCATGATCAGGATAGAAAACACAGACGGGACGGCCATAGTCAAAATCGCGTTCCAAACCGGTTTATCTCGAAATAGCGTCTCATTTTGCATATTGTATCCCTCCTGCCACATATAAGGCGGAGCTTATCCGATTCCGCTTAGTTCTGTCAGCATTTTCTCCACAACATCTTCGGAAAGTCCCAACATAGGTGCCAGCGCCTTAAAGGTCATGCCATAGGCACTCTTTGCTTGTTCATTACCAGAAAATCCAGGCAGATACTTTTCTACAATGGCAGCTCCTGTGCTGCTGTCCATAATAGCAGCAATGGTGCTGTTTGCGCTCAGCTTTTCGCCCGTTACCAGTTCCGGATGCTTCCAACTGGATACATTTTGGTGCCCGGCACTCAGGGCTCCATCTACCGGAATAGCCGCCCCAGTTATGTACCGAGCCAGGTCACTGGCAAGGAACAATGCAAGAGCCGCACACTCTGTCGGATCCCCCATACGGCCTGCGGGGCAGTCTGAGGCGAAAAAGTCCATGGCCTGCTGGGGCGCGTCCCCGAAAATGCTGGTTTTCGTGTAGCCCGGGCAGATGGCATTGACTGTGATCCCGTATTTGGCATAGTCGAGCGCCGCCGCCTTGGTCATCCCGACCACGCCAAATTTGGTGGCCGTATATAGTGCCTGCCCTTTTTGAGGCGTCAATCCCGCAATGGAAGCCACATTGATAAGGAACCCACCCTGGCTGTGAGACCGGAAGATCGCCTCGGCCCCATACTTCATTCCAGCAAATACACCTTTGCTGTTCAGATCGAAGATTTTATCGTAGTCCCCCACCTCGTACTCATGCAGTGGTGTGCCGCCCATGCCGATACCTGCGTTGTTGACGACGCCGTCCAGCCTGCCATAGTGCTCTACGGCGGTCTTAACGAGCTGCTGGATATCGTCCGCACTGCTGCAATCAGTCTGCACAAAGACAGCCTCGCCGCCTTTCGCACAGATATCATCTGCCACGGCCTGCCCTTGCTCCTTGCTTCGGGCGGCGCAGACTACCTTCATTCCGTGCGCACCAAAGACCTTGGCTATCGCTTCACCAATACCGCGGCTTGCGCCAGTGACGATTGCCACTTTCCCTTGAACGCTGCTGAAATCCATAATCTGATCCATGTTGTAGCCTCCTCAAAATAGCCTATTTTAGAAGAAATCAGACGGCTGGTTGTTTTCCCGCCAGGTGTTGCTTTTAGTGGGTGACTTTAGTATAATGTTCCTTGTCGGGACAGACAACCGACAATATTTCAGGCCATGTCGAGTTTAGCAACATTGGTCCTGTTTCTGTTGCCGAAAGGAGCATCTCCATGAGAAATGATCCACGTACCCGCTATACTGAGATGATAATCAAAAAAGAATTTTTGGAGCTTTTACACCATAAGCCTATGAGTAAAATTACCGTGCGGGAGATCTGTGACCGTGCTGAGATCAACCGGAGCACGTTCTATAAACATTATCTGGACTGCTATGATCTGCTGGACAAGCTCAAAGAGGAGACACTGACCCAGTTCGATGAGCTGATGGCCGGTATTGACGGAAGCGGAGCGACACCAGCCCTTCTTGCCACCCTAAACGCATTGGAACAAAATGCGGAAACCTTTCAGCTGATCGCTCCGGGCAGCGGTGGAGGAGAGTTCACTCGTCAGGTAGTCCAGCGCTGCTATCAGTATTTAGACATGCGTTTTGCGGAATTGAATGAACGAGGCTGGGATAAGGGACAAAAGGAGACTTGCTATGCCTTTTTGATCGGAGGAATCAGCAGCGTCATTGAACGTTGGATGCAGTGTGGTTGCAAAGAGCCAGCGGAAGAAGTTGCCGCTACGATCATGAAATTGAGCGAGATTATGACATCAGGACTAACTGAAAAATAAACGCAGGCAGGGGCTCCCCCTGCCTGCGTTTATTTATACTTAGCCGCGGTAGCTGCCCAGATAAGCCAGACTGGGCTTAGGTGTGCGGGTCTGGGTAGTCCGGTCTACGGCAATCAGGCCAAACTGCATACGATAGCCCATCTGCCATTCAAAGTTGTCCATGAGACTCCAGTAGAAGTAGCCTTTTACCGGAATGCCGTCGGCAATACACCTTGCGACACCGTCAGCGGCAATTTGAATAAAGTTGACGCGGCGGGAATCGTCATCACAGGATACGCCGTTCTCTGTGACCATGATATTGCCACGGAAGTCTTTGGCCACAGCTCGGATCACGTGCTCCAGAGCCTGGGGATAATACTCGTATCCCATCTGTGTACGCTCCGCACCGTCGGGTACGGGCAGATCCTCCTCGGGGCCGACGATGGTACGGGTATAGTTCTGCACACCCAGGAAATCGTCATCCTGGATGTAGGGAAGATAGTGCGTGAACTCCTCCGCCCAGGCGGCCTCAGCCCTGGCCTCGCCGCCCTCCACGGGCTGTATATCATGCAGGCTCAGGGTCAATCCGACCTGAATATCCGGGTACAGGTCATGAATGGCTTTCTTCGCCGCTTGGTGGGCTTTCATAGTCAGAAGATCGCTGTGCTCGCTCCCGCCCAGATTGAAACAGTGGGGCTGGGGGGTGCCGAACACTTCCTCGTTCTCCATGGCCTGGAATTTCATATTCTCCATCATGGCCTGCATATTCAGGCCCATCTGAACCTCCCCACCGCTGTTTTGAGCCCCTGCCGCGGCGGCTTTCTTCGCCATCATGGTGTAACGCCGTGAAATAGCGGCTACCTGAAGCCCCATGTTGGCTTCGTTGATGGTACACACATATTTGAGCTCACTGCCCAGCGCCTTAATCACATAGGAGGCATATTTCTCAAAATCTTCCACCACTGTATCCGCCTCCCAGCCGCCCTTGCGGATGATCCAGATAGGGCTGGAGAAGTGGAACAGCGTCACCACCGGCTCGATCCCATGCTCCCGGCAGCAGCGGATTACCTTTCGGTAATGCTCAATCTGCTCATCGTCAAATACGCCGTCCTCAGGCTGGATCCTGGCCCATTCAATGGAAAAGCGATAGGCGTTCAAACCGGCGGACTTCATCAGCTTGATATCTTCCTCGTATCGGTTATAGTGGTCACAAGCAATGCCACTCTTGTCCTTATAAGTGGTATGAGGCATTTGCTCCATGGCCCAGCAGTCGGAATTGGTGTTGTTGCCCTCTACCTGGTGGGCAGCAGTGGCAGCGCCGATGAAAAAGTCGTTTTCAAATTTTTTCATGATATCAGCTCCTCAATTTTATTAGTCATGCTAGTTCAACTCGGCCAGAATGCCGCTGATCTGTTCATCCGTCATCCCTATAAACTTGGATACGGCATCCAAAGTCATGTCCATCATCATACTCTGCATCGTCTGCATACCGGCAGCGTCTGCTTCAATATCTCCATGCTGGCCTGCCGCTCCGGCGCTGAATTTCTGGAATATGTGTCCGATCAGCGTTTGGCCCTTCGGTGTGGCAAGGATCTGGCCAAAGGTGGAAAACTCGGTGAAGTGAACCGGTAGCGTGACCGTACCCTCTACAGTTACCTGCGCAGCCAGCCGGATATCCCGGCTAGAAGAACCGATTTCAATGGTAAAGGTCCCGCTCTCTACAAACCAGTCATGAATCTTCGGCTCATAATATGCAAACGCCTTTTTCCCCAGAGTAAAAGAAACCGTCTTTTCCTCGCCTGGGGCCAACTCTACCTTTTCAAAGCCTTTCAATTCCCGCACTGGGCGGTTGACCCGGCTCTGCTCATCCCGGACATAGAGCTGGATGACCTCCTTACCAAGGCGAGTACCCGTATTTTTGACTTTGCAGGTCACGGTCAAAGATTCTCTATCAGTAAGTTGAGCTTTATCAAGCTGAATATCCCCGTACACAAAGCTGGTATAGCTCAAGCCGTGGCCGAAGGGAAACCTGACGGCCATTTTCTTTTTGTCGTAATACCGATACCCCACAAAGACACCCTCGCGGTACTCCACAATACCGTCCTCGCCAGGAAAATTAAGGAAAGAGGGGTTGTCCTCCAGCTTTATTGGGAAGGTTTCAGCCAGTTTGCCGCTGGGATTGGCTGTGCCGTACAGCAGATCCACTGCGGCCTCACCCACACCCTCGCCTCCGAGGTACAGTTCCAGGATGGCGGCGGCTTGATCTGCCCAGGGCATTTCAACGGGGGAGCCGTTATGCAGAACCACCACCGTATTGGGATTGACCGATGCCACCGCCTCGATCAGCGCGTTTTGGTTGGCGGGCATTGCCATTGAGGTTCGGTCAAACCCCTCCGATTCATAGCTGTCTGGAAGCCCGGCAAAGATAACGGCGACATCCGCCCGCTTCGCGCACTCCGCGGCCCGCTCTAACAAGTCAGGATTAGGTTCCGAAGTCTGAGCCAGGTAGCCTTGCGCAAAGGTCACGTTGAGTCCGGCTGCTTGGGCCGCTTCTACCGCTCCCACTACTTTGTGGGAATTGATGTGGCTGCTGCCTGCCCCCTGATAGCGGGGAGCACGCGCGAAGTCTCCCAGGAAAGCCACCCTTTGCTCTTTTGACAGCGGCAGAATATCCCGCGCATTTTTGAGCAGGACCGCGCATTCCTCAGATGCATGCACGCTGCGGATATGGTCCGTCTCCAAATCCAGTTGGGCTTCAGGACGTCGGCCATCCATATAGCCTTTTATGTATGTTAGAATTCGGGATACCGTTTGATCAAGCTGCTCCTCAGGCAGCTCTCCGCTTTGAACCGCCGCCACGATTTTGGCCACCTGCTCCGGGTTGTCGCGGCCCGGCATCTCCAAGTCTACACCAGCGGCGATTCCTTTTACCCGGTCCTTCCCCGCACCCCAGTCGGTGACTACAAAGCCGTCAAAGCCCCATTGATCCCGAAGAATTTCGGTGAGCAGTTCCCGGTTTTCGGAAGCATACACGCCATTGATCTGGTTATAGGAGCACATCATGCTTCGGGGCGCTGATTCCTTGACCATATCCTCAAAGGCGGAGAGATAGATCTCATGCAATGTGCGTTCATCAACCTCAGAGGAGCCGGACATACGCAGGGTTTCCTGGTTGTTGGCGGCAAAATGCTTGGGGCAGGCGGCGATCCCCTTTCCCTGCAGGCCATTGACATAAGCGGCGGCCAACTGTCCGGCCAGATAGGGGTCCTCAGAAAAATATTCAAAGTTGCGCCCGCACAG
The DNA here is from genome assembly GCA_947176765.1 of uncultured bacterium. Taxonomy (GTDB): domain Bacteria; phylum Bacillota; class Clostridia; order Oscillospirales; family Oscillospiraceae; genus Enterenecus. Next base: position 12,888 of record CAMWRX010000005.1, read on the forward strand.
TGGGCTGCGTTTGATGTTCAGACCCGGCCCCAACAGCATGGAGACATCCTCCGCTTGGCATTCCTCACCTAAAACCTCACCCAGCGTATGAAGCAGAGAACGATCAAATGAGGCTGCCAGAGCTGCGGCGGTGGGGAAACAAACCGCTTTGATACTATCGTTGATGCCTAAGTGGTCAGCTTCTGCCCCCTGTTTGCGCAGCCCGTGAGGGCCGTCGCACATCATAACACTGGGCACACCTAAACGTTCCAGCGCTTTGGTATGCCAAAAATCCCCTCCAGAGCAGAACGCGGCCTTTTCTTCAAGGGTCATTTGTGAAAGAATATGTTCCACATCCACAGAAGTCCCTCCTCCGTTAGATTGTGATTGCAGTATACAAAACTGGTGACGCCTTTGCGAACAAAAATTTAGAAACAAGTCCTAAAATTCACGGTCTTTTTCCAAGACAGAAAAACTGTGCGAATTTTAGAACCTACTTCTTGATTTTTATACGCAAAAAGAAAAAGTCCTTGTTATAATCGGGCCATCCAATTTCCAGCGACGCATGAAAAACAAAAATTTGAGGAGGAGCAAATATGTTTGGCAAAAACAAACCCAGCCAGAGCGAAATCGACGGCGTGCAGTACCGCCGCGCCAAGCTGTGGCAGATCATCCTGTACGCCTGCAACGGCTTTGTGGGCATGAGCGTCTACTCTCTCATTGGTATGGCCAGCTACAGCGCCAGCATCGGCTACGGCATCAGCACCATCGTGGTGGGCTATATCCTCACCGGCACCCGCATCCTGGACGCTGTCACCGACCCCCTGCTGGCCTTCCTCTATGATAAAGTCAATACCCGGTTTGGCAAGCTGCGAGTGCTGCTGGTGGGCGGCTTTGCCGTTGAAGCCGTTGCCCTGCTGTGTATGTTCAACTTTATGAGCAGCAAGGGCTTTGGCGTGGTAATGTTTACCTTGTTGTATGTAGTCTACGTTATCGGCTATACCATCACCAACATGACTGCCCAGACCATCCCCGCCATCATGACCAACGACCCCAAGCAGCGCCCCCTCATCGGCGTGTGGACCACCGCGTTCAACTATCTGGTGCCCATGACCATGATGATCGTGCTGAATATGGTGCTGCTGCCCATGTTCGGCGGGCAGTATAATCAGGCGTTTCTCTCCACCGCCTGCTGGGTGTGCATCGGTATGGGAGCTGTCGGCATCATCCTGGTGTGTATCGGCGTCAGCGCTTTCGACAAGCCGGAAAACTTCACCGGCGTCAGCAATAAGCGTGAACCCCTGAAGATTAAGGACATGGTGTCCGTCCTGAAGGGCAACCGTCCCCTCCAATGCTATATCGTGGCCCAGGCCACCGACAAGCTGGCCACCCAGACCAACTCCCAGTCCATCATCAACACCCTGCTGTTCGGCATCGTCATCGGCAATATGGGCATTGCCACCACTTTGCAGGCGGTCAGTATGCTGCCCTCCATCCTCTTTGCCATCCTGGGTGCCAGGTACGCCGGAAAGGTCGGCAGCAAAAAGACCATCGTCACCTGGAGCACCATTTCCATGGTGGTGGCGGTGGTGACCGTCCTGTTTTTCGTGGTCATCGACCCCAAGCAGATTGCCGTCATGGGCCCCATGATGATCATTTACGTAATCCTGAACCTGGCCCTCAGCGGCTCTATGATGTGCGTCACCACCGGCAGCACCGCATTTATGGCGGACGTCATTGACTACGAGCTGGACCGCTCCGGCAAGTACGTCCCCGCCGTGGTCACCGGCGTGTACAGTCTCATTGACAAGATCGTCTCCGCCTTCGGAGCCACCATTGCCACCGCCTGCGTGGCCCTCATCGGCTACACCGCCACCCTGCCCCAGCCCGGGGACGAGATGACCACGGCGCTGTTCTGGATGACCATGTTCGTCAAGTTCGGTATGCCTATCCTGGGCTGGCTTGCCACCCTGGCCGCCATGCGGTTCTGTAAACTGAGTAAGACGGAAATGGTGGAAGTGCAAAAGCGCATTGCGGAGAAAAAAGCCGCCGCCGTCCAGGAAGTGGCGAAAGAAAACCTGAAATAATGCCGTCAGGCGCAAGCAAGGGCGTCCGCTTTCGGGCGGACGCCCTTGGGAATCAATTCGGCCCGGAGCATTGCCTTCGGAACTCCGCCGGAGACTGGCCAGTAACCTGCTTAAAGCTCTGGCTGAAGTGGCTGCGGGAGGAATAACCCAGCGTATCAGCAATCTCCCGAACGTCCTGGTCGGTGCTTTTCAGGAGTATTTTGGCCCGTTCCACCTTGGCAAATTTGATATAGTCATTGATGGAGAGGCCGGTTTCCTTATGGAACCGTTGTGTGGTATAGTATTCGCTGTACCTCGCCACGGCGGCAAGGTCGGCGGCGCGGATACGTTCGCCCAGGTGCATTTCGATATAGTCCACGCATTTCTGTACTACTGGGCTGAGCTTTGGGTTGGTGCGGCATTTGTGGACGCGATGGACAAAGTCGTCGTACATGGTGAGGGCGGTGGCCGTCAATTCGTCCATTGTCCGGGCGTCCTCGCTCATTTGGATATAGGTGTCTCCTAAAGCATACGCTTCCTCGGGGGACAGCCCGCCCTCAATGGCGGCCCGGCAGACGATGGAGCAAAATACGGTGTTGGAGATTTTGCCGTACCGAAGCGGGTCACGGCTTCGGACGGGCACCCCGTTGGAGAGCGTTTGAGAGATATTCAGTGCACGTTGATAGTCCAAGTCCCCATTTTTGACCATTTGCAGCATAGCCTGCTCGGCAGACCAGATCTTATGGCGGTCCTTATGTCCTGCGTGGGGCAGCGGACCGGACGATTCCGGCAAAGCCTGTATCCCAATATCACTGATCATCAAACGCTCCCCGGTTAAGCAGTAATGGAGCATCAGCAGATCCCGGCTAAATACGATATGGGGCACTGTCGGGATGCGATACAGCACGTCGATGAAATGATGCTTCCAGGCCATACCGGCCTCTACCCCAACATAAGTATCAAAACCTTCCCGAATGCTTTTCATACTGACATCCGTATAAAAGACTGGGCCGATGACCCACGCGTGGAAAGGCTGCCCATCCCTTTCCTCATAGGCCGCGCCCCAGACAAGAGATAACCCGCTGCCCAGGGTAATGGGGGTGGATTGCTCCCGCCAGTGCGCCATCATTTTCTCATGACACCCCAGCACGGAAAATGCGGTGGACAGGATATTTTCGTCCGGACAGTTGCTCTCCAGCAGGGCGCCTTCCGCATCGTAACACCAGGTGTAGATTTCATTGCCGCACTGGATCAGTTCCCGAAAAAGTTCCATGCTTTGGGCTACGTCCATAATGCTCAACCACCTTTCCTGGTTTTCATTGTAGCATAGATTTTTACGCAATGCACGATATTTTGAAAACCTCCAAACGTTACTTTTTGCGCGGATGTTGTTTTCCGAAACACAATCAGGAAAAGTGTTTCTTTTTTCGTCACGTGGTGTAAAATTGCTGGTTGCCGAAAAAAACGCCATGATTTACAATAGGTTTCAGATACCAATACAACCCCAAAGGAGCTGTTTGTTATGCGTACCATTCTTTCCCTTAACGACAATTGGAAATTTTTCAAGGCCCCCCATCCGGAGGATACCGGAGATGAAATCGTCACCCTGCCCCACACCTGGAACGCCGTAGACGGCCAGGACGGCGGCAACGACTACCATCGGGGAACCTGCTGGTATGAGCGGAAGCTGTCCAAGCCCGAGCTGGAGGCTGGTCACCGGGTCTGGCTGGAGGTCAAGGGCGCGGCCATGACCGCTGAAGTGTATCTCAACGGCGAAAAGCTGGCCCGTCACGAGGGCGGCTACTCCACCTTCCGCGTGGACCTGACCGATCATCTGAAGGACGATAACGTGCTGGCCATTTCGGTGGACAACAGCGACAACGACACCGTCTATCCCCAGAAGGCGGACTTCACCTTCTACGGCGGCCTGTACCGGGATGTGAACCTGATCGTCGTGCCAGCTGTCCACTTCGAACTGGGCTATTGCGGTACGCCGGGCATCAAGGTCACCCCTATCGTCGATTTGGAGAAACAGTCTGCCCAGGTGGCTGTGGAAGCTTGGGTGGAGGGCGACGCAAAGCAGGTCACATTCACCGTAGCGGGACAGATACAGACGGCGGTCCCTGCCCAGGGCCGCGCCCAGGCCGCTTTTACCATTGAAAACGTCCACCTGTGGGACGGTGTGGACGATCCGTTCCTCTATACCGCCTCCGCCGCACTGGACAGCGGGGATGAGGTCAGCGCCCGCTTCGGCTGCCGGAAGTTCGAGATCGACCCCCAGAAGGGTTTCCTCCTCAACGGCCGCAGCTATCCCCTGCGGGGCGGCTCCCGTCACCAGGACCGTCAGGGCGCGGGCAACGCCCTGACATTAGAGCACCACAAGGAGGACATGGCCATCATCCGGGAGCTGGGGGCCAACACCCTGCGGCTGGCCCACTACCAGCACGCCCAGGAGTTCTATGACCTATGCGACGAGAACGGCATCGTCGTGTGGGCCGAGATCCCCTACATCACCATGCACATGAAAAATGGGCGGGCCAACACCCTGTCCCAGATGGAGGAGCTGATCGTCCAGTGCTATAACCACCCCTCCATCGCCGTGTGGGGGCTGTCCAACGAGATCACCGCCGCCAGCGCGGTCAACGAGGAGCTGCTGGAAAACCACCGGGCCCTCAACGACCTGTGTCACAAGCTGGACGCCACCCGGCCCACCACCATGGCGGACGTGTTCATGCTGGAAATCGAAAGCCCCATCCTGGAGATTCCGGACGTAAACAGCTACAACCTGTATTTCGGCTGGTATCTGGGCGAGCTGGAGCAGAACGACGAATTCTTTGACGAATACCACGAGAAGTACCCCGACCGTTGCATCGGCTTCTCCGAGTACGGCGCGGACGCCAATCCCCAGTACCAGTCCGCCGCGCCGGAGAAGGGTGACTACACCGAGAGCTACCAGTGCGTCTACCATGAGCATATGCTGGCCATGATCGAAGCCCGCCCCTGGCTGTGGGCCACCCATGTATGGAACCTGTTCGACTTCGCTGCCGACGGCCGGGACGAGGGCGGCAAGAACGGCCAAAACCAAAAGGGCCTGGTCACCTTTGACCGCCAGCTGAAAAAGGATGCCTTCTACCTCTATAAAGCCGCATGGAACAAAACCGAGCCCTTTGTCCATCTGTGCGGCAGCCGGTATGTGGACCGGACGGAGGACGTGACAGAGATCAAGGTCTACTCCAACCAGAGCGAAGTCAGCCTGTATGTGGACGGGCGGCTGTTAGCCAGCCAGACGGGCAGGACGGTGTTCAAATTCCAGGTGCCCATTACCGGGGAACACTCCATCGAGGCCCGGTCGGGTTCCTGCTGCGCGGTCATGCTGGTACGGAAGGTGGATGCGCTCAATCCCGATTATGCGCTGCCCGGACGTGCAACGGTGGTCAACTGGTTCGACCAGGGAGAGAACGACCCTACCTGCTTCTCCGTCAGCGACAAGCTGGGCGAGATCCAAGCCCACCCCCAGGCGGGGCCCATTATCAACCAAATGATGGCTCAGGGCGCGGCCAGCCGGGGCGACGTGGCTACCGCTGTGAAGGACAACCCGGGTCTGGTGCGCATGATGGGACGTATGACGCTGCTCAGCCTGCTGAAGCAGAGCGGTGCGGACGCCGAAAGCATTCAGCAGCTTAACCGGGTATTGCAAGGCATCAAGAAATCGTAAAGAGGGGCGTCATGAAACAGACCTATTGCAATCCTCTGGACCTGGCCTACCGTTACCAGCACATGAAGGAGGGCCCGCAGATATGTGGCTTCCGGGAGGGGGCCGACCCCACCCTGGTGCATTTCAAGGGCTGCTACTATCTGTTCGTGTCCATGTCTGCCGGTTTCTGGCACAGCACGGATATGCTCAACTGGGAATTCCACGCCGCGCCTGATCTGCTCATCTACGACTATGCGCCGGACGTGCGGCAGATGGGGGACTACCTCTATTTCTGCGCCAGCCGCCGGGATGAGAACTGCCCCATCCTGCGCACTGCCGACCCGCTGACGGAGAAGTTCACCGAAGTCTCCGCCCCCTTCGACTTCTGGGACCCGGATATCTTCTGCGACGACGACGGACGAGTGTACCTCTACTGGGGCTGCACCAACACAGACCCCATCTACGGCATTGAGCTGGATTCGGAAACCATGACGCCCATCGGTGAAAAGCGGGAGCTGATTTTCGGCCGCGACGAGGAGCTGGGCTACGAGCGCCCCGGCGACAACGGCGTAGTGGACAGGGAACACAGCGTGGTGTATCAGCACCTGCGCAAGAGTTTCAATCCCATCACGCAGAAGATCGAGTTCCCCGCTGGGGCGGAGCGGATAGGCAATTACACCGCCGAGGCCATGACAAAAATGTTCCTTTCCATTGGAAAGCCCTACATCGAAGGCGCGTTCATGACCAAGTACCAGGGGCGGTACTATCTGCAATACGCCTGCCCCGGCACCCAGTTCAACACCTACGCCGACGGCGTGTACGTGGGTAACCACCCCCTGGGCCCCTTTACCCTGCAAACGGCTAATCCCTTCTCCTCCAAGCCCGGCGGTTTCATCACCGGGGCGGGCCATGGCAGCACCATCGCCGACCAGTACGGGAACTACTGGCACGCTTCCACCATGCGCATCAGCGTCAACTACGACTTTGAGCGCCGGGTGGGCCTGTTCCCAGCCGCGTTTGACAAGGACGGCGTGCTGTTCTGCAACCAGAACTTCGCCGATTACCCCTTCAAGATTCCCCAGGGAAAATTTGATGCCGCCGCCCTGGAGCCGGAATGGATGCTGCTCAGCTACAAAAAGCCGGTGATGGTGTCCTCCACCGCCTCGGGTAGCAGCGGGTCGAATGCGGTGGACGAGGACATCCGCACTTGGTGGAGCGCCGCTTCCGCAAAGGAGGGCGAATGGCTGTGTGTCGATCTGGGTAAGTCTGCTGATATCCGGGCTATCCAAGTAAACCTGGCGGACGAGAACGTGGTGGTGGACTTCCCAGCGGACAGCTACGGCGACACCCGAAAGACCCGGCACATTGAACTGGAACCTCAGATTTCCCACTATACCGTGGAAGTCAGCAATAACGGCGACAACTGGCATACCCTGGAGCAGGTGGATCGGGAGTGCTCCAATGGCTACTACGAGTACATGGACGGCGTGACCGCCCGCTATGTGCGGGTGAGCGGGGGCGCGCTGCCCTACGGCCAGCCCCTGCGCGTCAGTGGCCTGCGGGTGTTCGGCAATGGGGACGGGGAAAAGCCCGCGCCCGCTCAGGCAACTGCCGTCCGGCTGGGGGATCTGGACGCACGGGTGGTGTGGGAGCCCATCCCCGGCGCTCAGGGGTGCAATGTGCGGTACGGCATCGCCCCCGACAAGCTGTACCACAGCTGGCTGGTATATGATGCCAACGAAGTCACCCTGTCCACCCTCATCAAAGGGCAGACGTATTTTGTTCGGGTGGACAGCTTCAATGAGAATGGGATCACCCCCGGAGAGGTCATCCTGATGAAAGAGGCAGCACTATGACGGATAAAGCTGTCTGTCAGTCTGCGGGTGTTACAAAGTATCAAAAGTCTGTGCGAAGGAGATGTTCCCGTGAATAAGCTGATTTTTAACCCTATTCTACCCAGTTGGGAGTACATTCCCGATGTGGAACCCCGCATTTTCGGAGATCGTTTATACCTTTATGGCAGTCATGACCGATTTGGTGGCTCAGATTTCTGCATGAATGACTACGTGGGCTGGAGCGCCCCACTGAAGGATTTGAGTGATTGGCGGTATGAGGGTGTGATCTACAGTCCCAAGGCAGACCCTGCCAACGTCGACGGAAATCAAAATGGCTTTGCCCCGGACTGCGTTCAGGGATCAGATGGTCGGTACTATTTATATTATTGCCTGCACCGCAGCTCTACGATTTCGGTGGCGGTATCAGATACTCCTACTGGTCCTTTTGCCTATTATGGGAAGGTGCAGAATAAAGACGGCAAGCCTTATGGCGGTGAGGGCAGCATTTTCGGTTTTGACCCCGGCATTTTGATGGACGATGGTCACATTTGGTTGTTTGCCGGGTTCGCCGCCCGCGAACCCATGCGGACTTACATGAAGGCCGGAGGGATGCTGGTAGACGGCAGCTACTGTGTGGAGCTGGCCCCGGATATGCTGACAGTGCTCACCCAACCTACACTGGTGCTACCTGGCGAGGCCGTGTCAGCGGGTACCGGGTTCGAGGGCCACGCCTTCTACGAGGCCAGCAGTCCCCGAAAAATCGGTGACCGGTACTATCTTATCTATTCAAGCCAGCGTAGCCATGATCTCTGCTATGCCGTCAGTGACAGGCCAGACGGCGAGTATACCTACGGCGGCATTTTGGTCAGCATTGGGGACATCGGCTTGCGGAACGAAGCGGATGCAATCAACTATCTGGAAAATACCCACGGCGGCATGGTGGAGCTGAGTGGCCAGTGGTATGTGTTCTACCACCGCCAGACCAACCGAAGCCGTTATTCCCGCCAATGCTGCGCAGAACCGCTGCAGATTTTGTCGGACGGCAGCATCACACAGGCGGAAGTCACCAGCTGTGGGCTGAACGGTGGTCCGCTGCCGGGACGCGGCAGCTATCCCGCTTACATCGCTTGCAACCTATCATCTGCGCATGGTATCTGCTCTTACACCGACCCCGAGAAGATCGGACCTGAGCATCCCTATTTTACCCAGAGCGGTGGTGACCGTGAAAGGGATGGCGACCAGTATATTGCTAATCTGCAAGACGGAACTTGGACCGGATTCAAATACTTTGCGTATATCGGGGACGAAAAGTCTATCTCTGTCACAGTACGGGGCAACGCTTTCGGTACGCTCTGTGTGTCCACAGCGCAAGGTGGCGTTCCTGTTGTAGAGATCCCGATTACCGTCTCAACCGATTGGACGCGGTTCTCCGCCCCGTTGACTATGGTACCGGGCATTGCGCCGCTGTACTTCACCTATCATGGTGATGGTGCCATAGATTTCGCCGCATTTGACATCGAATAGGAGGTTGGTTCATTATGCCAATTAAAGCTGTCCAGCAATTCATGCTGGGCTCCGTGATGAACAACGAGGCCCAGGCCAGGGACGTTTTGCAGAAAATGAAGGAGGCTGGGTATGGCGGCATTGAGCTGTGCGGGTTTATGATCCATCCCACCGGCCTGATGGTGCGCCTGATGACCAAAGCTGCCGGTATGCCTGTGGGCAAGGGCGGCAAGCTGGACTGGAAGGGCATCGTGAAGGATTCCGGCCTCCAGGTGGTGAGCCTGCACACCGATCTGGGCAGTGTCGAGCGGGATGCCGCCACAGTGGCCGCCGAGGCAAAGGAGTTTGGAACCAAGTACGCGGTCATCACTGGGATGTACCGCTTCGCCTATGGGGACGAGGCCGTCATCCACGATTTGGCGGCGCGGCTGAACAAGGCGGGCGAGGCACTGAAAAAAGGCGGCGTCGACCTACTCTACCACAACCACAACTGCGAGCTCCAGCGGGTCAGCGGGGACAAGCGGGCCTATGATATCCTGTTGGAGGAGACCGACCCGGCTTTTGTCAACTTTGAGTTCGATAGCTATTGGTTCGCCGACGGTGGGGCCAACCCGCTGACCTGGATGGAGCGGCTGGGAGCGCGCATGAAGCTGTGGCACATCAACGACCGGGGGACGCGGCTCTCCGGCCCGGCCATGACGCCCATCCTGAACAGCGACAGCATGGAGCTGGGCACCGGCAATCTGCCGTTGGAAGCGCTGGCCCAACAGGCCAAGGCAAACGGCATTGAGGCGGTGATCCTGGAGAGCCATCGCAACTGGATCGACAAATCCCCGGTCAAAAGCCTGGAATTGAGCGCAAAGTGGCTCAACCGACATTTTTAAGGAGGGAGCCTTATGGCATTGCCCAATTTGAAGCCCCATTTTGTTATGGTGGAACGGCCCTACAAAGAGGGAACCGTAGAGGTTTTTGAACAGCCCATTGGCGCGGTTGACGTGAAAAAGGCCACGCTGACCATCACGGCCCTGGGCGTGTATGAGGCGAACATTGATGGAACCAAGGTGGGGGATATTTTCCTGGCCCCCGGCTACACATACTACCCCCGCAACCTGCATGTCCAGGTGTACGACGTGACGGATATGCTGTCCGAAACTTCTGTGCTGCGGGTGTACCTGGGCCAGGGATGGTACTGCGGCCGGTTCACCTGCGACAATAAGACGCAGATCTACGGCGACAAGCCCGCCGTGTCCTGGGTGCTGGAGGTGGAGCGCTCCAACGGCAAGACCTCTGTCTATACCTCCAGCGACGCCAACGTTTGCGCGGTGCAAAGTCCCTATGAGCACGGCAGCGAATATGACGGGGAAATCTATTTTGCCGAAGGTGCTCCCCACCCCGACGCCGACCCGGTGATTCAGCCCGTGAAATTTGAAGGCCATATCCCCGATGTGCTGGAAGAGAGCGATATCTACGTCAAGGTTCAGGAGGGAATGCCGGTCAAGTCTGTTACCGTTCGCGGTGACGTGACCATTCTGGACTTTGGACAAAATTTTGCCGGAATCATCGAGATTGACCCCACAAAAATGGACGGCGCTGCCCTCAAGCTGCGCCACGGCGAGATTTTGAACGCCGATGGCAGCCTGTACACCACCAACCTGCGACAGGCCAAGGCGGAGCTGGTCTACCACAAGGGGACAGAGACCGCAAAATACCGCCCCCGGTTCACCTTTATGGGCTTCCGCTACGCGGAGCTGTCCGGCGTGCCCTATGTGGACGGCCTGCTCACCGCCTACGCTGTCCACAGCGAGATGGAGCGCACGGGGTACTTCACCTGCGCTAACCGCCAGGTGGAGCAGCTGTTCAACAACCAGGTCTGGGGCCAGCGCTCCAATTATGTAGAGGTGCCCACCGACTGCCCCCAACGGGACGAGCGGCAGGGCTATACCGGCGACGGCCACGTGTTTGCCCGCACCGGTGCGTATAACTACGACACCGAGCGGTTCTGGGCCAAGTTCCTGAAGGATATTCGCTACTCCCAGATGGACAACAGCGAGGGCTATGTGGCCCCCACCATCCCGGCCCTGGGCCCGGCGGGCATCGGCTTCATGTCCATGTTGGGCTGGGGGAACTGCGTATGCATCGTGCCGGAGCTGCTCTACTGGCAGTATGGCAGCGACGCCGCCCTGCGCACTCAGTACCAGAGCATGAAAACCTGGGTGGAGTGCGAGATCCGCCACATGGCGGATAAGAACCTTTGGCTTGGCGTCAGCCTGGGGGACTGGCTGGCGCTGGGGAAGGACGTGGCCTATATGGCCATGCACAACGGGCCGGTGAGCAACGCGTTTGTCATTAACGACCTGCGCATCATGACCTGGGCAGCCCAGTATATGGGCGAACCGGAGGACGCGGCCCGTTACTCCGCACAGCTGGAAAAGAGCCGCGCCGCCTATCTCACCGCCTTTGTCAATGACGACGGCACCATGAAGGACGACTACCACGGGGCCTACGTGATGGCGCTGCAATTTGCCATTCCTCATGGAGAACTGTGGGACAAGGTGTTTGCCACGTTGGTTCAGAAAATTAAGGATGAAGGGATGCAGACCGGCTTCTTTGCCACCCAGCACCTGCTGCCCCTGTTGGCTGACCATGGGCAGGCCGAACTGGCCTACGACCTGCTGCTCCAGCCCAACTGCCCCGGCTGGATGTACCAGGTAGAGCGGGGGGCCACCACCACCTGGGAGCGGTGGGATGCCCTGCGGCCCGATGGCACAGTGAATGAGAGCTCCACCTCCGGTGGGGATGACAACATGGTGTCCTTCAACCACTACGCCTTTGGCAGCGTGGGGGAGTTTTACTACCGCTATATTCTGGGCACCCAGCCGATGGAACCCGGGTTTGCCAAGGCTCGTATCCAGCCCTTTATGGATCAGCGGCTGGGTTCGGTTTCCGGCAGCTACCGCAGCCGCCACGGCGAGATCAAGGTCGCCTGGGACGCGGAAAGCGGCGAGGTTTCCATCACTACGCCGGTAGCCGCTGAGCTGCTTCTGCCGAACAGAGCGACGGAAGTGATTGGCCCAGGCAGTTACACCATCCACTGTGATATTTTTTAGTGCAGATCAAGTTTTCCATAAGGTACCACAGGTAGGCAGAAATACAGGAAAAAGTAACTACAACATGGTCCCCGCTTCCGAGGTAAAAGTATTTGTTGGCAGCTCTAAACCTCTATTGGAAAAACAACAACAATTTAACCAGATAGAACTCCTGACAGATCAAAGCCCGGATAAAACAGTTGAAGCAGTTTTAACTCTTAACGATTACTATACTGTTGAGTCAATCGGCAGTCTAATTAATAGCTTTGGCATTACCATAAATCGTGTCTATATGTGGCTAGAAGGCGAGACTGGACGGTTATCACTTTATGTAGAAGACAATGATATAAAATGTAGCATTGAAAATTATATCCAGCAAGTCGAGAGCAACGGTTCTTATAATGACCCAGCATTTGCAGCTGACTATATTCGCTTCTTGAATGGTGAGTACAAAGTGTTTGCCTTGACGGTTACCACAACGGCAAAAACTTTGGCGGATCTCAGCACAGAAACCAACATGGTCAGTGGCATAGATGTAAAATATAATGCCGATGCAGAGGCATATGCGGCAGAGCAGGGAAGCCAAGTAATCTATATTGAACTCCCAGCTAAGCCAGACGGGGCGCAATAACTTACATTTGATGAGGAAAAATTCAAAAAATAGCTGTTATTTTTTGGAAGAGGTGAAATTAGTATGGGATTATTATATGGCTATTTGGCTGCGGCTAGCATTTTTGGTGGATTGATTCTGCTACTTACTAAGCGGCGCTATATGTTTGCCATTCCCCTTGGGATCTTGGACATGGCCTTTGTGGTGCTGTCAGTCAAAGGGTTTAAAGAAATGATGGTTGCAAGCGGGAAAATTCTTTCGCCAGACTGGTTTGGACTTGGATACGAAAAACCTATTGCAATCACCTATATTTTGATGTTTGCATTCGGCGTCGCAATCGTGATGGCTGGTGTTGTCCTCCTAATAATACGGAATAATAAAAATGGTTGAATTTTGCAAACTGTTTTGATTGATTAGATGTTTGCACAAAAGTCAGTCCAATAAAAGTGTTTAGTATTCCGCTGGACGGCATTCGCGCCTAATAAAGTTAACATAAAATTGTGTTTCCCTACTATAGCAAAAGGGCAGCAACGGCAAAGGAATCACTATTTCCTGCCGTTGCTGCCTTATTAACAGTCTACAGGATTACACCAAATAAAACAGGCCATGCCATCTGGTCAGCAGCTTTCAGCGTCTCGGTGACACCTTGGGCTTGGGCTATCTGCTGGATGATGGTGTCTGATCGTTTTTGCGCCTGCCGGTCAATGTCAGCCAGATAGCTGGGTAACACTCCGCTCAACAGCAAAGCATTATAAAGAGCCGGACGGTAGTTTTCGAGGTATCTCTTGTGCCGTTGACTCCATACGCCAATGGGTTGGAATCTGAATATCAATGAAGTGGTTAAATCCCAGTTTGCTGAGGAAATCTATAAATTATACCAGGAACATGGGTTCTTGAATATTTACCGATCTTGAGTTTTAGATACATTGGGAACACGAAATCAAATTGGAAGTTGAGAAAAGGAGACTGCTATGCTTTACATTGGCATTGATTTAGGCACCTCAGCCTGCAAGTTGCTGCTGGTGGACGGGAGCGGTAATGTACTGAACGAGGTAACAAAGGAGTACCCCCTGTCCCTCCCTCGCCCCGGCTGGTCGGAGCAGAACCCGGAGGATTGGTGGCGGGCGGTGACGGACGGTGTGCCCGAACTGCTGGCGGGCTTCGACACAGCACAAGTTGCGGGCATCGGCGCGGGCGGACAGATGCACGGGTTGGTGGTGCTGGATGAGCACGATGAAGTCATCCGTCCCGTTATCCTGTGGAACGACGGGCGGACAGCCAAAGAGGTGAGCTATCTTAACAACGAGATCGGCCGGGAAAACCTGAGCCAGTACACCGCCAACATCGCCTTTGCGGGTTTCACCGCCCCCAAACTGCTGTGGATGCGGGAAAATGAGCCGGATCACTTTGCGAAAATCCGCAAAATCATGCTTCCCAAGGATTACATCAATTACAAGCTCACCGGCATTCACTGCACCGACTACTCTGACGCTTCCGGGATGCTCCTGCTGGACGTCCAAAACAAACGGTGGAGCCGCGAAATGTGCGATATTTGTGGAATCGCCGAGGAGCAGCTCCCCAAGCTGTACGAGAGTTGGGAGACGGTGGGCACACTGAAAGCCGATGTGGCGGAAACGCTGGGCCTACCCGAGACGGTGAAGGTGTGCGCTGGGGCGGGCGACAATGCCGCTGCCGCAGTGGGCACGGGGATCGTAGGAGCCGGCGGCTGCAACATCAGCCTGGGCACCTCTGGCACCATTTTCATCAGCTCGGACAAGTTCGGCGTAGACCCCAACAACGCCCTTCACGCTTTTGCCCACGCGGACGGCGGCTGGCACCTGATGGGCTGTATGCTGTCCGCCGCCTCCTGCAACAAGTGGTGGTGCGAGGATATCCTGGGCACCAGCGACTACCCTACGGAGCAGAAGCCCATCGATGAGGAAAAACTGGGCCGAAACCGGGTGTTCTTTCTGCCCTACCTCATGGGCGAGCGTTCCCCCATCAACGATACCGACGCCCGGGGCACCTTCGTGGGCATGAGCATGGACACCACCCGGGCCGACTTCACCCAGGCCGTCTTAGAGGGGGTGGCCTTTGCCATCCGGGACAGCTTCGAGGTGGCAAAGGTCCTGGGTGTGAATATCCCCCGGAGCATGATCTGCGGCGGCGGGGCCAAGTCCCCCCTGTGGCGGACAATTTTGGCCAACGTGCTGGGCATCCCCTTGGACTTGCCCCAAACTGAACAGGGCCCCGGTTACGGCGGCGCAGTACTGGCTATGGTGGGCTGCGGGGCCTTTGAGAGCGTCCAATCCGCCTGCGACGCGCTGGTGCGAGTGGCGGGCACTGTGGAGCCGAACCCCGAACTCACTGGTCGGTATGAGGAGTGCTACCGCAAATTCAAACAAATCTATCCCTGCATGAAACCGCTGTTTCACAACTTGAAAGAGGAGGACACATGATGAAAAACATTCCTGACGTAAAGCTGGGCCTGATTGCGGTGAGCCGCGACTGCTTCCCCATCGTCCTGTCTGAAAAGCGCCGCGCCGCGGTCAAAGCCGCCTATACGGGTGACCTCTACGAGTGCCCCGTTACAGTGGAAAACGAACTGGATATGCTCAAGGCCGTGGCCGATGTGAAGGCCGCTGAGTGTAATGCCCTGGTGGTATTCCTGGGCAACTTTGGCCCGGAGACACCGGAAACCCTCATTGCCAAAAACTTTGACGGCCCCTGTATGTTCGTGGCCGCCGCCGAGGGGGACGGCGACCTCATCAATGGCCGAGGCGACGCCTATTGCGGGATGCTCAACTGCTCCTACAATCTGGGTATGCGACATTTAAAGGGCTACATTCCTGAGTACCCCGTGGGCACGGCGCAAGATATTGCCCAGATGATTGCCGAGTTTGTTCCCATTGCCCGGGCAGTAATCGGCGTGAAAAATCTGAAGATTATTACCTTCGGCCCCAGGCCCCAGGACTTCTTCGCTTGCAATGCCCCCATCAAGGGCTTGTGCGAACTGGGTGTGGAGGTAGAGGAGAACTCCGAGTTGGACCTGCTGGTCAGCTACAAAGAACATGCCAATGATCCCCGCATCCCTGCTGTCTGCGCCGAAATGGCAGAGGAAATGGGCGAGGGCCGCTACTACCCCGACTTAGACGAGCGGATGGCACAGTTTGAACTGACCCTGCTGGACTGGGCAGAGAACCACAAAGGCTCCCGGCAGTACGTGGCCTTCGCCGACAAGTGCTGGCCCGCCTTCCCCAGCCAGTTCGGCTTCGAGCCTTGCTATGTGAACTCCCGCTTGGCCGCCCGGGGCATCCCTGTGGCCTGCGAGGTGGACATCTATGGCGCACTGTCTGAGTACATCGGTGCCTGCGTGTCCGGCGATGCGGTGACCCTGCTGGATATCAACAACTCCGTCCCCGCCCGGATGTGGGAGGAGCAGATCAAGGGCAAGTACGACTATGCCCTCACCGACACCTTTATGGGCTTCCACTGTGGCAACACCCCTGCCTGCAAGCTGTGCGCTGACCGCGCCGTCAAATATCAGCTCATCCAGAACCGCCTGCTGGAGAATGGCAGCGAACCCGACTTCACCCGGGGCACACTGGAGGGCGATATTGCACCCGGTGACATCACCTTCTACCGTCTCCAGTGCGACAGTGATGGGAACCTGCGCTCCTACATCGCCCAGGGCGAGGTGCTGCCCGTGGCAACGGGCAGCTTCGGCGGCATCGGCGTGTTTGCCATCCACGAGATGGGCCGCTTCTACCGCCACATCCTCATCCAGAAGCGCTATCCCCACCACGGGGCGGTGGCTTTCGGCCATTACGGCAAGGCGCTGTTCGAGGTGTTCAAGTTCCTGGGGGTGCAGGATATTGCCTATAACCAACCAAAGGGCCTGCCCTATCCAACGGAGAATCCCTGGGGTTGATATATGATAGCTTAAAGGGCGCAAAGGGTGCTATGTCCCCAACGGACTGAAGGTCGAGACGGACTGGTATGTGACGTTTGCTGCCCCAATATTTTGCAATGGAGGAAAGATGTATGAAAATGACATGGCGCTGGTACGGCGAGGGCAACGATCAGATCAAGCTGTCCGACATCAAGCAGATCCCCGGCGTGGAGGGCATTGTTTGGGCGTTGCACAACAAAATGCCCGGCGAGGTCTGGGAGCTGGACGAGATCGCCGAGGTTCAGCAGCAGCTCAAACCCTACGGCTTTAACATGGACGTGGTGGAGAGCGTCAATGTCCACGACGACATCAAGATCGGCCTGCCCACCCGGGACGCGCTGATTGAAAACTACAAGCAGACCATAAAAAACCTGGCCAGATTTGACGTGAAGGTAATCTGCTATAATTTCATGCCGGTGTTCGACTGGACCCGTACCGACCTGTTCCACCCCGTGGGGGACGGCTCCACGGCGCTGTACTATGAGGTCAGCAAGATTCACGAGGATCCCAAGGAGATGGCGGACTACGTCATGTCCTTCACCGAGAAGTACAATATGACCTTCCCCGGCTGGGAGCCGGAGCGGATGGCCAAGCTGGACGAGCTGTTTGAGAAGTACAAGCCCGTCACCAAGGAGAAGCTGTGGGACAACCTGAAGTACTTTCTGGAGGCCATCATGCCCACCTGCCGGGAGTGCGATATCAAGATGGCCATCCACATGGATGACCCTCCCTGGGACATCTTCGGCCTGCCCCGCCTGCTGGTGGACGGCCCCTCCATCGACCGCTTCCTGTCCATGGTGGACGACCCCTACAACTGCCTGACCCTGTGCTCCGGCAGCCTGAACGCCAACCCGGACAACAACGTGGCGGACATCGTGCGCAAGCACTGCGACAGGATTGCGTTCGCCCACATCCGCAACGTGAAGCATTTCGACAACGGCGACTTCTCCGAGGCCAGCCACCGGGACTGCGACGGCGACACCGGCATCCTGGATATTCTCAAGGCATACCACGACTGCGGCTTTGATGGCTACATCCGTCCTGACCACGGCCGGCACCTGTGGAACGAGGTGCCCGGCAAGGTGCGCCCCGGCTATGGCCTGTATGACCGCGCCCTGGGTATCATGTATATGCTGGGCGTTTGGGATATGCTTGATAAGCTGGATAACAAATAATTGATAGGAGGACATAAAATGATTGATCTGCCTTTGAACGTTGATTTTACCGGCAAAGTAGTGGTTGTTACCGGCGCGGGCGGCGTGCTGTGCGGCACCATGGCCAAGGCTTTTGCTCAGGCGGGTGCCAAAGTCGCGGCTCTGGATCTGAACGAAGAGGCCGTCAAGGCCCTGGCCGACGAGTGCAAGGCCGAGGGCTTCATCTGCGAGGGCTACAAGGCCAACGTGCTGGAACCGGAAACCCTGGAAGCCGTCCATCAGCAGGTGCTCAAAGACCTGGGCCCCTGCGACATTCTGGTCAACGGCGCGGGCGGCAACAATCCCCGTGCCACCACCGACAACGAGTACCAGCACGAATGGTCTGAGGGCAAGAAGGGCTTCTTCGACCTGGACGCCGGCGGCGTGGACTTCGTGTTCAAGCTGAACTTCCAGGGCACCCTGCTGCCCACCCAGACCTTTGCCAAAGACATGGTGGAGCGCAAAAGCGGCTGCATCCTGAACATCTCCTCCATGAACGCCTATATCCCGCTGACCAAGATTCCCGCCTACTCCGGCGCGAAAGCCGCCATCAGCAACTTCACCCAGTGGCTGGCCACTCACTTTGCCAAGTCCGGCATCCGCTGCAACGCCATTGCCCCGGGCTTCCTGGTGTCCAACCAGAACCGCGCTCTGCTGTTCAACCCGGACGGAACCCCCACGGCACGCTCCGCCAAGATCCTGAACGGCACCCCCATGGGCCGCTACGTGGACAGCGAGGAGCTGCTGGGCGCCGTGTTCTTCCTGTGCGACGACAAGGCCGCCTCCGCTATCACCGGCGTGGTGCTGCCCATCGACGCGGGCTTTGCCGCTTACTCTGGTGTGTAAAGGCATGAAAAACTTCATGGATCAGGACTTCCTTTTGAAGTCCGAGACAGCGAAAACCCTGTACCATGACCACGCAGAGAAAATGCCCATCATTGACTACCACTGCCACATTAACCCCGCCGAGATCTACGAGGACAAGCGGTACGACACCATCACCGAGGTCTGGCTGGGGGGCGACCACTACAAGTGGCGGGCCATGCGCTCCTGCGGCGTTCCTGAGAAATACATCACCGGCAACGCCACCCCGGCGGAGAAGTTCCAGAAGTGGGCCGAGACCATCCCAAGCCTCATCGGCAACCCGCTGTATCACTGGACCCACCTGGAGCTCCAGCGCTATTTCGGCATCACCGAGCCCCTCAACGGCGGCAATGCCATGGAAATTTTTGAGAAGTGCAACACCATCCTGGCCCAGCCGGATATGTCCGCCCGGGGCATCATCCGCAAGTCCAACGTGAAGCTGATCTGCACCACCGACGACCCCGCCGACGACCTGAAGTATCACGAGCTCCTCGCCGCCGATCCCGACGCCCCCGCGGTGGTGCTGCCCGCCTTCCGGCCCGACAAGGCCATGCGGGCGGATAAGCCGGACTTCCCCCAGTATGTGGCCCATTTTGAAAAGGTGGTGGGCTGGCCCATCAATACGGTGGACGATATGCGCCGCGCTCTGGCTGACCGGATCGAGTATTTTGACAATCACCGCTGCCGCGTCTCTGACCACGGGCTGGACTGCGCCTTCTGCGTGGAAGCCGACGAAGACACGCTGAATGATATCTTCACCCGCGCCAAGGCGGGCAAGGGCCTCACCTGGGACGAGCAGCTTGCCTACCACACCGCGCTGCTGATCGCCGTGGGCAAGGAGTACGCCAAGCGCGACTGGGTGAACCAGCTCCACTTCGGTTGCATCCGGGACAACTCCAGCACCATGTTTAAGAAGCTGGGACCGGACACTGGCTACGACGCCGTCAACGACGTGCCCAACGCCGTGGGCCTGGCCCGGATGCTGGACGCGCTGGAAAGCGCCGGGGCGCTGGGCAAGACCATCCTGTACTCCCTGAACCCCTCGGACAACGCCGCCATCGGCACCATCATGGGCGCGTTCCAGACCAACAGCCCCATCCCCGGCAAGATCCAGCAGGGCTCCGCCTGGTGGTTCAACGACCACAAGCCCGGCATGGAGGCCCAGATGACCAGCCTCATGTCCCTGGGCGCCATGGGCACCTTCAACGGGATGCTCACCGACTCCCGTAGCTTCCTGAGCTACACCCGCCACGAGTATTTCCGCCGCATCCTGTGCAACCTGTTTGGCCAGGTGGTGGAGGACGGGGAGTACCCCGCCGATCTGAAGCACCTGGGCCAGATGGTGGAGAACATCAGCTACTACAACACCCTGCGTTATTTCCGGTTCGACGAAATTCTCAAGAATTCCTGAATCAGGGCTTTTCCCCGCCTTCGGCGGGGAAAAGCCGGGTAAATCACTTGTTTGACGAAATTTTGAAATAAGAGGAGAGGAAGATCAATCATGAACGCATTGAATGAAGCCATTTCCAAGATCGGCGTGGTGCCCGTCATCAAGCTGAACAACCCCGAGCGGGACGCCGCCCCGTTGGCGCGCGCCCTGTGCGCCGGCGGCGTGCCGGTGGCGGAGGTCACCTTCCGGGCCGCGGGCGCGGACAAGGCCATCAGGCTGATGCGGGAAGCCTGCCCCGAAATGATGGTGGGCGCGGGCACCGTTACCACCACCGCCCACGTGGACGCCACCATCGCGGCGGGCGGGCAGTTCATCGTCACCCCCGGCTTCGACCCGGAGATCGTGGCCTACTGCCAGGAGAAGAACATCCCCATCTATCCCGGCTGCACCACCCCCACCGACTACCACGCGGCGCTGAAGTTCGGCTTGGAGCTCATCAAGTTCTTCCCCGCCGAGCAGTCCGGCGGCCTTGCCAAGATCAAGGCCATGGCGGCCCCGTTCCCCCAGTTTAAGGTCATGCCTACCGGCGGCATCTCCCTGAAGAACCTGAAGGAGTACCTCTCCGCCCCCGTGATCGCCGCCTGCGGCGGCTCCTACATGGTCACCGCCGACCTGATCGACGGCCAGAAGTGGGACGAGATCACCGAGCTGTGCAAGAAATCCATTGAAATCGTGAAGGAGGCCCGCAATCATGGCTAAAGTAGTAACCTTTGGTGAGCTGATGATCCGGCTCCAGCCCTACAACTATGAGCGCTTCGTCCAGGCCGACCACCTGGAATTCTCCTTCGGCGGCGGCGAGGCCAACGTGGCCGTGTCCCTGGCCAACTACGGCCTGGACGCCATTTACGTCACCAAGCTGCCCGCCCACGCCATCGGCCAGGCGGCGGTGAACTCCCTGCGGCGCTACGGCGTGGACACGACCAAGATCACCCGCGGCGGCGACCGGGTGGGCATCTACTTCAACGAGAAGGGCGCCTCCCAGCGGGGCAGCGTGTGCATTTACGACCGGGCCCACTCCGCTATCCAAGAGGCCACCACCGCCGACTTCGACTGGGACGCCATCTTCGAGGGCGTGGATTGGTTCCATTTCACCGGCATCACCCCGGCTCTCGGCCCCAATGTCGTCGAGATATGCAGGGAAGCCTGCAAGGCCGCCAAGGCCCACGGCGTCAAGATCTCCTGCGACCTCAATTACCGCGGCAAGCTGTGGACCCGGGAGCAGGCCCGCGCCGCCATGACCGATCTGTGCCAGTATGTGGACGTGTGCATCTCCAACGAGGAGGACGCCAAAGACGTGTTCGGCATCGAGGCTGAGGCCACCGACATCTACGCCGGCGAGATCAACCGGGAGGGCTATAAGTCCGTGGCCAAGCAGCTGGCGGACAGGTTCGGCTTCGAGAAGGTGGCCATCACCCTGCGGGAGAGCCACTCCGCCTTCGACAACGGCTGGTCCGCTATGCTGTACGACGTGGCGTCCGGCGAGTACTGCTTCTCCAAGAAGTACGAGCTGCACATCATCGACCGGGTGGGCGGCGGCGACAGCTTCGGCGGCGGGCTGATCTACGCCCTGCTGAACGGCTACAGCACCCAGGGCGCGGTGGAGTTCGCCGTGGCGGCATCCGCCTTAAAACACTCCATCGAGGGCGACTACAACATGGTCACCGTCTCCGAGGTGGAGAAGCTGGCCGGCGGCGATGGCTCCGGGCGCATTCAACGGTAGACGTGTGCAGCCATATAGCATCTGCTCATGGTGAAACGGCAGCTATTAATCGTGTCGGACGACCCCACACTCTGCCATTCCATCCAGAATGAACTGGAAAGCGACGCAACTGAGGTTCACAGTGCAGCATCTATTTCCGCAGCGGTCAAATGCATCACAAGCAGTGAGTATTGCCTGCTCATGGCAGATTTGCAATTACCAGGCATGGACAAACTGGAATTGGTTCGCGTTTTAAGAATCATGAAGCACGTCCCGATCATAGCCGTCAGTGACCATCTTCGAGCCGATGAATTGATTGATTTATACAACTCTGGCGCAGATGTTTATATGGAAAAACCAGTGGATGCCCGCATATGTGCGGCACAGGCTAAAGCGTTGATCGATCTGTTCTTTCGGGCTGACGAGGAATCGCGGAAGCGGGCAACCCTCGCATTTGGATCCTCGTTGGTCGTCAGTCCATATCACCGGCAGGTCTTGATCGACGGAAAGCCTGTAGAATTAACGCGAAAAGAGTTCGACTTACTGCACTACTTCGCTCAGCATCCGCATCAGGTGTTCAGCGCCGGACAGTTATACGAGCAAATCTGGGAAAACGCATTTGATGTGGGCGGTGAAAGCACTGTCATGGTGCATATCAATACCCTGCGCAAGAAATTGGGCGAACTGGGGTCAATGGTCATACAGACTATGCGGGGCTATGGCTACCGCTTTGTCCCGCCGCCCGATACAGTATCTTAAAAGCCGAGGGAAACGCTTGCGTTGCGTTTCCTTCGGCTTTTGTCTTGTTAATCTTAGCGTTTTTTGAAAATTCTATGGGAACTGTTGAAATGATACGTATTGCAGCTGTATAAGAGCAGTATAAGGAGGCGAAAGCCATGTTAATTGCAATCGACCACGGAAATAAACTCGTGAAAATCCCAAACCACACACCATTTACCTCCGGCATCCAGGAGAGCGACACCCCGCCCTACGGCGGAGAAACCTTGAAGTACAAAGGAAAATATTACACACTGTCGGACAAGCGCATCCCCTATCACCGGGACAAGACGGAAGATGATCGCTTTTTTATCCTGACACTGTTCGCTATTGCCTATGAAATCCAGGCTAAGGACGAGTACTCCCCCAACGTTATGCGTGTCCAGCTGGCTGTGGGGCTCCCCCCTGCCCACTATGGAGCACAGCAAAAAGCCTTTACCAGCTACTTTTCCGAACGAGGGGTGGTACAATTCAAATTTCAGAACCGAGCGTATTCCATCTACATTGATAAGGTGCTGTGCTTCCCCCAGGCGTATGCCGCCGCCGTTACCATCCTGCAATCGCTGCGGGACAAGCCAAAAGCCATCATCATTGACCAGGGTGGTATGACCACCGACCTGATGCTGCTGAAGGACGGGGTGGGCGACCTGTCAGTATGCGAATCCCTGGAGCACGGGGTAATCACCATGTATAACCAGGTGAAGTCCAAAGTGAGCGCGGAACTGGATGTGCTGCTGGAGGAATCGGAAATCGACGCGGTGCTCATGGGCCGGAAGGATCACGTCTCGGCGCAGGTAGCCGCCATGGTGGAACGGCAGGCCCAGGCGTTTGTCAACGACCTGTTCAGCACGCTCCGGGAACGGGGGTTGGAACTGAAATCCGGCGTGGTAGTCTTTGTGGGCGGCGGGGCAATCCTGCTGCGGCGGCAGATCGAAGCATCGGGCAAGGTTGGCACTCCCCTGTTTGTAGAGGATATCCGGGCCAACGCCAAAGGGTTTGAGCTTTTGTATCGGCTCACAGCGGAAGGTAGGTAGGCCATGGGCAACAAGAAGGATCCGGGCAAGTTTACCATTCGGTTCAATACCGCCGATCCCCAGCAGCAGGCGGTGGTGGATATACTTAACCGGCAGGGACGGTATAAAGCCCAGTTCATCACCAACGCTGTGCTTCTCTACACATATGCCGCCTCGGATGCCCAGACTGCCCCTCTGCAAAACAGCGCGGTAATTCAGCGCGTCATGGCAGATCAGCGCCTTAAATATCGGGATGGCACAACAGCCGCAGAAAACGGTGCGATTGAGCCGGATTGTGCGCCATCCCCTATCTGGGGCAGTGACCTAAAAGATACTGAGCTGGACGCGATCCGCAAAACAATGGAAGTATTTCACCCAAAATAAAAAGAAAGCGGGGTATTGGGTGCCCCCGCATAGGGATATCTGCAATTCGGGGAAGTACCCCGGCAGGAATCATGCTGAGAGTTATCAAAATTTGCGAGAAACTGAACTACAATATTGCCGATGTGATTACGCTGGTGCCAGACGACAACCCGTAAGGGGGAAAAAGTATCATGCCGGATAACAGATCAGCTCATATGTATGTTGGGAAGAATCGGTCACTATCGTGAATTCAAAAGGCCATGCGCTTCAGAATGAGCGCATGGCCTTTTTGTATACGAAAGCTGTCTGCTATGACATCAACTGCATCCTTTCAAAGATTTCCGTCATTTCCTCAGCTGATTCAAAGAAGTCGCGTTTTATCCATTCATCAAGTAAACCAAACAAAGCGTAGGAATAGAAGCGAATGTAATAGCATTCTACAGGATCAACACTATCATATGGGGCCATGACAGAATAAAACGCGTCATAGATCGCCGTCTGTAAGCCACGTTTATAGATCAAAGAGAGTAATTCTCTGTTGGCAAAATTGAAGGCATAGAACTCTGGCGCATTTTTAACTGAATAACGCCTATGGTCCTTCATGTTATGGCTTTCTGCCCATCTTTCCCATAAACATATCAGCTTAAAGGTTATCAATTCATTTTTCGATGAGAAATTGCGGAAATATGTAGTCCGACCCACCCGGGAAATCTGTGCAATTTCAGGAATTGTGATCTTTTCAATGGGCTTTGTCTCTAAAAGTTTAATCAGCCCGTCGGCCAAACACTCCTTCAAAAAATT
This sequence comes from uncultured bacterium, assembly GCA_947176765.1. Lineage (GTDB taxonomy): Bacteria > Bacillota > Clostridia > Oscillospirales > Oscillospiraceae > Enterenecus. The sequence continues at coordinate 37,773 of CAMWRX010000005.1, forward strand.
TGTCGTTCGAGCATTTCCGCCCATCATTGCCACCTCATGAAGAAAAGGTATTTTTTTCGAGTTTAGTACCGTTTCCGTCTGCTGCTCTTGTCAGCTTAGCGCGGAAGTCGTATTATAGTGCTAATTAGGAATGAACGTACCACTTAACAATAGCAGTAACTGAAAAAAATGTCAATAAAGTGGAGGCAAATGAGATGGAAAAAGATCAGATCAGGTTAAAAAAGAAGGGGCACAAAATATTAAAAGGAGTTGGTATTGCCTTATGTGTTCTTCTTCTGATTGCCGCAGGTGCGTATGTGTATATAACTACTCACCCACAAGCCATTATTGGCTTGATTCAAAAAGGAATGTACGGCGACAGCAGCCCCAACTCTTTTGAACCGCTGTACACGCCGGGCGAGGGAACAACTGCAAACGGGCAGTATAAGATCAATGACATCGCCTACGGCACAGAATATCCCAACAGCTTCTTGGATATCACGTATCCCGATTCCGATACGGAGGTCAGCCGCCCGACACTGTTCTACTTCCACGGAGGCGGCTTCTTTGGCGGGAGCAAGAATATGGGCGACCCTATGGCCGCCAGTGAAGCAACGGCTCTTATAGATGACCTGTGCGCACAGGGTTACAATATTGTTAACGTGGATTACGCCCTTGTCCCGGATTGTCATTTCCCGGTCCCACTGATTCAGATGAACGAGGCAATCCACTTTATTGAAAAACATAAAGACGAATACCATATCAACATGGATAACATCATTCTCATGGGAAGCTCCGCAGGGGCGATTATGACTGCGCAATACGGCACAATTATAACCAATCCGGAATACGCGGCGCTGCTGGAAATTGAGCCGGCTCTGCGCCCGGAGCAGGTTTCCGCTGTGGTCATTGACGACGGTCCCATTGACTACAGACATATGGCATTGGCGTGCAAGCTGCTGGTAGGAAATTACGTAAAAGGCTCCATCTATCTGAATGAGGATGAGCTGGACCGATATGAGTGCATCCCACACATGACTTCAGATTATCCTGCGGCATTCCTGCTGGGCAGCGAATATCGGATTGACATGATCGCGATGGGCGAGAAGCTACAGGAAGTGGGCGCAAAATATATCCTGATAGACCCTCTCGCGGAGCATGGGGAGGAGAAGCCGCATTGCTTTGTTGCCGCAGAGCGCGCAGACCCGATTGCAAAAGAAGCGTTTGACCGCCTGACGGCCTTTCTGAAAGAAAGGACCAGCTAAACTTTGGAGAGCAGCTCCAAATGGAGGAAGGATGTATATGAAAAAGATAATTCGGCGTGTTTTTTCGATTTTACCCGCAGTAATACTCCAGCTTGTTTGGCTCTGCATCCTGTTTACATGGCTGGCACCATGGGCTGCGGCAATTAACCTGCTCCTGTCTGTGCTGTCGCTCCTGTTTGTTTTGTATATCACAACAAAGCAAGACGAAGGAACCTACAAAATCCTTTGGCTCCTGGTCATTTTGACGGTCCCGCTTCCCGGAACGATTTTATATTTGCTCTTTGGAAACAAACGGACAACAAAGCCCTTGCGGAAAAGGCTGGAGCAAGTCAGTCTATCCCCGGCCCAGGCAGATGACACACGGCAGATTTATGAGGCGCTGGAGACAGAAGATCGCCGCATGGCTCAGACATTTCAGTGTGTCCAGCGCACAACGGGGTTTCCGCTTTGTGTCAACACCCAGGCAGTCTATTTCCCCCTGGGCGATGAGCTGTTTCCGGCCATGCTGGAGGAAATGAAGAAAGCAGAGCGGTTTATTTTCGCAGAATACTTCATTGTCGAGAATGGCCTGATGTGGGATTCCATAGTGGAGATCATGGCGGAAAAGGCGGCGCAGGGCGTAGATGTGCGGGTGATGTATGACGATCTCGGAAGCATTTCCACTTATTCAAAGGAGAATGTTAAAACCTTGCAAAAAAGAGGAATCCAGTGTATCGCCTTTAACCCACTTACGTCCATCAAAGGCACTCTGAACTACCGCGATCATCGGAAGATGCTGGTGATCGACGGTAAGGCTGCGTTCAGCGGTGGGGTCAATCTGGCTGACGAGTACATCAATCATGTGGAAAAATTTGGGCACTGGAAAGATGTCGGGTTCCGGCTCACCGGTTCGGGTGTGGCAAATTACACCAGAATGTTTGCTGAGTTTTGGAACGCCTTTTCCAATAACCCAATTCCCGACGAGCTGCTGGCAGGAGTCCCCAAGTCAGCGTCGGAAACGCAGGATGGATACATTCTCAGCTATTATGACTCCCCCCTGCGCCATCAGCCGGTCAGCAACGAGCTCTACATTGAGCTGCTGTCACAGGCAAAGGATTCCGCATGGTTTTTTACCCCCTACCTGATGCTGGGCGACGCTTTACTCGATGCCTTTGTCCGCGCGGCCCGCCGCGGGATTGATGTGCGGATCATCATGCCGGGTGTTCCGGATAAGAAGCTGGTCTTTCGTATGTCCCGGAGCTTTTACCCTGTTCTGCTGGAAGCGGGGGTTAAAATTTACGAGTACACCCCCGGCTTTGTCCACGCAAAAGGCTGTGTGGTTGACGGCATCGTGGGCACCGTGGGAACGGTCAACCTGGACTACCGCAGTCTGTTTCTCCACTTTGAAAACAATTCCCTATTTTACCGGGCATCTCTGCTGGAAGCAGTGAAATCTGATTTCCTGGACACACAGGCGCAGTGCCGGGAAATGAAGCTGGGTGAGAATGTCAATATCAATTTTTGGCATTGGATATTGGATGGTATTCTGCGTATTTTTGCCCCACTCTGCTAAACAAATGCCATAGCGATACAACATCGAACATCGCCTGCATCCAAGGGCAAGGAAAAACTTTTGCAATGGAAACATTAAAATAACGGAGGCATCCAATTATGGCGATTGTGTTAATCGTGCTCAAAGAGTAAGGATTGCAGATAAGCGATAGCATGGGAGCTAAAAATTCTACTTGTGGCTGGGCGCTGTATTACGCAATATACGCAAAGGCGAGCTACATAATGTAATATTGTCAACTGAATTTTATTTCGTGTAAGCATAGTTAAAGTGCAGCGGTTGTAGCCAATCGCTGCACTTTAACTATGGTTGTCTTGTTGTTATCCTTGTGCGGGGTGGCCCTTGTCTCGCTTTCTTTCATTTTTCGGTTGCAACCGCGATAAAACTGTCTATAATATTTTCCAGATACCGGTATTGCACCGGGGAGAGACAGGCAACCTTTTTCGCCAGGATGGAATGATCGGTGTCCGATATCCTCCCCAGCAGGAGATAATCCGGGCTGACCTCCAAAGCAGTACATATCTTGATGAGGTTGGCAGGGCGCAGCGCTTTTTTGCCCAGTTCCGCCGTGGAAACCATCTGCGGCGTCACGCCGGCGGCCTCCGCGAGCTCCTCCTGAGTCATGCACAGCTGTTTCCGCCGGGCAAGAATGCGCTCTCCCATCTCACGGAGCAGGTCATCCATGTGCATACCTCCTATCCATTCCATGGAGGTATTTTATCTTCTATCACATCATTTGATAAGCGCTCATGGTTGAAATAATTCTTCTATGGCGTTATACTATAAAATATGAGGGGGAATGTTAATGAAGACCTGCGCAATCATCGGCCACCGGCCAACGCGCTTCAAGTTCAAGTACAAAGAAAACAACACGGGCTGCAAACGGTTGAAAAAGCGACTCCATGACCAGTTCATTTTACTCTATGAGCAGGGCGTGCGACGGTTTTTGATTGGCGGCAGTCTGGGTGTGGACATATGGAGCGGCGAGATCCTGCTGAAGCTAAAAGAGCAGCCGGAATATGGCGGCATTGAATTGGTGCTGATACTGCCCCATCCGGGCCATGATGCCCATTGGGATCAGCGGAGCAAAGCCCGTTTGGCGTTCCTCCTGGCACACAGCATTGAGAATACGACCATAGGGACGCAGGGGAACGCGGAAGACTATTTCAAAAGGAACCGCTATATGGTGGAGCATTCGGATTATTTGCTGGCGGTCTATGACAATGACCGAACTATCTCCAGCGGAACCGGGAAAACAGTACAGTACGCGGAAAAGCTGGGGAAGCCAGTCATTTTGATCCACCCAGATACAGGGATTGTCAGCGGAAATGTCACATAGAGAGCGCCGGGGGTTGTCGGTCCCCCGGCGCTCTTTTACTGTGCGCAGGCTACCGCTTCTTCAATGATCTTGATGATATGCTCCCGCTTATCCGGCGGAACCGATTTTATTGGATTTTGGCGAACCTGACAGGTCATGAGGTCAGGATTTGTCGAGTGCTGTCGAACGGTTTTAGCCTGACCTTCAGAGACCTTAAAAAGATTTTAGGTAAACAAACTAAAATGGCAAATAATGGCGGCAGATAAAAATCAAAACCATTCGCTATTCAATCAATCATGAGAAGGTGAATGATACACCGACAAAGTCATTATTAGATTTTTGTATGGAGACTCTGCTATCTCAGCACTGTACAGTTACATTTTTAATATGATCGGCAAGGCGGCAGCTCACGCTGCCATGCTTCTGCGTAAATAACAGGAACGACCCTGTCGCCTGTGTGCCGGCAACAGTCAACGGAAGAAGGTTTCTATGTGATGGATGCTTCTCGCCATCGCATTGAGACGGTCCGCCGTTTCTATGTGCCAGGACACACCACTTACAGAGATCTGCGGCACTATGCTCGACCGCATGGCTCGGGTCGTACAAAGTCAATGCGCAAAACAGATGACCCACCGCCTGCTGATGAAAGCTACTCAAACGGACCTCCCAATGCCCTACCAACAGCCGGTCTTGTACTTCGGTACGAGGCCGGTTGCTTTTTTGTTCCTATAGGAATTTGTCCTCACTGCCGTGGCCCGCCTCTTTGTCTGATTTCAAAAAATCAGACAAAGGAGGTTGTCCCATGGGGCAGCACAATAATGACCAGAAGGAAAGCTTCTCCTTGCAGAATCGCTTTACAGCGTACCTCCTGATTGCACTAAAACGAAAAAAGCGCGATTATCTGCAAAAAAAGTCACGCATTGAGACCTATGAGTTTACGACAGATCCCCTGTCTGTACAGTTCGCTGGTAGCCCAGACAACAGGATGTCGCCTGCTGTATCTCAGATTGAGGACGATGCCTTGATGCAGGCCCTGGCACAGCTGACAGCGAGGGAACGCTATATCCTTTTCCAGCGGGTTCTGTATGGCAGTGAATACGACGATCTGGCCGCTGATTTGAATTCACGGTATGGCAGCATTGCCACGGCCTATCACCGAACCATAAAAAAATTGAGAAAGAAACTTCAAGGAGGCCGGAAATGAACTTCAAAGACATCCTGACCCAAGCCCAGCACGGCAGTGAACAAGCCATCGCAGAGGTCATGGCACGCTACAAATCTTTATTGCTGAAAGAATCCGTCTGTCGCGGCTTATTCGATGAAGACTTGTACCAAGAGCTGTGCATTATCCTGCTCAACTGCATCCGCAATTTCCGAATCTAACACAAGCAAGGGGCAGCCCGTGTGGGCTGCCCCTTGTATCTTGACTTACTTGCGTCTAAATGCAATAATAAGCTGTGCCCATAAAAATGAAAGGTGGGAAGAATGATGGCCGACATCTCCGGTTTCTCCGAGTACACACAATCGTCGCTGGAAATCCTTCGCCAGCCCCAGCAAACGCTGCACTGGTACGTGATCCCGATTTTCCTTCTGGTCCTGTACGTAGTCACCAAGGAACTCAGCGAAAAACATTACAAGATCCTTCTCGGCGGTCTTGCCCTCTGGGGAGTGGATCTGTTCAACGAGATCTGGAACTCCATGGTCTGTTTTATCAGCGGCTATGCCCCTGTGTGGGGTGCCCCGGTGGGAGTGGGCGATACCGCATGGCTGATCCTGATTGGCTACAACGTGGAGATTTCCATGATGTTCCTGATTTTAGGCATCACCGCCTGCCTGATGCTGCCGAAAGACCCGAAAATGAAAATCCTGGGCATCAATAACCGGGTATTCCTTTGTGTCGTCCTCACCACCCTTGCGGTAATCATTGAGTGCTTCCTCAATTACTGCGGTATCCTCACCTGGGAATGGCCGTTCTGGCAGCGCTCCTGCCCATGGCTGATCTGGCTGATCGGCTATCTCCCCTTCTTTACCGCGGCGTTCTATGTCCATGACCGCCCCACGGTCAAGGACTCCGCCAAGGTCGTTGGCGGGATTTTAGGCTTTGACCTGGTTCTAATCGTTATCTGCATCTTCATGGGTTGGATTTAAGGGCAAACGCAAATCAGCCCCATGCCGGAAGGCATGGGGCTGATTTGATTGTCAGGGTGTGCTGCTTCTGAAGCTGTCCATCCACGCGGTCAAAACCTCTTTGGCCCAGGTATCATCGGCGCGAAGCTCCGGGAAGGTTTCCTGCAAATACGGTATGGCTCCAAACATATTGACGGTGCCAGCGTCTCTCAGGAAATCCAAATAGCGGAAGTACCTGCCCATATCCTTACCGTTTTCCTTGCATTTTTGACAGCACAGGGCTAAACTCTCACTCCGGAAAGAGCCGCCGCTGGAGTAATTCCACTCCACGGTGCCGTCCTCATATTGATGGATGCCATGTACTTCAATGGCCCAGCCGTCCGTCAGCCGGATCACGGAAGTCCGATGTTCTCCGAGAGCAAGAGACCGCTCCTTTTGAATATCATCCGGGTAGGCCGCATTGCCAGTACAGCGGTACTCACCGCCGTTTCGGTTCCTGTAAATCCGTCCAACAGTCGGAATGATGTAGTTATTTGGCATTTTGTTATCCCCTTTCGGTTGAATCCGCAGCATTTGTTTCAGCTTCCGGATATTCTAATTTGTTTTTGCGCGCCATGTCCCGGTCAAAATATGTAAAGACATCAGCGTCATAACCACAGATATGAAAATAATAGGGAACCAGGCCATCGTCAATTTCGATTACCTCACCGTTCTTGACATGGAACCCCAAAATATCTTCGATGGGCCGTTGCTGAATCTCCTTGTAGAAATCCCGTGCCGTCAGCGTTGTGCTGCCCTCATAGCGCACGGCATACTCATAGCCGGAAGGAGTGCTGTGGATGCCGTCCTGCTCCAGCAGATGCCGCAGATACCAGGAATTGGTGTCTTTATAACAGTAGACCCGCAGTTCAGCGGGAGATTTCCGGCAGGGGCACCAGGAGGGGACATATACCTTTGGGTCAGAGGATTTGAACACCCTGATCCGTTTCCCGCCGGAGCAGTACCGGCTTCCAACCCTTAAAAAGGCACCCTTAACTTTTTGGGCGACTGGCCCACTGTGATAGCCATAATGGGGACAGTTCGCGCATTGCGGTTTACGAATCGGCATAGACGCCATATCAATATCATCCTTTCGCAGTTTATAAGGAGCGGCGGCAGAAACGTTCTGCCACCCCCCTTCGCTCATCACAGCCTACAAAGTTATGACTTTTTGCCCGTCTTGAAAAGGCGCCTCGAATCGAAGTATATGGGTTCGTCTTGCGGCGTGAACTGGACGGCGGAGAAATGGAATGCGCTCCGACCGATCCCCGCCAAGTAGCTTCTGCGTCCGAGAAGCTCCAGAGCTCTTTTCTGACCAATCCGACCGCCGCAATATTCATAGGTTGTTTTGTATGTGGCCTCCTCAATCTGCTCAAGGTCACCTTCCGGATGGCCCATATCAAGCAGCATAGCCTTGTCTTCTGGCGTCAATTTCATATTGAACACTCCTCTCTGTTTTATCATGGCAGCCCTACTGCCCGTCTGGTGGCCGGGACAACCCCGCCATGATCATCTGCACAGCGGTGCGAAAGCCGGATTCATAGGCACGTCGCATATTATCGGAATTGCGCTCCGCCGCGGCGTCCAGATATGCTTCCAGTTCCTCCCGGTTCCGCTCAGGCAGCGTCTCTGCCAAGGTGTTATAGGCCCGCTTGACCGCCTGCTCCAGCTCGTTGGGCTCAGCAGTCTGCTTAAAAACCCCGCACTCGTAGTTTCCGAAATAGAGCTCGGACAGGAAATTCGGGTCAGGCTCCACGGGCAAGACTGCTGCCCGCGGAGGTTTTTCCAATGCAGCAGTGAGGCCCTGAATGGATTGGATCAGCTGGGGCAGCTGATGCTCAAAAAACCTGCATCCCATTACAGTTTCGTGAAAATTCATGTCATGTCCTCCTATTTGTATTTCAGCACGGCCCCGATGTAATAGTGGACGCCGGACTGGGCTTTGCGCAAAAACTCATCTAAAGGCGTGGGCGTCATGTCATTGCCCCACAGTACATAGTCGCCGTACTTCTGGGTAAATGCCTTGCCCAGATTGTCGATCAGCGCCGCCACCCAGTCATGGTCGTGGATAAATTGCGTTTCGTTCAGCTTCTGCAATGCCATCACCGCCTGCTGGAATGCCGCGAACCGGCCCTCAAAATGGCGGTCAGCGGCCTCCGTGTTAATGATAAACGCCTCGCCATCCAGAAGGCCCAGCTGCTTCTCCTCCAGCCACTTGCCAAAGCAAGCGATCACGTTCTCCCGGTCCTGCACTGCATTGACCCTCTCGGCGATGGGGAAGGTGCCGGGGCTCTCATTGAAATCGTACTCTGTGGTCCATTCGTCCGGCGGGGCCGGGGCCTGGAGCAATTCGTAAATATAGCTCATGGTAAACCTCCAAAAATGCGGGGGACGGCTGTGCATTCAGCCATCCCCCTAAAATAGTGCGGCGCATAAAGGCCCCCGGCCTCACGCGCACAACGTCTCATCGGCTCCTCCCGGCAGGCTTTTGTCTTGTTTCACCAGGAAGATATTTTTCTTATAGCTGCCCTCCGAGGCGACCTCCGCCTTTCCGCCCAGGCTGTCCAGGTACTGCCCGCCGGCCTTGGACGCAGAAATATAGAGGTGCAGGCTGGTCTGGGCAAAGTCCCCCGCTGCCACCTCCCGGTAATCCAGGCTCAGCACCAGCTGGGCGCCCAGCATCTCAGCCTTCTGCCGAACCAGCTTCACAAACAGCGCTTTGATTTGCAGTGCGTCCTCCTGGTTCAGCCCGCTGCTGTAGGGATGCTCCAGAAACAGCGCCAGTCGTTCATCCTGATGCCGATCCTCCCAGGAGCCGCTTGCGGTCTCCAAGTCCACAAAGCTGAGCCTCCCGCCGATCCCCTTTCGGTTTTCCGCGGCTCCGCTCAGATTACACTTGGTCAGGCGGATGCAGGCACGGCCTACGATCCGGCCATCCTTTTCCGCATACAGCACCTTTTTGTTGGAATCAAAGCAGGCCAGCAGACTGCTGGCGTAAGCGCCGCCGCGGTAAGACAGGCACGTTTCCTGGGGCTGTGTGCCCAGCTGCATGGTGGAGAAGAAATCGTCCCGCTCCCAGATTTCTGCATCGCCCTGGGTCAAGGAAAGGTTGTGTTTCCACTCCACCTTTGCCTGGGTGTCCAGCGGGTAATCCAGCTCCTGCTCCAAGTCACCTGTGTGGTATTTCAGGTCGCTAAACTGTCCCATCAGCTCCGCCTTGACCACGCGATGGAATGACGGATGCAGCTCCGGGTTCAGGCAATTCAGATACGTCCGGGCGATCCCAGCCCCATCCCGGCACAGGAACTTCACAATGTCCTCCTGGTACCGGGTCTTAAAGCCGGGGCTTAATTCCATGTCGTTCGCCAGAGTCTGCCAGTCTTGGTCCACTTCCAGCAAATTGGCCTTCAGCGCGTCAACGCTGTCAAAACGGTCAAGGTACTCCAAGCTGCGCAGCACCAGCATCACATCAGCCTGACACTGAATACCGGGGAGCAGGGGGCGCAGCTTGTCCAGGTGAATCAGCAGCTGTGCGGCGTTCTCCGCCCGGATGTCCCGGATATGCCCCAATTCCTCCCGCCGCCAGTCGGCAAGGGGCTTTTGATCCAGCAGTCCGGCCAGCGTGGTCAATTCCTCCTCGCTGTCGATCTCATGCAGGACATTCCGTTTCCGCAGCTGGCGCAGTACTTTAATCCGGTCGTCCAACTTTGGTGTGCGCAGCTTGCTATACAGAACAGCGTAGGAATCGGGCACGTTATAGAGCAGCTTCAATTCAGCAAAGGTGTACTGGCGGTCACCAGCCAGCAGGGACTTGGGCTGCCCTTTCATTGTCATCCAGCCGCAGTCCTCCAGGTCTTTGGCCGTCAGCTCATTCAGATTGAAGTGGTCGCGATACAGCGGCTCATGGAACAGGATGGACCATCTGGACAATCTCAGGAATTGATCCGTATGTTCATCCACCAGCCGGATAAAGTGCTTTTTGTCACGGGTGATGGCATAGAGCAAAAGCCTTTCCTGGAAATCACTCAACCCATAAAGGGAAACATTCTTAAACCTGCTGCCATATATCAGGTTGATATACCCGGTGTAGCTGCCCATGGCCTTGTCCATATCCTCGGCAGAGGCTGTCCGCGTCCGGCGTTCCATGCGCTGAAGCTCGGACAGGGCGCAGTTATTTTCCCGCCAATGGTGCAGGAATCTGCCGGCGGCATCGGCCCCCGACCGCTGGAGCACAAGAGACAGCAAGCGGAAATATTCATCCCCGTCTTCCGCGAAATACTGGTAATCTTTCAAAGAGAGATATTCCAAAACGCCCTTTTCATGGATCGTCCGGGCGATGTCCGCCAGCGCGGGGGAAAACTGGAACAGGGCCCAGACATCCTCAAAATCCGCCGAAGCGAACAGATAGCGGGTGCCCACAAAGGGTTCGGCCAGCAGCTCCCGTCGACTGTCATCCAGGACAGCGGGGACTGCGGCACAGGCGGACAGGTTCTTTACGATCTGTGCCCGTCCTTCATCTTCCAGCTTTTTGGGTGCGAAGTTCTCCAGATAGGCCAGCCGCGCGCCCGCGGTCATGTCGATCTGTTTCAATACGAACAGCACATCCGCCTCCGGGTAGCCGGCGGCAGACTTTTCGTTGGCCCGGCAGACCTCCAGCAGCTTGTCCAGCCGCTGTTCCAGGTCGTTCCAGTCCGGCGGGCGGTTCTCCATTTCAACGCCTGCCGTTTCTTTTTCCGCGAGGGCCATCAGCCGGCCCAGCCAGGGGGCAAAACCAGGGTCGCAAATCAGTTCACGCTGAACGTTTTTAGGAAAACTGGCTGTGCAGTCCAGGTGCTCAACCATCCTGCTGCAGCACAGCAGGAGCTGTGACGGGGGAAGCTCCGCCGTCCAGGCCAGGTTCAGCTGAACCGCCTCCATCTGAAGGACGCAGGTGACACGCTCCCGCATCATGCGCCCAAGTTTATTTGTCGGGATCTCCGTCAGGGTCATCTCGCCTGACCTCCTTTATCTTTGAAATGTACGACTGGAACTCTGTCCAGCCCAAAGTACCGCCTCGGATCAGTTCCCTACAAATGGCTAAAAACCGGTCAGCCTCTTTGGAGGACAGGACATACCCATTATTCTGGAGCAGTTCCTCCATGCCATCGCATACCACACGGTGCGCGACAGGCTCTTTGTTATTATAATAACGGTATTTATTCAAATATCTGGCGATAGATTCAAAGGTGCCGTTGTTGGTTTCGGCGTAGCAGGTTTCGATCTCCTGGACCATCTCCAAATGTTCCTGCCGCTTTCTTTCCGCTTCCGCCGCCTCTTTGGCTTCCTGCTCCGCCTGCTGTTCCTCCGGCGTCAGGTAACGCCGTTTCAGCTGGTTGGCATCGTAGGCAGACAGCTTCGATTGGGTTATCAGCACATCAAATATCCCCCGCTGATCCTCGGGCAGAAGCAGCGCGGCCACTTGTTCATTTTCCAGTACGGCCTGCGCGAAGTCGAGGTAACGTCCGGGCTTTATGGTGAAGAAATACTCATCTACCCAGTGGAGCAGCAGCCGCTGTCCTTCCGGGTCGTCCGCCAGAAAGTCCCTTTGGAGATTGAGGGTGATCGTTTCACCGCCATAGCCCTTTTGTTCCCACAGCTCATGCTCAAATCCGGCAGAATTCCGGCCAAAATATGAGTTCATGCCCGGATACCCATACTGGTGCAGGAACCGTTTCAAAAATTCAAACGCTTGGATCGTTTCGATATTGCGGCAATAGTCCTTGATGTGATGCATCAGGGAGGCATCCGATACGCTTCCATCCTCGGCCAGACAGCTCTGGAACGCCGTCCACAGGTCGATAATGCCCGCCTTTACCAGAAGGTGGAACTTGCCGGCGTATGCGTTCTCGCTATACCGATCTGTGTAATTTTTCCCGGTGAGCGCGTGGTAGCGGTCCAGCCGTTCCTGAACCTGTGCGGCGTCCATTTTCTCGGTCAAACAGCCTTCAAACAGTTTTTGGTATTGCTCCTTATCCAGGCTGCCGGCCAGGGAATTCCACTTGGAATCCATGATGTCAAAATTGATGGTGGCCGGGTGCAGGGCTTCGCCGCTGCAGCGGATGAACCAGGCCATAGTCTCGGGGACCTGGATGCGCAGGCCGCCTTTCAGCGTCTCAACCAGCCGGTGTTCCCCATAGCACTTGACGTCAAAGGTCGAATACATCTGATAGACCTGGGTGAGCTGCGGGTAGACCTCGGCGGGCAGGGGCTTGTCACAGGCCAGCACAGTACGGAACAGTCCCACGATCAGTTGAAAACTTGCGCTCACCCATGGTCTGACGCCCTCCGTGCGCAGTCTGGGCATTTGATGAGGTCGCTGGATTGCATAAGCGTTATGTAATTCTCACGTCCCACGGCATTATGCAGACAGTGTGAGCAGAAGTTTTTGCCGCAGACCTCACAGCTCCAGATCTCGCCATGGGTGTCTGTTTGCTCCTCCCAGCCCAACTCAACTCCGCAAAAATCACAAACATATTTGTCTGTTTCCTTGCGGTATGACATTTTTGCTCACCTCCATAAAGTGAGTGCGTCATGAAGCCATTTGGCCCCATGACGCACCCTTGTAAGTTTCACAGCCGATCATGCCGCCGTTTTTCCGGCATTGGCCTGAACGGACCTTTCAAAATAGTCCTTTACGGTAAAGGGCACAGCCGCCACCCGCCAGTTTTTTGGCTTTGGCTGTCCGGCCCGCACCTTTTCCAGCAGCGGGCGGTTTGCCGAGACGGCATACCGCATCCAGCAATAGCGTGGGCAATGCCCGGTTTTGAGCAGCACTTTTCGTTCCAGCGCATACATCGCTCACACCTCCCCCAGCTTTTGCCGGAGGAGCCGCTCCAATGCCGCCATATTTGCTTTGTACTGCGGCATGAAGGGCTTGTCCAGGTCGTAACTGTAGTAACGGTAATGGAGTATCTGGAACAGACTGGCTCGGAGCTCGCCGGCACCCAGGCTGCTCAGCAGGCGGCCCAGGATGGGCAGAGTATTGCCTTCAGCAGCCCAGAACTCCCGGTTCTCCCTGGTGAAATTCTCACGGAGCCAGTCCTTCACCTGTATCCGGTCACCGGAAAAATGACCCGCGTGCTGGTCCACACAGCGATAGAACTCAAAGACTCTCCCCCGCTGTCCGGGCCGCACACTAAACGGGTATATCCGGCAAACATGGGGCCTGCCCTCATAGACAGAGCACCGGCCATCCTTCAAAAAGACGCAGGCGTGGTCTGGCCCCTCCGTGTTCATCGTGTAAATAGGCAGATAGCCCTCCAACATATCGGTGTGGGCGTACCGCGTGTACACATCGTCAATAGAAGTGACCTCGCCCCGCTCACGGAGCAGCCGGGCCAGGTGATAGGCGTCCAGTGGCTCCAGCATAAGCTGGTTCTCCAAATCCCGGCAGCAGTTACCGCACAGCTGACAGCGGAACGTGACCCAATCCTTGGGCCGCACAGGTTCGGCGCGGTTCATGCGGCATCTCCCTTTATGCCCAGCGCACGGTAGACAGCCTCCCGGCTCTGACCGCACTCCTCCCCGGTAGCGCCGCTCTGGGTTATGGTGGCATAGTCCAGACGGATCGTACCAGCGGTGATGCGTCCAAAGGTACAACCATCCAGCGTGGCCCCCGCAAAGTCCACACCATCCATGGTACAGTCAATGGTAGAGCAGGTTTTCAGTTTTGCCGTTTGCAGCATTACGTGAGACAGCTCACAATCATGGAAGTGGGTGTGGGCCAGTACAGAGCCACAGAGATCCACATAATTCAGGACAGACGAATAGAACTTCGTGTCGTAGATGTGGCTGGACACAAACGACGCGCTGGTGATCCGGCACACGGCAAATTTGCAGCCGTGGAGCTCAGAACCCAGGAAGTCCGCGAACTTGGGCAAACAATAGAAGGTCACCCCGTCAAAATAGGACTCCCGGAAGAAATCCGGGGGAAAACCATCCTTGGCCGCCCGGTCATACAGTCTTTGGTCTACGAATTTTAATGTGCGGTTTTCCATGCCCTTGCGCCGTTCAAACGCATAGCGTCTTCCATTCCAACGCTTATCGTAGATCTGGGACAGCAGTTCCTTCTGCCGCTGGAAATTCCGGATATCCTGGAGCAGCGGCGTGATCTGCTCGCCACACTTTTCCAGTTCAGCCAGCAGTTCATCCGCAGTTCGCGCGGACCGTCCCTGTAAGATGTTATTGATAGCCCGAAGCGCATGAACCCGCTCACCAAACTGATATTCCTGGTGGGCGGCAGCCTCCAGGCTGTCCGCAATACGCTGGCTGAGTTCTGTTCCGCTGGGCACCGCTTTGTAATCGTTCATAGGGAAACCCCTTTCATAAAAAATGGGAGCGCCAAAGGACCGTTACAGTCCTCTGGCGCTCCTTCCAGTGTGTATCAGGCGGCCATGGCCATGGGGAACCGGCACGTGGTCGGCTCATAGGTGGGGCCGGTCAGCAGGTGCAGCTGATAAGTGGTGTTCAGCGTCTCGAAGCACACTTTCTCCTCGGTGACGCTGTGGATCGCCACCACACGGGAGGTGCGCACAAGGTCGTCCCCGTGCAGGAACACGGCCTTGGCCCCGACAGACAGCGGACGGAGCAGCACACCCTCCAGAATCCTCTTTGCTTTAGTCATGACATGATTCTCCCTTCTGCTAAATATATGGGTGAACGAAAACTTCTCGCAGCTCGTTCAAAAGCCTGCGGGCCTTCTTGACGCCCATGCCCTGAGACCGCGCGGCCTCCGCCGTGGAACAGCCCCGCAAGCGCATCAGCGCCAGCCGATGCTGTTCCTCGCTGGCCCCGGCCATCAGGTCATGGAAAATCAGCTGGGTTTCCAGTTCCTCGTAGAGGTTGGGCTGTCTGGCCCGTGGGTCGTCCAGATACCGCCGCTCCGCGTTCCGGCGACGCTCCTCTGTTCTGTGGTCGGTTGAAACACCCCGGCCCATGGCCCTCCAAGCCACGGTGGGGAACGCATACCGCCTCAGCCACGGCTGGGTGAGATACCGCTGTACCGCCTGGAGAAAGCCCAGGGCGGCGGCGTCATAGTATTCGGCGGCGCTGTGGCCTGTTTCTTTGAGAAAGGCATAGACCAGGCCATGGTGCTGCTCCGCAAAGCGCCGCTGTTCCTCCGTGAGAGGGGCCAGCGGAGCGGGCTGCCCCCGCACATAGGGCGGGAACAGCCTGCTCTGCTTTTCGACCAGCCGGATTCAGGCGGGCAGGAGTTCCCGCTCGCCGTCCACCAGACCGCCCACAGCAAAGTGGCCGTCGTTGTCCGGCAGATCCAGCGGCTCCCCGGTGGTGGGGATGGTGCCCGCTGTCTCCTGCTCTTGGATCTGCTTCTCCAGCGCGGCCTTGACCATGGCGCGGAAGTTCTCGGCGTATGCCTTGACACCTTCCAGCTCCTCGCCGGCGAAGTCCCGGACCCTGTTGAAGACGGCCACGCTGTAGTCGAAGCCGTTGCTGCTCACCGGCTTCAGCGTGATCTTCACCAGACTGCCGTACACGGGGCGGCGGCGCAGGGCGAAAGCCATGTTGACGAAGTTCTTGAAGGGCTTGATGCTCGTGGGCGGCAGGGCCAGCTGCAGGGGGATGGGGTCCTCGCTGCGCAGGATGTAGAGCATCCTCATGTTTTTGCACAGCTTCCCCTTGCCGCTGGTACCGAACTCGTTGTAGCCGCACTCGGCGCACAGCAGGCCGGGGTCGCCGCAGCCCTGCTTGCCGTCCAGGGACTGGCACTGGGGCGGGGTGTTGTCGTCGTACTCGCTGCCCTCCGGCCAGTAGGCGTTGGCGGAGTGGTTGAACAGGATGATACCCTCGATCTCACCGACATAGGTGGGGTGGTCCGGGTCCTCACCCGGCATCTTGAACTGGGGCACGCCGCCGCCGGGGATCTTCACCCGGGGGAAGGAGAGCTCCAGGCCCTCCAGATCCTCCGCCACGTCGGCGGCGTCGAAGCCCTCATCCATGGGGGCGGGAAGCATAAAGGTGTCGCGCTCGGCGATGGCGGTGTTGTTCTGCTGGTTACTCATAATCTGTTCCTCCTAAATAAAGTGATATTTGTCACAGTGACCGCCGTTACGCGGCCATGCTTGCAACCTGGTTGATCTGCCGGAACATAGCCGGAGGCATGGTCATGACGTTGTAGCCGATGACCTCCAGCTTGCTGGCCCTGTCGTAGTCCTCCACGTCCTGGCTGTACCGGGTAACGGCGTTGGCCAGCCCATAGAGGGTGTAATCCGCGTCCTCCAACAGATGCTGGAGCACGCCTTTGCCTTCCGCATCGGTGAGGCCGAAATTGCTGCTGGTGAGCTTGACCACGCTGGGGATGTCGGTGGTGTCCAGCCTGGCCTGGGTGCTTTCCCTCATGGTGTCCAACACCCTGGCAAACCGGGCTTCGTCCACCGCCGCTTTCACCGTGTCCTGGACCTTCATCATGAACGCCTTGCCGTCCTGGTCCAGCGTCTCCTGGGAATACAGCGCGAAGTTTTCATCGGTGCTGTTGGCCCGGCCCACGTGGTTGCGGCGTGTCCGTGTGCTGGCGTCGTTGACCACCATGCCGTTGAGACAGGCCAGACGGTAAATCAGAGGCTGGACGTTCACCGCCCCCAGGCCGGTCTCGCTGTTGGAGATGACCACGCCCGCCTGCACCACGTCGCCCACGCGCACCTCGCCGGTGAGCTTGGGGTTGACCACCTTGATGTACATATAGTTTTCGGTGACCTGAGTGCTCTCAAACCGCGCGCCGGGCATCCCCATGATGATGGGCAGCACCGCCTGGGCGATCTCGAAGTTGTCGATGCACCGGTAGCGGTTGCTGAGAAATGCCCTGGCCCTGCCGTCAATGGTGCGCAGCAGGCGCTGGGTGGGTTCCCCCTTGTGGAGCCAGCGGTTGACGTTATCGGCCAGCAGGCCGGGCTCCTCCTGGAGCATCCGCTCGTAATACTTCCAGGGGATGTTCAGGTGGGCGCCGATCTGACGGTGGGCCGTCTCCTGGATTTCCAGAGGCTCCATCTGATCCACGCCGCCCTCAACGACCCGAAGCATGGGTACACGGCCCGTCGAGTCCATCTCCATGCTGAGCGGGTTCACCAGATAGTCCGCTTTGGCGGCGGCCTGACGCTCGATCTCCGCCGCCATCTCGGTGATAGTCAGTCCGGTTTTCATTCCGCTCCCCCTTTCTACCAGGAAACGGCAATGTGGTCGGCCTGTACGTCGGCGGACAGCCCTTCCTGGGCCAGCGTATCGGCCAGACGGGGCCAGTACACCTTTTCCGGGAACGCGGCAAAAGCGTGCTTTGTGGTTTTGCTGCTGCCCGCTTCCGGCTGGAAGGAGATACTGCCGTCCTCGTTCAGCGTGAGGCTGCTGTGGCCCCTGGAGCGCAGGTCGGCGATCAGCGTGTCCAGCACGCCCCTGCCCTCCAGCTCATACCACACCGATGGATCGGGAGACGGACCGGACGGTGCGCCCTGTCCATTGTCCTGCACCGGGACGATCTTCACCAGGGAGCAGCTGAGGCTGCCCTTCTGATCCAGCGTCACGTCGGCGTACTCGTAATCCGGCACGCCGTAGAGCCGGATGCGGCCTGTACCGCCATGGGCGATAAACAGCTCCGGGTCGTTCATGGTCCACTCCCAGCGCGCGTTCGGGTAAGCGCTTTTCAGGTAGTCCGAGATGCGGTAGTTCACATGGCACAGCAGGAGTTTCACCACATTTACAGTGGAGAGCGCTTCCTGCTCCTGGGCAATCCGCTCCTCCCGGCTGCGATAGGCACGGTTGGCCCGCCACGCGGGGCGCAGGAGGGTGAGCACCACCCAAAGGCCCCAGAGGGCGAACGTGACCAGCAGCAGGACGGTCTGGGCCGGGCCGCGCAGCAGGGCCAGGATGGCGATGACCGCGCCGATCAGGATAGAGGTGCTGCTTCCGAGGGAAATCTTCTGTTTCATTTGGTTTGCCACCTTTCTTTTTTCTGGACAACAAAAAAAGAGGCGCTGCTCCAAGTCCAGAAATCTTCTGAAACGTTGGAAACAGCGCCTCTTTACTTGTGCCGGATCTCACTCCGGCAGGTCTTCCCGCTCCCCGTCAACAGTTTCTGGGAATGGGATGTCTTTGGCCTGATCGGGCCTGCGCTCCTGCCGTTGTCCGGCAGGGACAAAGCCCCAGTCCTTCAGCTTGAGCTTCAGCCGCTTGTCATGGGTCACACCATCTTTTTTGGTGTACTCCTCCAGCTCCAGGGAACCGGACACCCACAGTGCGCTGCCTTTGCCCACACCCTCACTGATCAGCTGACGCACCATAGCGCCCCAGGCCCACACCGAGACATACTGTGTGTGGGCGCTGCTGCCATACCCGATGCGCTCGGCAATGGGGAAGCAGAGATAGGGCACGTTTTTCTGGCTTGTCTTCAGCTCCAGTTCGGACATGACCCGGCCTGTGCAATACAGTTGGGACATAGCTCTCCTTTCTGCCTGTTCAGGCTAAAATATATATATAAAAAGAGCCAGAGGGCAGACTGATCCCCTAACAGCATAGGGGCCAGCTTTCCACCGGCTCTTGCGTACAAACCCCGGGAGTGCCGTACTGCTCCCCCGCCGCTTCCTGGGCAGGGGCCGACATTTCCCGTAACGTGTGCAATGCGAAACTGATCGCTCCCAGACTGAAAAATCAGCCTGCCCTCTGAAAAGAGGAAACGCACATAGAATCAATTACAAGGGGATTGTACCACAAGATGCCGTGCCTGTCAACCATAAATGTACAATATATTGTGTTTTATTTTTCTCGACACACAAAATCTTGCGTCGCTCGTGTGGCTGGCATCAGCATTGCACAAACAGCCCTACCGGGCATACATTTTCATAGCCAGAGGTGGATATGTACCAACAGGCCGGGCCAGTTTGTTCCCAGGCAACTTCCAATGTAATATCATGCCATCCATCCGGGAACAGGGCCTGGAAGCAGCTCCCGGCATGGATACCATATCCGTCCAGGAGTAGACGGGGGTGTGGGTCGTGGTCTTCAGGGGCGGGGAGTTTAAGCTGACTGATCTTTTTGTTCATGATGATTCCTCCTATCACGGTTAAATGCCTACACTATAATAAATAGGGCGCGGCTGCCGCCTTTTACACATCCAGAAAAAATTTTTACTTCTTTCCGCGCGACAGCTCATGATGCAGCCAAATTCACAGGAAACAGTCGTATATCAATTCGTAATGGTTGCTTTTTCCGTTCTGACCATATATAATGTCAAGGTAGTCAATCATATAAAGGGTGGTTACCATGGACAGGAAGAATAAAGCAACTGGCGCTGGCACCGACCAGGAGGGCAAAAAGAAGCCCGGCAGAAAGCCTATGACTGATGCGGAAAAAAAGGCCGCCGCAAAGGCGCGCGCAGAAGAAAAGTCAAAGGCCGCAAACCTCAAGCCGGAAGTCATTGTGCAGTTCCAGGACGTCGAAGCCGATGTAACAGCCTTGATTGAGGAAGCCAAGGCCGACTTCCATAAAACCAAAAAGCGTACTTTGGTCACCGATATGAAGCTGTACGTGAAACCGGAGGAGCGCGCGGCCTATTATGTGATCAATGGAGAGCATACCGGAAGCGTTTCCTACTGATCTGCTTGACCCTGCTGCTGTTTCGCGTTTGGAAAACAGGCGGGCGCTGCCAGCACTAGCTGACAGCGCCCGCTGTCTTTTTACACCCGCTCAAAGATGATCTGTTTACGCAGATACAGGTTGGCCACGGCGATGGTGACAGGCACCAGCTGCTCCGCCTGAAGCATCTCAAAGGCAATACTGTCGCTGGTTGTGTAGTCGTTGTCAATGAGGGCGTCCATGAGCTTTTCCTCGGTGGAAATATCCGTCGCCCCAACCTCGGCGCACTTGATAAGCTCGGCGGTGGACAACAAGGCTTGCCGGGACAGGGCCATCACCTGGGTCTCCCGCTCGTTCAGCTTGTCCTTCCGGAACAACTGCTTCGCCTTGGAAAAGGGTACACCCCCCAGCAAAAGTTTCCCAAAGGTGAGAAGCCGCAGGGACAGGCTCTCCGAAACAGGAACGACATACAGTTCCCCCAGCAGATCATATAGCGCCTCAAAATCTGTGTCGCCGCTGCCCCGGACAATCAGGCCCCGCATCTCCAGCCGGTTGAGGCAGGTATCCAGCGTCCGTCGGGCGGAAGGAAGATCCTTTGCCATCTGGTCATACTTTGCCTCGATCTGCTCCATGCGTAGGAACCGCCAGTTAAGGATCGTCCAAACCGCCATCTCTTGGATGTCCACAATATGCTCCTCCTGGTTTACCAGGATCACAGGATAGGAGCGCCCAGCCCCATCTGTCTTGTGGCGAAAATGGCCCACTGCGGTGTAGTAAGTGTTCGTTTTCATAATATCGCCTCCATGTTTCTTGTTAAGATAGCCATATACTACCTTTTACAAACGCCGCATCCCGTTTTCAACAAGCGAAGCGATTTTTCCCGAAGCAAGGCGACTCATTGACTCTTGATAGAGGCCAGGAGACCACGGAATCCAATCCCATTGTTCCGATCACAACCGTAAACAGAGAAAAGGTACAGTCTCTTTGGATAAAGGAAACTGTACCTTTTCTTTTCTATCGAAAGATTTTGTATTCTCCAAAGCCTATCTGTAGATATGGCAGATAAATTACTGCCGAATTTAGAATGGAATGAAATCCATTATGACCCTGGAACCAGTCCGGCAGAAAGATCAGAGCTTTTCCTTCAATTCTTTACGCCTTTCCTCAAGCAGACGATTCAATTCTTCTAAGTCCTCTGATTTGAGTGCGCGCTGATATATGTAGCAAAATCGTCTTAGGCGGCAGTCATCCTTGCCGCATCCCTTCATCCCCCAACAGCTTCCCCCAAAAAACCTGTACTGTATAACAAGGTTAGGGCATTTGATTTCTATGATAAAATCAATAATGGCTGGAACTATCATTACAGCCAGCACAAGCAAAGCAATTAACATGAGTATAATATCAGTAAAGTTCATACCTATTCTCCCTTCAGGAAGTTCCGATAGCACGGGCCAGCGCTGTCGCTTGTTCCTGCACCTTTGCACAGAGAGTACGTTGGGCATTACCCTTTCAGAAGTCAACAAACTCTGTCCCAGCCTGGGCAGTCAGGGAAAGAAGCCGTTCAGGCGAACTGTGAAGCTCCACTTCCAGGCCCATTGTATGTAGGAATCTCCCAAAGCCGTCGTTCAACCCAACCTGTTCCGCCAGATTGTGCTGGGCGGCATATTCTGGGTGATGGTGATAGACAGCGTTCATAAGCGCAGCCCAGTTAATCTCACAATACAGCCGCTCCTTACGCATATCGGACAACAGCTCAAAAAGTGGGACACAGCTGTCCGACTCCTGGAAAAACAGATAGGCCGGGACGTGTTCGCTTAAGTCGTTGTCGTACCGCTCCGCTAATCCTCTTGCACCATCTGACAAGTCATCGTATATCGGACCGGCTATCGCCAGCCCCCGCTGGCATTGCTCTGTCTCCAGCCAGTACAGGCCGTTGGCGATGATCTTATGCCGGGTGGTGTAACCCCATGGGGTCAGGAGAGGTACAGGGTAGTTGCCAAAATACTCCGGGTACATCTCGGCCCCAATGGTGGCTATGCTACGGATGCTTTCGCCCTCCGGCAGGGCAAGCTGGTGCAAGACCCTGTAGCGGAACAGTTCGTAGCCGATGATATACCGGCTGTTACCTGTACTGTCCTCCATATATATCAAAAACTCCGGATAATCAGGGGCAGACTTCCCGTACCTTTTAGCCATATCTGAAATTTCTACAGCGCTTCTGAGTACGACAAAGCCTTCTGCCGCTACACCTGTTTCTGAGCTCTCCAGAATAACATCATACACACCGGGCATGACGAGGGTGGCCTCAGTTACCACACCCAGCTCCCCTAAGTCCAAGGGCAGGTTCGCTGAAGACAACAGTTGTGTTTCTTTATCCATGACCATAACCAACCTCTTCTTCTCCACTGATTTTCCTCTGCGTTTACTATAGCATATTGTGGCTATAATCACAATATCAAGATGATAAATATTCCCATATAATTTGCATATCAAATTATCGCGGGGATGATTTCAGTGGTGGATTACAGCCCCTTATGGAAAACGATGCAAGTGCGTGGTGTAACACAATACCAGCTTTTGAAGTCTGGTATTGACAATAAAACCCTTGATTCCTTGAAGAAGAATAAAAACATCACCATGCTCACATTAGAAAAGCTGTGTGATATTATTGGGTGTACGCCAAACGATGTTGTGCAGTTTATAAAATAAATGAGACAGACCATTTACGACACAATAAGGAAAAACATCAGGAAGTATCGGAAGGAAAAGGGCATTACCTCTGCCCAGTTGACGGAGATGACTGGCCTTTCTCATGATTTCATCCGTCAGATACAGAGCGACAAGACCCGCTACAATTTTTCTGTGGAGACCTTCTACAAAATCTCTGTGGCGCTGGATGTGAGCATGGATACCCTGGCCGGTAAATGAGAAAAAGGATCCTCCTGCGCTGCTGTTGGCACAGGAGGATCCTTTTCATCATTGCGTCTGCTTTTTGCTCCACATCAAAATATCTTTTCGCAGTTTTGCCTTTGCCCGAGAGACCCAAGCCCCTACGTTGTTGGGAGTTGTGCGGTACATCCGGGCAATGCTTGCCCCGCTCAGTCCCCTGATCTGCAGTTCCATTGCCTCCACACCCAGCCGGGCCACCCCGCTGTACCGGCGCTTGCAGTCGGCAAGCAGTTCGGCAGTATCCATCCGCTCCAACAGGTCGTCGATCCCATCCGGCACGGACGGTTCCAAGAACGGGGGCGGCTGGTCTTCATCAGAGCAGTCAATGTCCAAGGAAACTGACGGCAGCTTCCGCTGCCTGGTGTTGGCCTTCTTGCAGCAGTTATACAGGTGGTTTCGGATGACCGTGGTGGCATACGTACTGAATTGGGCGGACACCCCATCGTAGGTTGCCGCAGCTTTGCACAGCGCCATGGCCCCCTCCTGGTAGAGGTCGTCCTGCCCCAAACCCTCGACATCCTCATCGGGGTAGATAAAAAGATTGATGGTCTTACCGATGACGGAAAGGTTGTCCTGCACAAGAATCTGCTGCTCGGGGGTAAGGATAAAATCGCACTTCATGATTTCGCCTTCTTTCTTATTTCATTTTTGTGCGGCTATGCCGCCCGCTTGCCTGTTGTGAAAAAGCTGCCGCAAAGCCGGATAACCTGTTCGCAGCGAAACTCAGAAAATCTGCCGATGTGGGTTTCTTGCTCCGGCAGATCCAGCTTGGCCTGGAGCCAGAGGTATGCCTGTTTTTTGCTCATCAGCCCATTCTCCCACAGCCGGTTAAAAGCGGCATGGGCCTGGATGCGCTTCCGACGCAGTGGCCCGTTCGCTAGGGTGCCCATAGGCAGACAGGTGCGCCGGTGCGCGGCCACATAAGAGTCGCAGGCCGGAAAATGGGCACAGACATAATAAGGGGCGGAAGGGTCTGCAGCCCGTTTCCCATATACCACAGAGGCTGAACGGAGCAGGGCACGGGAGCCACAGTAGGGGCACTTG
Organism: uncultured bacterium; assembly: GCA_947176765.1. Taxonomy (GTDB): domain Bacteria; phylum Bacillota; class Clostridia; order Oscillospirales; family Oscillospiraceae; genus Enterenecus. Next base: position 61,657 of record CAMWRX010000005.1, read on the forward strand.
ATATTCACTCGTTTCATTTGGATTCAACTCCTTGTTTGATTTTGTTGTCATAGAGATTACGCACCGGATATCGCGAAAAAAGGGCCGTCAATTCTGTAAAATTTCTGTGAACAGCAAAAAGCCCGCCCGGAGTCCTGGACGGACAGCATTGCATACAAGAATCAGCGCATCCAATTTGCCGTTCTTTACAGAACCTCTGTAGTCATGTTATGATGGTCAAAGCAAAGATTGGAGGGATTAGCCATGTTAGATGAGCGTATCCTACGGGAGTTGCGTGCCATCACTGATGAGGAACAGACAATTTTAGATGGCCAGTCCACCATCGACCGCAGCCTGTATATGCAGAGCCAGCTCAATGTGGTCAACAGCAAAAAGCTACTGTCTGGCGGCAAACTGATTACTCTGCGCCCTAACACCCGGTTCGTCCACTTTCCTGAACATACCCACGATTATGTGGAGATGGCATATGGCTGTTCCGGCGTAGTGGAACATATTGTGGACGGCAAATCCATCCGGCTGAAACCGGGCGACCTATTGTTTTTAGGCCAAAAAGCGGCCCATCAGGTTTGTCCGGCAGGCTGGGATGATATCGCGGTGAATTTCATCATCCTGCCCGAGTTTTTCAGCGATACCTTGTCTGCCATCAGTCAAGAAGCCACCGTGCTGCGGCAGTTCCTGGTGGACTGTCTGTTCCGGCAGAACATCGGGCCCAGCTATCTCCATTTCCAGGTGGCGGATGACCGGCCCATCCAGAACCTAGCGGAAAACCTGTTGATTACCCTTCTCCACGATACCCCCAACCGCCGCAAGGTCAGCCAGATGACCATGACCCTCCTGTTCCTCCAACTGCTCAGCCACACGGATAAGCTGGACTGGGATGACCGGGAGGATAGTATTCTCAAGCTGCTGCGTTACGTGGAGGATCGTTTTGTTTCCGCCAGCCTCACCGAAGCGGCGGAGCTGATACGTACCGATGTATACACCCTGTCCCGGCTGATTCGTCGGCAAACAGGAAAAACTTTTACCCAGCTCGTGCAGGAAAAACGGCTCGCCCAAGCAGCATTCCTGCTGACCAGCACCCGCCGGAATGTGGGTGACGTGGCCCGAGCGGTAGGCTACGAGAACATCAGCTATTTCCACCGAATTTTCAAGGCCGCCTATGGTCTGTCACCCCGACAATACCGTCTTGCAAAATAGGACACTTTTTTCTCAAACCAGGACCTCCCTTTTTTGGCGTATCCATGATAGGATATGAACAAAGCAAAGAAGGGAGGTCTTACTTTGCATTATCTCGCTATCGACATCGGCGCGTCCTCCGGGCGGCACATTGTGGGCTGGCAGGAGGACGGCGCGGTCAAAACCGAGGAGGTCTACCGTTTCCCCAACGGGGTGACGGAGCGGGACGGCCACCTGGTTTGGGATGTGGACGCGCTGCTGTTCCATGTGAAGGAGGGCATTGACCGGGCGCTGGAACGGTTCCCGGATATCGAAAGCCTGTCCATCGACACCTGGGGGGTGGACTATGTGCTCCTCCGGGGGGACGAGGAAGTGCGGCCCTGCTATGCCTACCGGGACAGCCGCACGGAAGCGGTCATCGACGCGGTACACGAAAAAATTCCGTTCGAGGAGCTGTATGCCCGCACCGGCTGTCAGTTCCAGCCCTTCAACACCATCTACCAGCTCTCTGATGACCTGCAAAAGGGACGGCTGGAGGGTGTGACGGACTTCCTCATGGTGCCGGAGTACCTGATGTGGAAGCTCGCCGGTGTGAAGGCCCGGGAGTACACCAACGCCACCACAACAGGTCTGGTGAACGCCCAAACCGGGGAGTTTGACCAGGAAATCGTCCGGCGGCTGGGCCTTCCAGGCAACCTGTTCCCTGCCCTGTCCCAGCCGGGGATGGCGGTTGGAGAATATAAGGGTATCAAAGTTGTGCTGTGTGCTACCCACGACACCGCCTCCGCCGTGGAGGGCATCCTCGCCGTCGCGGACATCGCTCCGGCTCTCCCCACAAGATCGTTCGATCTTGTGGGGGCCCCCCAGCTCTATATCTCGTCGGGCACCTGGTCGCTGCTGGGGGTGAAGTCCCCTGTCCCCCTGACGGACGAAAACAGCCGTCTTGCCAACTACTCCAACGAGGGCGGCGTGGGGTACATCCGCTACCAGAAGAACATCATGGGGATGTGGATCGTCAACCGCCTGCGGGACGAGCTGTGCCCCGATCAACCCTTCCCGGAGATTGTGGCGGAAGCGGAAGCAAGTACCTTTGATGAGACGGTGGATGCCAACGCCCCGGCCTTCCTGGCCCCGGAGAGCATGAAGGCCGCCTTTGACGCTTCGCTGTCCGTCCAGCCCCAAAGCGAGGGCGACTACTTCCGCTGTGCCTACCGCTCGCTGGCGTTGAGCTACCGGGACGCCATCCGGGAGCTGGAGACCAACACCGGCAAAACCTATGAAAAGCTGTACATCGTGGGCGGCGGGGCCAAAAACGCGTTTTTGAACGAGCTGACCGCGGAGGCTACAGGCAAGCAGGTCGTCGCCCTGCCCATCGAGGCCACCGCCTTGGGAAATCTGAAAATACAAATGGAAGGGGTCATCTCATGTTAGTGAACACCAAAGCCCGGGTGGGCGTCTTCGCCATCGCCCTGGGGGCCTACCTGCCCCAGTTCCCGTCCCTGGTGCCGGAGTTCGAGGGCCAGTACGCCGACTTCAAAAAAACGCTCCCCGACACCGTGGAGCTCATCGACGGCGGGATCGTCACCACCAAGGAGCTGGCCCAGGCCGCCGGGGATAAGTTCCGGGCCTCGGACGTGGATCTGGTGATCCTCCAGCTGCTGACCTACGCCACGTCCTACAATATGCTGCCCGCCGTCCGGGATCTGGACGTACCTGTGGTGCTGGTCAACCTCCAGAAAAAGAAGGCCCCGGACTACGCCAACACCGACACCGCCACCTGGCTGGGCGAGCTGTACGCCTGCGGCGCGGTGGGCGAGATGGTGGCCGACCTGGAGCGGGCCGGCAAGCGCCATGCCGTCATCACCGGCGTGGTGGAGGGCGGCGACCCCCAGGTGCAGGCCGAAATCGAGGACTGGTGCCGCGCCGCCCAGGTGCGCCGCCGCTTCCGGGACACCAACCTGGCCCAGATCGGACGACCCTATCCCGGCATGATGGATCTGTACATCGACGAGACCAACCTCTACCATCGGATGTGGCTCTACACCAAGCAGTTCGACTGGGAGAAGATGTGGGCCATCGCCGACGATATCACCGACGAGGACACCATCCGCGCCAAAGCCCAGGATATCCTGGACACCTTCGACATTGAGGGCGGCGGCACCATCGAAAAAGTCTGGGACATGGCAAAATATGTGGTGGCCTTTGAGCAGTGGGTGAAGGACGAACAGATCGCCTTCGTGGCCTCCCACTACGACGGCTTTGCCCAGGGCAAGGCGGGCGTACTGGACAGTATGCTCATCCCCGCCTTCTCCATGCTCATCAAGCAGGGTGTGGCCTGCGCGGTGGAGGGCGACATCAAGGTAGCCATGGCCATGTCCATCCTCAAGACCATTGCCGGCATGGGCCAGCTCTCCGAGATGTACTCCATCGACTTCGACGAGGACATCTGCATCATCGGCCACAGCGGCTCCGGCGACGCGGATATCTCCGCCAAGAAACCCACCATGAAGATCGTCCCCGTGTTCCACGGCAAGACCGGCGGCGGCTACCTGACCCAGTTCTATCCCCATCTCGGCCCGGTGACCTATCTGGGCATTACCCAGGACAAGGACGGCCACTTCAAGTTCGTGGTGGCCGAGGGCGTCAACGAGGAGGGCCCCATCTTCACCTTCGGGGACACCAATATGCGCACCCGCTTCACCTGCGGCGCGCGGGAGTTCTGCAACAAGTGGAGCGAGGCCGGGCCCACCCACCACATGGCGGCGGCCTCCGGCAGGCACATCGACACCATTTTGAAAGTAGCCAAGATTTTCAATGTGCCGGTAGATATTGTCACTCGATAAACGGAAAGAGGTCAAGGAATATGAAAAACATTTTAGAGGCACCCTTTTTAGTGGAAATGGTGCGCACCACCACCAATATGTACAACCACGGCTGGGACGAGCGAAACGGCGGCAACATCAGCCTGCTGTTGAATGAGACTGACGTGGCGGAATACGTTGACATGAATGCGGTCATCCGGGACATCCCCACCGGCTTCGAGGCCCCCACCCTGGACGGCAAATACTTCCTAGTCACCGGCACGGGCAAATACTTCAAGAACGTGCAGTATGACCCGGCGAAAAACCTGGGCCTGGTGCGGCTCACCGACGGCGGCAAAAATGCCCAACTGCTGTGGGGCTTCACCGACGGCGGTAAGTTCACCTCCGAGTTCCCTGCCCACATGATGAGCCACGCCGCCCGGCTGGCTGTCAACCCGGACAATCGGGTGGTCATGCACTGCCACCCCGCCAACCTGCTGGCCATGACCTACGTCCACGACCTGGACACCAAGGCGTTTACCCGCACCCTGTGGCAGATGTGCACCGAGTGCATCGTGGTGTTCCCCGATGGGGTAAACGTACTGCCCTGGATGCTGTGCGGCACCAACGAGATCGGCGAGGCCACCGCCGAGCAGATGGGTACCGCCCGGCTGGTGGTGTGGTCCCAGCACGGCATCTACGGCGCGGGGGCGGATCTGGACGAGACCTTCGGCCTCATTGAGACGGCGGAGAAGGCGGCGGAGATCTACATGAAGATCGCCCACCTGCCCCTGAAAACCACCATCACCGACACTCAGATGTGGCAGCTGGCGGACCACTTTAAGGTCACCCCCAGGGAAGGTTTTCTGGAAAGTCGATAACCAAAAATCAATTTAACAGGAGGAAACTACTATGGCAGTCAATCGTTTCGTACTCAACGGCATTTCCTACCACGGCAAGGGCGCGATTCAGGAGATCCCCGGCATCATCTCCGCCAAGGGACTGAAGAAGGCGTTCGTGGCCTCCGACCCCGACCTGGTGAAGTTCAACGTCACCAAGAAGGTCACCGACCTGCTGGACCAGAGCGGCATGGCCTACGAAGTCTACTCCGATATTAAGCCCAACCCCACCATCGAGAATGTGAAGTCCGGCGTGGAGGCGTACAAAGCCAGCGGCGCGGACTATATGATCACCATCGGCGGCGGCTCCTCCATGGACACCGGCAAGGCCATCGGCATCATCATCAACAACCCCGAGTTCGCCGATGTGCGCTCCCTGGAGGGCGTGGCCCCCACCAAGAACCGCACCGTGTTCACCATCGCCGTTCCCACCACCGCCGGCACCGCCGCTGAGGCCACCATCAACTACGTCATCACCGACGTGGAGAAGAAGCGCAAGTTCGTGTGCGTGGACGTGAACGATATTCCCGACGTGGCCATTGTGGACCCGGATATGATGTCCACCATGCCCCGCGGCCTGACCGCCTCCACCGGCATGGACGCCCTGACCCACGCCATCGAGGGCTACACCACCGCTGCCGCCTGGGAACTGGCCGACTGCCTGAACCTGGAGGCCATCAAGCTCATCGCCGCCAACCTGCGTAAGGCGGTCAATAACGACCCCGAGGGCCGCGAGGCCATGGCGCTGGGTCAGTTCGTCACCGGCATGGCCTTCTCCAACGTGGGCCTGGGCATCGCCCACTCCATGGCCCACACCCTGGGCGCGGTGTACGACACTCCCCACGGCGTAGCCTGCGCCATGATGCTGCCCATCGTGATGGAGTACAATCAGGACGCCACCGGCGACAAGTTCAAGCACATCGCCGAGGCCATGGGTGTGGACACCACCGGCATGGATCAGGCCGCCTACCGCAAGGCTGCCATCGACGCGGTGCGCCAGCTGTCCGTTGACGTGGGCATCCCCACCAGGCTGGAGGCCATGAAGGAGGAGGATCTGGAGTTCCTGGCCCAGTCCGCCGCCGCCGACGCCTGCGCCCCCGGCAACCCCAAGGCCGCTTCCGTGGAGGATTTCAAGGAGCTGTTCCGCAAAATTATGTGAGACACCAGTGCTTTCCTATCAACCAAGCAGACGGGCCGCTCATTTGGGCAGCCCGTCTGCTTGATATGCTGGCATCATGCTCCAGTAGCGGCGGAGCGTGGCAAAGTAGCATAAACTGGCTCGTTTTTTCGCTCATTTTTGTTTCGGAACAGTGCAGCCCAAATAGCCCAGTGGATCTTCCTCTGCCGAGGGCATATGCCAGAGCAAATATTGGGCGTATAACGTTTTGAAGCCCTCCGCCGAAAGCTGTTCGCAACACTCGGCAGGATCGACATTCTCACCGGAGAGCTGTCGGAACTGTTCTACCGGCATCACAATGGGTCGGCCATCCCGGTCTGTGGACAGCAGATAGTCTGAACTGTCTGCTGAGATGTAAACACAGTTCCGCCAGTTCCCGGCGCAGGCAGATAAGATATTGTAGAGCTGTTGGTGGGATTTTGCCACTGTAATTCCTCCTTATGGCAAGGCGCGCATGAAATCATTGAAATAGCGGGATAATATCATATGCTTGCGTTTGCAAGCGCTGTGTGGTATACTGGAGAAAAGGAGCGTGATCGATCATGGCAAATTCGTCTGCCGTCTATGTCCGCATGGACCCGACCGTAAAAGAAGCTGCGGAAGAAATCCTTGCCCAGCTTGGGATCACATCTTCCGGGGCGGTGCAGATGCTCTACAAGCAAATTATCCTGCACCGCGGCCTTCCCTTCTCACTGACGCTGCCGGATGACCGTCCCGTTGCCGTTGGCGGGATGTCCCGCGCTCAGATCGACGCTGAACTGAACAAAGGGATGGAATCGCTGCAAAACGGCAGGCGCTACTCCGCGGACGAAGTGGATAACGAGCTTGCGCAGGAATTTGGGATATGAAAAATCACGGTTATGCGGTTTGGTATTCCCCCGTTTCAAAGCAGGATCTCAAGTCAATCTACACCTATATTGCCTATGACCTCCGGGCAAAAGATACCGCAAAGGGTCTGGTGAACCGCATCCGCACAGGGATACGGTCTTTGAGCGACCTGCCGGAACGATATGCCCTTGTCGATTGGGAGCCCTGGCATAGAATGGGTATGCGGAAAATGCCTGTAGACAACTATCTCGTTTACTATTTGGTGCATCATGAAACGAGAGAGGTTGAAATCGTGCGTATTTTCTATGGTGGCAGGGATATTGCTGGTATCGTGCAGGACAACTCTAACGAGACAGATTCATAGTCAAGAGACCGCACTGCAATTTGCAGTGCGGCCTTTTTTCACCCAATCAACCAGAACGGCCCGCCTGCCCCGGCCCGGTGTCCGGCTTCGATAAGGATGATGGAAAGATCCCACGCCTTTTGGCTGCGGGAGGTGCTGGCCGGGTCGGCCACCAGGATCTGTCCGTCCTTCACACCGCGAAGGACGATGAAGTGGCCGGTGGTGGTGAAATGACCTTTTGACATGAGCGCCACCACCAGCTTCCCCTGGCTCAGCGCGTCCAATATACGCTGGGGTTCAGCAGCGGTGCATCCCTCCACAGGCAGGCCCCACGCTTTGGCGGCGTTGGGAATGAAAGAATGATAGGAGCCCTGGCCCTTGCACCAGCCGCCATTCTCATAGGCCCACTTCGCCATTTCCACCGGGTCAACGATATCGTCCGTCAGTGTCAACGCCAATCTAAAATTGTAAGAAAACGCCGAAGAAATTTTGTAGTTTTT
>CAMWRX010000006.1 GCA_947176765.1 uncultured bacterium
AGCTGGCCGGCGCGGCGGACGACGTCATCATGGGCGAGGAAGCCCAGGTCATCTTCAATGACTTCTTTGCCAAGCTGGCAGCGGCTCTGGCCCAGGCGGCGTAAACCCGCAAGCAAAATCAAACAACGCAAAAGGCTCCCGGGCGCAAGTCCGGGAGCCTTTCTATGTCCGCCCAGGCATATCGGTCCGAACCCGCTCATATACTTGCCACAGAATACGAGCAAGGAGAGGAAGCCTATGAATATGGAACTGCGGCGCGTCACGCTGGAGGGATACCGGCCCGTGGCGCACACCATGTTCTCCCAGGAGGAGACCCTGGAGAGCATCGTGCCCGACGCCTTCCCGGACATTGCCCGGGTGGTCTCGGCGTCCGGCAAAGCGTTTCTCAAGGATAAGGAGCTGGGGGAGGGCGCCCTCCGCCTGTCCGGCACGGCCAAGGTCAGCGTGCTGTACATACCGGAGGGGGAGGAGCTGCCCCGTTCTCTGGAGGTGTCCATCCCCTTCCAGTGCCAGCGGGACGACCCCAGGTTCCGCGCAGGGTGCCCGGTGCTGGCGGACGTGCAGGCCGCAACCGCGGATGCCCGGACGGTCAATCCCCGGAAGCTGCTGGCGCGGGTCAATATCACCGTGTGGGCGGCGGCCTACGACCGGGAGCGCCGGGAGCTGTCCGCCGACCTGACGGTTGGCGAGGGGGAGGGGCTGCAAAAGCTCATCACCCCCCGGAAGTGCTGCGTGATCCCGGATGTGGTGGAAAAGAGCTTCACCTTTTCCGATGTGCTGCGCCCGCCCGCCTCCCGGCCGGAGCTGGAGGAGCTGTTGTCCTACCGGGCGGAGCTGGGGACGGCGGACGCCAAGTTTATCGGCAAGAAGCTGGTGCTCAAAGGGGACGTGCAGCTCTCGGCGGTGTACCGCTCCGGCGAGGGGGTCTGTCAGACCCGGTTCGAACTGCCCTATTCCCAGATTCTGGACATCGGCGAGCTGCCCGACGAGGCGGAGCCGGAGGTGGCGGTGACGCTGAAGAGCGTGGACTGCCGCACCCGGGAGGGTGAGCTGGAGGTGGCTCTGGAGGTACTGGCCCAGGCGGCAGTGTGGGAGCGCCGGTCGGTGAGCCTCATCGGAGACGCCTACTGCGTGGGCGAGCCCATCGATGTGGAGCGCACGACCGTGCGGCTGTGCACCATGGCGGAGCGCTCCTCCCGGCGGGAGATGGGCCGGAAGCTGTGCGAGTCAGGCATCCCGGCCAAGCAGGTGCTGGACTGCGCCGCGGCGGTGTCGTCCCTGGCCGGTGCGCCCGCGGAGGGCGGCATGGAGTTCACCGCCCAGGTGAACGCGTCCATCCTGTACCTCAGCGAGGACGACGCCCTGTGCGGCGTGGAGACAGAGATACCCGTGACCTGCCGGGTGGACGTGCCGGAGGGGTGCCAGTGCGCCTGCCGCTGCCGCCCGGTGGGGGAGTGTACCGCCGTCCCTGTCACCGGCGGATTGGAGGTGCGCTTCGAGGCGGAGTTTGTCTGGACGGTCACCCGGGAGGAACAGGTGAGCTGTGTCAGCGATGTGAAGCCCGGCGAGGTGCGGGACACGGGCCCCCGGCCCTCGGTGGTCATCCGCCGGGTGGAGCGGGGGGAGGCACTGTGGGACATCGCCAAGTCCTGCGGCTCCACCGTGGACGACATCCGCGCGGCCAACACTCTGCCCGGGGACGAGGCGGCGGCGGGCACGCTGCTGCTCATCCCGGCAAGGAGAAGCTGAACAAAAAGGGGCGGCGTGGACAAATTCCATGCCGCCCCTGTCATATTCCCGGACAAAACCCCATACAAATGGAATTGAGTATGCGTGAGGAGGGTTCAGCTTTGGAAAACAAACTGTATGAGGATATCGCCCAGCGTACCCAGGGCGACATCTATATCGGCGTGGTGGGGCCCGTGCGCACGGGGAAGTCCACCTTCATCAAGCGCTTCATGGAGACCCTGGTGCTGCCCAAAATCGAGAACAATTACATCCGGGATCGGGCTCGTGACGAGCTGCCCCAGAGCGGTTCGGGCCGGGTGGTCATGACCGCCGAGCCAAAATTCGTCCCCGAGGACGCGGTGGAAATGGCCATGGAGGACGGCGGGGTGTTCTCCGTCCGGCTCATCGACTGCGTGGGCTACATGGTGCCCAGCGCCCTGGGCCAGCTGGACGGCGACCAGCCCCGGATGGTCACCACCCCCTGGTTCGACCACGAGATCCCCATGACCCAGGCGGCGGAGTTCGGCACCAAGAAGGTCATCACCGACCACTCCACCATCGGCATCGTGGTGACTACCGACGGCTCGGTCACTGACATCCCCCGGGAGGACTACCTGGAGGCGGAGGAACGGGTCATCGGCGAGCTGAAAGAGCTGGGCAAGCCCTTCATGGTGCTGCTCAACTCCGCCCAGCCCTACGGCGAACGGGCCCAGACCCTCCAGGCGGACATCGCCGAGCGGTACGACGTGACGTGCCTGGCCGTCAACTGCCTGACCCTGGACGAGGGGGCGGTGAGCGAGATCATCCGGGCGGTGCTCCATGAGTTCCCGCTGAAGCAGATGGATCTGTTTCTGCCGCCCTGGGTGGACGTTCTGCCTTTCGACCACCCCATCAAGAGCGGGCTGTACGCCATGATCCGGGAGGAGACGGAGGGCCTGGCGCGCCTGCGGGACGCGGAGGGGGCGGTGCTGGCCATGGGCGACCGGGAGGAGGTCAGCTCCGCCGTCCTCAACCGCATGGACATGGGCAGCGGGGTGGTTACCGCTACGCTGGAGCTGCCCCGGGGGCTGTTCTATTCCACAGTGTCCGAGCAGTGCGGGCTGGAGATCAAGGACGACGGCGACCTCATCGACCAGCTCACCCAGATGGCCGCCATGAAGCGTAAGTATGAGAAAGTGGAGGGGGCGCTCAGCCAGGTGGAGGCCACGGGCTACGGCATCGTCATGCCCAACCCGGAGGAGATGACCCTGGAGGAGCCGGAGATCGTCAAGCAGGGGGGGCGGTACGGCGTGCGCCTCAAAGCGTCGGCCCCGTCCATCCACATGATGCGGGCGGACATCAAGACAGAGGTGTCCCCCATCATGGGCACCGAGAAGCAGTCGGAGGAGATGGTGGACTACCTGCTCCGGCAATTCGAGGGGGACACCGGGAAGATCTGGGACTCCAACATCTTCGGCCGCTCCTTCCACGAGCTGGTAGGGGAGGACCTCAACGGCAAGCTGAAGCGGATGCCGGAGGAGGCCCGTGAGAAGCTGCGGGAGACCCTCCAGCGCATCATCAACGAGGGATCCGGCGGACTGATCTGCATCATATTGTGAGAAGCGCCCGGTGCTTGCGCACCGGGCGTCCTTTTATGCGATGTGTTTCGGGGGTCGATCACGCCTCCAGTGTCACCTGAATCAATACCGGGTTGTGGTCGGTATACTCAAATTGGCAATCCAGCGTCTCCACGCTGTTCAGCGCTACGTTGGGGGAGAGGATGAACCCGTCGATGACGTAAAACTGGTTGTTCTCAGGATTCGGGTCGTAGGGATGATTCAGCAGGCGGCAGCTGGGAGTGGACAGGTCGCAGGCAAACTGCCAGCCCTCAGGCAGGATATTTTCCTCCAGCACGCCGGGCGTCCACAGGGAGGCGTCCTGGATGGGGAAGGCGTCCAGCGCCCCGGGGAAGGTCTGGTTGAAGTCGCCTCCGGCGATGACATAATTGCCTTTTTCGTATTCGGAGGTGAGGAAATCCATGAGCATTTTGGTCTGGGCGGCCTTGCCCTCGCCGTCGTCGTAGGCTTCCAGATGGAGGTTCACCAGCACCAGCTGCTTGTCTGAACCCTCCAGCGGCACATAGCTCACCAGCAGGCACCGCTTCAGGTTGGCGGTGGACACCGGCCAGGAGAAGGGGCAGGGCAGGGCGACGCGCTGGGATTTCTCCACGGGGAAGGTGCTAATGGTCTGCAGTCCGCTGTGTACCTTGCCGATGGGAGGCAGGGGGTAGGGCACGAAATCGCAGGAGTAATTCAGCGCGTGAGAGCTGAGATAGAACGTTCCAAGCCGCTCCAGATAGCGCTGGCTTTGGTCAATGCCATAGCTGCGGGAGGAATCGGTGTCCACTTCCTGGAGGAAATACACATCCGCGCCCTGCTCCGCCAGCTGGGTGGCGAGCCCTTCCCGGTTGATGTCCACCTGTTCACTGGTGGGTTTCACGTCCTTGCCGCCGTCCATGAAAAAGTCGGAATCCCGGCCAAGCCCGGCGTAGCCCGTGTTCTGGGCCATTACCGTCAGGCTGTCACCCGGCGCGAGGGGGGGCGTCTGAACGCCCTGATTGAGCACTTCCACGTCCTCTACGGCGGCGGGCTTATACTCCGTCACGGTGAGCCACAAGACCAGCCCCACCACGGCCAGCAGCACCACGCCGAGTACCACACCGGCGGCGATACCCACGCGTTTGAGTACCTTTTTTGCCATGCGGCCACGTCCTTTCTGATGATTGCTACAGTCCCCGGCCCTTCACCCGCAGGCGGTTCAGCGCCCGGGCCAGCGTGGACTGGGCCAGCTGGTACTCCTGGATGCTCTTCTTCTGCAAAATGGCCTCACGGGCCTCGTCAGCTCTCCGGCGGGCACGGGCCTCGTCGATCTCCTCGGGCCGCTCGGCGGAGTCCACCAGGACGAGAACCTCGTTGGCCTCCACCTTCACCATGCCGGGGGACACCGCCGCCAGCTGAACCGCCTGTCCCGGCGGCTGCCAGCGGATCATCCCCGGCACAATGGCGGCCATCATGGAGCTGTGGTGGGCCAGGATGCCCCGCTCCCCGTCATTGGCGGGGATGGTCAGGCTGACACAGGGCCCCTCGTACAGCGTCTTGTCGGCGGCCAGGATATGCACCTCAAAGGTATCCATTACTTGCCCTCCAGCTTCCGGGCCTTTTCCACCACGTCGCGCCACGCGCCCACGTTGTAGAACGCCGCCTCGGGATACTGGTCCAACTCGCCGTCCACGATGGCGGCGAAGCTTTCCAGGGTATCCTTCAATGGCACATATACGCCGGGGATGCCGGTGAATTTCTCCGCCACATGGGTGGGCTGGGCCAGAAACCGCTGGAGCCGCCGGGCCCGCGCCACGGTCTTGCGGTCCTCGTCGCTCAGCTCGTCCATGCCCAGAATGGCGATGATGTCCTGAAGTTCCCGGTACTTTTCCAAAATTTCCTGCACCTTCCGGGCCACCCGGTAGTGCTCCTCTCCCACCACGTCGGCCTCCAGAATCCGGGAGGAGGACTCCAGCGGGTCCACCGCCGGATAGATGCCCTGCTCGGAGATTTTCCGGCTGAGCACGGTGGTGGCGTCCAGATGGGCAAAGGTGGTGGCAGTGGCGGGGTCGGTGAGGTCGTCGGCCGGGACGTACACCGCCTGCACCGACGTGACCGAGCCGTTTTTGGTGGAGGTGATGCGCTCCTGAAGCTCACCCATCTCGTTGGCCAAGGTAGGCTGGTAGCCCACTGCCGAGGGCATCCGGCCCAGCAGGGTGGACACCTCGCTGCCCGCCTGGACGAAGCGGAAGATGTTGTCGATGAACAGCAGCACGTCCTGGTGTTCCTTGTCCCGGAAATGCTCCGCCATGGTCAGCCCCGACAGGGCCACCCGCATACGCACGCCGGGGGACTCGTTCATCTGGCCGAACACCAGCGCCGTCTTGGAGGATACGCCGCTCTCGTTCATCTCCCGCCACAGGTCGTTGCCCTCACGGGAGCGCTCGCCCACGCCGGTGAAAATGGAATAGCCGCCGTGTTCCATGGCTACGTTGTGGATCAGCTCCTGGATGAGCACCGTCTTGCCCACGCCGGCGCCGCCGAACAGGCCAATCTTGCCCCCCTTGGGGTAGGGCTCCAGCAGGTCGATGACCTTGATGCCTGTCTCGAGAATCTCCACGGACGAACTTTGCTCGTCAAAGGCGGGGGGCTTGCGGTAGATGGAGCGTACCGGGGTATCCTCGGGCACCGGCCCGCCCCCGTCGATGGGTTCGCCCAGCACGTTGAACATACGCCCCAGGGTGTTGACGCCCACCGGCACCTGGATGGTGCGGCCGGGAATATCAACGGCCAGCCCCCGGGCCAGCCCTTCGCTGGGGGAGAGCATGATGCACCGCACCGTCTTGCTGTCCAGGTGCTGGGCCACTTCCATGACCCGGTGTTCCCCGTTTTTCTCCACGGTCAGCGCCTCCCGCAGGCGGGGCAGCTCACCGCTGACAATCTCCACGTCCACTACGGGGCCTGATATTTGAGTGATGATCGCTCGTTCCATCGTCATCAACCTTCCTTCTCGTGCTTTTTGCGCTGGGCCCTGGCCCCGGCGGACACCTCGGTGATCTCCTGGGTGATGGCCGACTGCCGGACCCGGTTGAATTCCAGGGACAGCTCGCCCAGCAGCTTTTCCGCGTTCTGGTTGGCGCTGTCCATGGCGGTCATGCGGGCCTGCTGCTCGCAGCAGAAGCTGGCGATGAGCGCGCTGTAGATGAAGCCGGACACGTAGCTGGGCATCATGCTGTCCAACACCGAGTTCACATTGGGCAGGAACTCGAATTGGGACGTCACCGGTGATTCGGTGAGGGCCGTGTCGGCGAAATAGGTGCGGTGGAAGGGCAGCACCCGGGTACACTTGGCCTCATACGCCATACCGTTCGCCATGTCGGTGTATACCACATAGATTCGATCCAGCTTGTCGTTCTGAAAGCCGTCCAGCAGCAGCGCGCTGATTTCCCGCGCCCTTGCCATGGTGGGGTTTTGGGCGGTGTAGAGGAAGCTGTGCTCAATGGGAATGTTGTGGGAGGCGAAGAACCGCCGCCCGTACTCGCCCACCACAAACAGCTTGGTGTCCGGGTGCAGCTCCAGCAGCTTCAGCGCTTCCTTGATGGCGTTCTGGTTGTATGCCCCCGCCAGACCTTTGTCGGCGGTGATGACCAGGCAGGCGCTGGGCTTGTCCAGGGGCGGTTCCCCCTGGAGCGGATAGAAATAAGGGCTGTCCACCACCCCGTTCTCTACAGTACGGAAAATGCGCTTGATCTCCCGGCGCAGGGCCTCAAAATAGGGCCGGGTGTTATCCAGCTCCTGTCGGGCTTTCCGTAGCTTGGTGGAGGCGATGAGGTACATGGCGTTGGTGATCTTTTTCGTCTCCTGGACGCTCTCGATGTGGGTCTTGATCTCCTTCGTCCCGGCCATGTCAGTCCTCCCGTGCTCCGCCGCCCTGGAACCGTTTCAGATAGTCCCGGGCCAGGTTCAAAATCTGCGCCCGGTCGTCCTCGGACAGCCGCCCGGTTTGGTCGATGCGGGCGCATAGATCCGGGGCCTCCTCTTCAAAAGCGGCCAGCAGTCCGGCGCGGAAGCCGTCCATTTTCGCCAGCGGCACGTCCTGCATCACGTGATCCATGGCGGCCACCAACACGATGACCTGCTGATGCTGGCTCAGGGGATTGTACTGGGGCTGGCGCAGCAGGCGCATGAGCCCCTGGCCATAGGCCAACTGGCGCTTGGTGGCGTCATCCAGGTCGCTGGAGAACTGGGTGAACACCTCCATCTCCCGATACTGGGCCAGCTCCAGCCGGATGGGTCCGGCGGCGGACTTCATGGCCTTTGTCTGGGCGTCGCCGCCCACGCGGGACACGGACAATCCCACGTTGACGGCGGGCCGCTGGCCGGAGAAGAACAGCTCGCTTTCCAGGAAGATCTGGCCGTCGGTGATGGAGATGATGTTGGTGGGGATATAGGCGGACACGTCTCCCGCCTGGGTCTCCACGATGGGCAGGGCGGTCATGCTGCCGCCCCCCAGCTCGTCGCTGAGGTGGGCGGAGCGCTCCAGCAGCCGGGAGTGGAGGTAGAACACGTCGCCGGGGAAGGCCTCGCGGCCCGGGGAGCGCTCCAGCAGCAGGGACAGCGCCCGGTAGGCGATGGCGTGCTTGGAGAGGTCGTCGTACACGATCAGCACGTCCCGGCCCTGGTACATGAAATACTCGCCCAGGGCGCACCCGGCGTAGGGGGCGATATACTGCAAAGCGGCGGAGGCGCCGGCGGGGGCGGTGACGATGGTGGTGTACTCCATGGCGCCCCGGCGGGCCAGATTTTCCGCCAGTTGGGCCACCGAGCTGGTTTTCTGCCCAATGGCCACGTAGATGCACACCACGTCCTTGCCCTTTTGGTTGAGGATGGTGTCCAGGGCGATGGCGGTCTTGCCAGTCTGGCGGTCGCCGATGATGAGCTCACGCTGGCCCCGGCCGATGGGGAACATGGAGTCGATGGCAAGCAAACCCGTCTCCATGGGGGTGTTCACCGGCTGGCGGTCCAGGATGCCGGGCGCGGGGGTCTCAATGGGGCGGTAGCCCTCCGGCTCGATGGAGCCTTTGCCGTCCACAGGCAGGCCCAGGGCGTCCACTACCCGGCCCAGATAGTCCCGGCCCACGGGCATACCGGCGGTTTTTAAGGTGCGGCGAACCATGCTGCCCGCGCTGATCTCCTCTCCGTCGCCGAAGAGGATGCAGCTCAGCCCGTCGGGGCGCAGATCCTGCACCATGCCCTTTACACCGGAGGAGAACACCAGAATCTCCCCGTACTGGGCGTGGGCCAGGCCGTTCACGGTGGCGATGTCGCCGTCCACGGTGAGCACCTCGCCGATCTCCTCCGGGGCGGGGGCGGGCGCCCACTCCTTCACCGCCTGACGGATCAGGGGAACGATGTCGTTTTCTCCGGGCTGGAGTTGGCGCAGGTAGTCCTGGAACTGCCGCGCCCGGCCGTCCAGAGTCCAGTCGTACACATCGGAGCCCACCTGGAGGCGGAAGCCGTCCTGAAGGGTCTCGTCCAACTCCCAGCGGAGGGGAACCTTCCGCTTGTAGGTGCGGGTGAGGAACTGATCGAAACGCTGGAGCTGTGCCTCGGTTGGCTGGGTGGCGCTGCGCAGCTGGGCGGTCAGGCGGCTTCTAGCGGCCCTCATGCGCCCCGCCTCCCTCCGTCAGCTCCAGGAACTGGTCGAACGCGTCAGCTCCGGGTTGGGCGGCCAGCTTCTTCGCCGCCTGGGCGGCCAGCTCCCGCATCTCCTTCTGGGACTCCCGGATGGCCCGCACCTTGCTCTGCTCCGCCTCGGCATGGGCCTTGGCGACGATGTAGCGGGCCTGCTCCTCCGCCTGCTCCACCTGCTCCTGGGCGGCCTGGGCGGCGGCCTGCTGGGCCTGAGCCCGCTCCTGGCGGATCTCCTCGTCCGCCCGTTCCAGCTTGGCCTGGCAGTCGGCACGGAGCTGCTCCGCCTGGGCCAGCTTGTCCGCGGCCTGTTGGTCCAGCTCCCGGTAGTGGGCCTCACGCTGTTCCATAAATTTCTTCACCGGCTTGAACAGGAGGAAATAGAGTCCCCCCGTCAGGATGGCCAGGTTCATCCAATGCAGCAGGATCAGCTGCCAATCGATATTCAGAGGCATAGCATTGTCCTCCCAAACGTTACAGTACGAAGATGATGAGGATGACCACCAGCAATGCGTAGATGATGGCCGTCTCGATGAACACCAGACCCAGCATCATCGTGGTGCGCACCTTGCCTTCCGCTTCGGGCTGGCGGGCAATGCTCTCGGCGGACTTGGCGGTAGCCATGCCCATGCCCACCGCACCGCCGGCGGCGGCAATGCCCACGGCGATGCCCGCGCCGATGGCCTTGAGGCCGAGGGTATTGTCCTCCTGGGTCTGGGCGGCGGGCTCACCGGCCTCGGGGGCCTCGGCGGCGAAGGCGGGGGCGGCCAGGGCCAGGGTGAGCAGCATGACCCCGGCCAGGGCGATGATTTTTTTCAGCAGCTTATTCATAGATGATGACCTCCAAATATGTTTTTATAGTGTTTCAGGCGTTTTGGCCTGTCAGGTCTTGTGGTGCGTGGGACGTCATTCGGTTTCGCCGAACGACTGTGGGCGTGGGACGTCATTCGGCTTCGCCGAACGACCGTCCCGGCGGTCTGAAGGACCGCCCGGCTCAGACACCTCGCCGTAGTACAGCGCCACCAGCATAGTGAGTACGTAGGTCTGAATCAGGGCGTGAAGCAGGGTGAACAACACCCCCACCACCACCGGCAGCACAAAGCTGAGATTCACGAAATAATAGACCAGCTCCGTCACCAGCAGGCCGCTGAGCAGCGCGCCGAACAGACGGAAGCTCATGGATATGGGCAGGGAGAACTCTTTCAGGGCCTTCAGTACGCCCTTGGGGCCATGCTCCGCCACGGCGCCGGAGACGATGACCAGATAGGACAGCACGCCCAGGCCAATGGCGGCATTTACGTCGGACAGGGGGGCGGGCAGGGTAATGGGGTGCCCGTGGACAGTGATGGCCTGTAAGCCCAGCAGCTCAAACAGCGTTCCCACGAAGATGAACGCTCCGGCGGAGAAGATATAGGCCCTCAAAAACCGGTTCCGGTGGGGGCTGCTTCCTTTGGCCATGCCGTCGAACAGGCCCACCGCCTCCTCCAGCACCAGTTGGAGCGTTCCAGGCTGGAACTTGAAGCGGGGAATGGCGAATATCCGAATCAGCGCGGCGGCGATCAGCAGGATGGCCGTTACCAGGAAGGCGGAGATCATTCCCGGGGTGACCGTTTTCAGGCCGAACAGGCTGATCCGCCCTGAGTCGTGGAGTACCGCGTCCCGCATGGCCTCCTGAACGGTTTCCGATCGGCCGGGTGAGCCCGCCAGCAGCGCGGCGATGAGCAGCACCGCCACAGCCGTAAGCCAGACCAGCAGACCCTTTTTGTGCTGCCTGATCCCATTCCTTGCCCACACAAAGACGGCCGCCCCGGCGGAGATGATGCGGGCCCCTATGGACCGATTCTGATGGGGGCTGCTTCCTTTGGCCACGCCGTCGAACAGGCCCACCGCCTCCTCCAGAGCCAGTTGGAGCTTTCCCGGCCGGAGCTTGAAGCGGGGAATGGCGAAGATTCGGATCAGCGCGGCGGCGATCAGCAGAACGGCCGTCACCAGAAGGGCGAAGATTACCCCTGAGTTGACTGTGATCAACTGGCCGGGTGAGCCCGCCAGCAGCGCGGCGATGAACAACAGCGCCACGACCGCCAGCCAGATCGCCAGGCCCTTTTTGTGTTGCTTCATCTAAGCATTCCTTCTTTCGAGCAGCTTGGTGTATTCCGCCGAAATTGGACGGCGGCATCCATATTATACACCTGCTTTTTGGGAATGTCCACCCTTTGAATATATCTAAGATCATTCTCGTGTCTTGTAAAAACTTCCTATTCTTAGGAAATGATGAAGATATGTTTCGGTCAAATTTTACAAAAACGTGGACAAGGACGCTGAACTATGTTAAAATAATTTTCAACAGTGAAATAGGAGATCTTTTTTTCGCACCAAACGGAAGCCGGAGCGGCTGTTTATCGGCTTTGGGCCTGATCGTGGCCATCCGCATATATAACGTATGACGGGGAATTGGCGGCTGACAAATCATCCGCCGTATGATAAATCATCGCAAGCCGGCGGGAGCCGGGGAGAGGAGGCCGTTTTATGGGCCCAACCGTCTGGGAATGTATTCTTCGCCTTGTTTTGTCCGCGCTGTTCGGCGGCCTCATCGGCCTGGAGCGGGAGCTGCGGATGAAGGGCGCGGGCATCCGTACCCACCTCATCGTCTCATTCGCTTCGTGCATGATGACGCTGGTGTCCAAATACGCCTTTTTCGACATGATGGAGCTTGAGGCCGTCAAGCTCGACCCCAGCCGCGTCACCGCCGGAGTGGTCACTGCCATCGGCTTTATCGGCGCGGGCGCCATCTCCGCCCGCAGGCGGAGCATCACCGGCATGACCACCGCCGCCGGGCTCTGGGCCACGGTGGGCATCGGCATGGCCATGGGGGCGGGTATGTACTACGTCAGCACCTTTGGGGCGGTGTTTATTGTGGTTATCCAGGCCGTTCTCCACCGGGATCACACGCTGGGCAGCTCCGCCGTCATCTGCATCCAGATTGACGATCAGCCCGAGGCTCTGGACTGCCTCCAGGCGGAGCTGGCCAAGTTGAATCTGGAGTCCTCCTCCTCCAAATTTGAGCGGGAGGACGGGGTGCTGTCCATTGAGCTTCAAATTAGCCGTCTGTCCTGCTCTGAGCGGAAGCTGGATTGCCTGCTGGCCCCCTTGATGAAGCAGCCATATGTCAAATCCGTTCTCTGGTGAAAAAGAAGCGGGGCGCTGAGCAGTGTCAGCGCCCCGTTCCTTTTTATGCCTCAAATGCCAAATCCTCCAGCCGCGTTCGATCCAGAACGGTGATGGAGCGGTATCCCAGCCCCACCAGTCCCTGGGCCGCCAGCTCCCCCAGCACCCGGCTCACCGTCACCCGGGACAGGCCCACCGCCTGGCCGATGCCCTCGTGGGTGGCGCGGATGGCGCTGCTTTCTTGAGCGGTGCTTACGCCGGCATCGCTTGCGACGCCTGGCTGTCCCAGCAGCCACCGCGCCACCCGCTGCTGGGCGGGCAGGGAGGAGGACTCCACATGGTCGGACAGCATCCGCACCGTCCGGGCCAGATACTGGAGCATGGGCAGGGCCAGCTCCGGGTGGCGCTGGAAGGCGGCGTCCAGCTGGGCCCGGTCAATGGTCAAGATCCGGCAGTCTTCCAGCGTCATGGCGGAGGTGACCCGGGGACAGCCGTCGAAGAAGGAAGCCTCCCCCATCAGGTCTCCGGCGCGGTGGACGGTGAGCACCCGCTCCTCCCCGGACGGGGTGCTGATGAAGCTGCGCACCGAACCGGAGATCAGATAATAAAAGCACTCCGGGCGGGCGCCCTGGAGATAGACTAGCTGCCCGGCCCGATACTTCCGAGGGCTGCGGCCCTCTGTCAGCAGATCCCAAACCGCCACGCGGTTCGCCTCCCGTCTTTGAGCGTTCCCCGCCCGCAGGGCGGGGAAAATTACGTCATCAACATTGTATCATGGTTTGCATTTTTAGTTCAGAAGTTCTGGCATAATGAGTGCATCAAATTTGGACATAGGAGGAATTTTTCATGGGCATGACCATGACCCAGAAGATCCTGGCCCGCTCCGCCGGACTTGACCGGGTGGAGCCCGGCCAGCTCATCGAGGGCAAGCTGGATCTGGTGCTGGGCAACGACATCACCACCCCGGTGGCCATCACGGAGTTCCACAAGGCGGGGCTGTCCTCGGTGTTTGACAAGGACAAAATCGCCATTGTGCTGGATCACTCCACCCCCTGTAAGGACATCAAGTCCGCCCAGCTCTGCGCCGCCTGCCGGGAGTTTGCCAAAGCCCACTCCATCACCCACTTCTATGACGTGGGCCAGATGGGCATTGAGCACGCGCTCCTGCCGGAGAAGGGCCTTACCGCCCCCGGCGAGGTCATCATCGGCGCCGACTCCCACACCTGCACCTACGGGGCTCTGGGGGCCTTCTCCACCGGCGTGGGCTCCACCGACATGGCCGCGGGTATGGCCACGGGGCTGGCCTGGTTCAAGGTGCCCTCCGCCATCCGTGTGAACCTCACCGGCAGGCTGGGCCAGTACGTCAGCGGCAAGGACGTGATCCTCCACCTGATCGGCATGATCGGGGTGGACGGGGCGCTGTACCAGTCCCTGGAGTTTACGGGGGAGGGGGTTGCCTCCCTGGAGATGGACGACCGCTTCACCATCTGCAACATGGCCATCGAGGCCGGGGCCAAGAACGGTATCTTCCCGGTGGATGAGAAAACCGTCGCCTACTTAAAGGGCCGGGTCAGCCGGGAGTGGCAGGCGTTTGAGGCCGACTCCGACGCCGAGTATGCCCAGGAGGTCACCATCGACCTGTCCGCCCTGCGGCCCACGGTGGCGTTTCCCCATCTGCCCTCCAACACCAAGAGCGTGGACGAGGCGGCGGGCAAGCCCATCCAGCAGGTGGTCATCGGCTCCTGCACCAACGGGCGGCTGAAGGATCTGCGGGAGGCCGCCGCCGTCCTCCGTGGCCGGAAGGTGGCCGACGGGGTGCGGTGCATCGTCATCCCCGCCACCCAGCAGATCTACCTGGACGCCATGGCCGAGGGCCTGGTGGCCGACTTCATCCAGGCGGGCGCGGTGGTGTCCACCCCCACCTGCGGCCCCTGCCTGGGCGGGCACATGGGCGTGCTCAGCGATAACGAGTGGGCCATCTCCACCACCAACCGCAACTTTGTGGGCCGCATGGGCCCCACCAGCTCCATGATTATCCTGGCCAGCCCCGCCGTGGCGGCGGCGTCCGCAGTTACCGGCGTGGTCACGGATCCTGCGACATTATAAGGGAGGGGAAGCAACATGAAAATTTATAAATACGGCGACAACGTGGACACCGACGTCATCATCCCCGCCCGGTATCTCAACGCCCCGGATGAGAAGTCCCTGGCATCCCACTGCATGGAGGACATCGACGCAGACTTTGCCTCCACTGTGGAGGCGGGGGACATCGTGGTGGGCGGCGCAAACTTCGGCTGCGGCTCCTCCCGGGAGCACGCTCCCCTGGCCATCAAGGCCTGCGGTGTGAAGTGCGTCATTGCCAAGAGCTTCGCCCGCATCTTCTACCGCAACGCCATCAACATCGGCTTCCCCATCCTGGAGTGCCCGGAGGCGGTGGACGGCATCAGCGCCGGGGATTCCGTCAGCGTGGATTTTGGCACCGGTGTGATCGTCAATGAGACGACGGGGGAGAAGTTCCAGGCCGCGCCCTTCCCGGAGTTCGTCAACGGCATCATTGAGAACGGCGGGCTGCTGAAATCGTTAAAGGCGAGGGGAGTGGCGAAATGAGCGGGGAACCCCGGTTCCAGTTCCGCGCCCTGCAAGGGGCGGAGGCGGAAAAAGCTGACCTCAGCGGCTCCTCCAAGATTCGAAATATCTGCGAGGACTTGGGTTCCCCGCGGTGGGCGGAGGAGCTGACTTTGGCCTATGGGCGGCTGCTCACCCTGTTCGGCCCGGCGCTCTACGTCTCCAAGGATATGGAAAACGAGTACGGCTACCACGTCCTGGGCGAGGACGGGCAGGGAAACACAGTTTATCTGAACGTGTACTCCGGGCCCAGCGGCCCCGCCATCGGCGGAAAGAAGGGGGAAGCGGAGCGGCAGGCGGCGGACGAGCTGGCGGAGCTGATCCTTTCCACGCCGCCAGCGGACTATGAGTATACCGGGTACTATATGGACGGGCCGTCCAGGGTCCACAAGGGTGTGAGGGGCGGTAAACCCTTCATGCAGGAGCAGACCATGGGCGAGGGAGAGTTCAACAAGGCCATAGAAGAACTCTATGGCAAATGAAACGGAAGGGATCAGAGATATGAATTACAAAATCGCGCTGATCCGGGGCGACGGCATCGGCCCGGAGATCGTCAACGAAACGGTGAAGGTCATCGACAGGGTGGGCGAAAAATTTGGCCACACCTTTGAGTATGTGGATGTGCTGATGGGCGGCTGCGCCACCGACGCGGTGGGCAAGAGCTACCCAGACGGCACGGCGGAACTGTGCAAAGGCTGCGACGCGGTACTGCTGGGCGCGGTGGGCGGCCCCAAGTGGGGCAGCGACAAGCCCGCCGATCAGCGCCCGGAGACCGCCCTGCTGGCCATCCGCAAGGACCTGGGGCTGTATGCCAATCTGCGCCCCGCCGCCCTGCGGCCTGCCCTGGCGGAGGCCTGCCCGCTGAAAAAGGAGACGGCGGAGCGCGGCATCGACCTGCTGATGGTACGGGAGCTGACCGGCGGCATCTACTTCGGCAAACGGGACAAATACCAGACCAAGGATCGGGGCATGGAGGCCACCGACCTGATGGCCTACTCCGAGATGGAGATCGAGCGCATCGGCCGCAGGGCCTTTGAGATGGCCCGCTTGCGCCGGAGCAAGGTGTCCAGCGTGGACAAGGCCAACGTGCTGGAGACCTCCCGCCTGTGGCGCTCCGTTATGCACAAGCTGGCGGAGGAGTACTCCGACGTGGAGTACGAGGACGTGCTGGTGGACAACTGCGCCATGCAGCTGGTGCGGGACCCGGGGCAGTTCGACGTGGTGGTCACCGAGAATATGTTCGGCGACATCCTGTCCGACGAGGCCTCCATGATCACCGGCTCCATCGGCCTGCTGCCCTCCGCCTCCATGGGGGACGGCGCCCCGGCGCTGTACGAGCCCATCCACGGCTCCGCCCCGGACATCGCGGGCCAGGACAAGGCCAACCCCATCGCCACCATCCTGTCCGCGGCCATGATGTTCCGCTACTCCTTCAAGCTGGCCGCCGAGGCGGATGCCATCGAGGCCGCCGTGGATCAGGCGCTGGCCGACGGCTGGCGCACCGCCGACATCGCCCGGGCGGGGGAGAGTGTTATTGGGACCAAGCAGATGGGCGAGATCATCCGGGGGAATATCTGAAAGTGGGGTTCTTCTGTCCTGAAGGAGAATAATACCATGAACACGATAAATTATTGCTTCAAAAGGCTGGATAAGAGTGCAAAGGAAGCGATCAAAAAACTGTTTGCCAGCGTATTTACAAAAGAACCATGGAATGACGACTGGTCTGATGAACAGCAATTGGAGCAGTATATGCACGACTTGATTGGGCAGAGCAATTCCCTAACCTTCGGGTTATATGAGGGAACCGAGCTGATTGGCGTATCAATGGGGCGGATCAAGCACTGGTATACAGGCACAGAATACTATGTGGACGAGCTGTGTATCAGTACGCCAAAGCAGGGGCAGGGAATTGGGACGCTATTCTTGCGGGAAATTGAAAGAGCCTGCGTGGAATTGGGACTGAATCATATCTTCCTGCTGACAGAGGACGATGTACCGGCCTTTCAATTTTACAAAAAGCAGGGATTTTATGAGCTGGAGCACAATGCCGCATTCGCGAAAAAGTTATCATAATTTCCAAATTCGACACTAAAGCGTTAAAGAAACCGCCCCGTACGGGCGGTTTCTTTTTTATTTTACAAGTGGGGGAGTTTGGTGGTATAATATAAAGATAAAGGGGGAGAGGCACCATGATCCTGGCCATCGACATCGGTAACATCCGCACCACCATTGCCCTGTTCACGGAAGAGGGGGCGCTGTCCTTCCAGTCGGAGCTGGAGACGGACGCCAAAATCACCGACGACCGCTGCGCCATCGACCTGATGGGGGTGTTTCACCTCTACCGGGCGGAGCTGGGCGGGGTGGACGGGGCCATTTTGTCCAGCGTGGTGCCCCCCATCACCGGCACCTACGCCCGCACCCTGCGGCGGCTCACCGGCAAGCCCCCCCTGGTGGTTGGGCCGGGTCTGAAAACCGGGCTGAACATTAAAGCGGAGATCCACAACCAGCTGGGCAGCGACATCGTGGCCTCCGCCGTGGCGGCCTCCGCACTCTATCCCACCCCCGCCATTATCATCAACTCCCGCACCGCCGTCACCTTCTCCTATTTGAGCGAAAACGCGTTTGAGGGCTGTGCCATTATGCCCGGCATCGATATTGCCCTGGAGGCGCTGTCCCGGAATGGGGCGCAGCTGCCCCAGATTTCCATGGCCCAGGTGGACACGCCTCTGGGCCGGAACACGGTGGACTCCATGCGGGCCGGGGTGCTGTACGGTTACAGCGGGGCCTTTGACCGGGTTATTGAGTCCCTGGAGGAGGCCGCTGGGGCTCCCGCCGCCACGGTGGTGGCCACAGGGGGCCGTGCCCCCGCCCTCTACCGCATGTGCCGCAGGGAGATCAAGTATGACCATGACCTTTTGGTGAAGGGGCTGTACCACCTCTACCGCAAAAATACCCGCCGATGAGTTCTTCCTTCCCCGTCCGCTTCGGCGGATGGGGAAATTTTTCGCCCAAATGCAATCCTGTTTAGCTGGAATTGCAAAAGCTTTGAAATTTTCCCAAAGCGCACTTGCATTTTTGCAAGATTGAGAATATAATATGCGCGAAACGACAATTGGAGGGATCCTCTTGAAAGAACTTGCTCAAATCGCGTCCGCAGTGCAGGTGTCCAGCACCATGGCCATAGACGCCCTGGCCAAGCAGATGAAGGCGGACGGCATTGACGTGATCGGCTTCGGCGCGGGCGAACCGGATTTTAATACCCCTGACCATATCAAGGCGGCGGCGGACAGGGCCATCGCCGAAAACGTCACCCGCTACACCCCCGCCTCCGGTACGGTGGCGCTGAAAGAGGCTGTCTGCAAGCGGATGCGCGAGGACTGCGGCCTGGATTACAAGCCCTCCCAGGTGGTGATCTCTAGCGGCGCCAAGCACTGCGTGTACATCGCCCTGCGGGCGCTGGTGAACCCCGGCGACGAGGTGATCCTGCCCGCGCCCTTCTGGGTCAGCTATCTGGAGATGGTCAGGATGGTGGGCGGCGTGCCTGTGGTGGTCACCGCCCAGGAGTCCGCCGGATTCAAAATGACCGCCGAGCAGCTTGCCGCCGCCATTACCCCTAAGACAAAGGCGCTGATCCTCAATAACCCCTGCAACCCCACCGGCATGGTGTACTCCAAGGAGGAGCTGGAGGCCATCGCCCGGGTGTGCGTGGAGCGTGACATCTACATCATCTCCGACGAGATCTACTATGGCCTAGTGTACGATGGCAGGGAGTTCGCGTCCGTCGCCTCCTTCGGGGCGGACGTGAAGGAGCGCACCATCCTCATCAACGGCGTGTCCAAGTCCTATGCCATGACTGGCTGGCGGATCGGTTACCTGCTGTCCAGCGAGAAAATCGCCAAGGTGATGGCCAATTACCTCAGCAACTCCACCGGCTCCCCCAGCTCCATCTCCCAAGCGGCGTCCGTAGCGGCGCTGAACGGCTCCCAGCACTGCGTGAAGGAGATGCGCCAGTCCTTTGAGGAGCGGCGGAACTATATCGTGGGGCGGGTGAACGCCATGGAGGGCGTCAGCTGTATCAAGCCCGAGGGCGCGTTCTACATCATGATGAACGTGGAGAAGCAGTTGGGCCGCACCATCTGCGGCGAGACCATCAACAGCAGCGATGACTTCGCCGCCGCCCTGCTTAGGCACGGCCTGGTGGCGGCGGTGCCCGGCACCGGCTTCGGCGCGCCTAACTTCGTGCGCTGGTCCTACGCTGTCTCGATGGACAGCATCAAAAAGGGCATGGATCGCCTGGAAGAGTTCCTGAAAGGATAATGCTGACAGACCGCGCGGCCCGTATCTCGGTGCCGTGCGGTTTTGCCGCAAGAAAAAACACAAAATATTGCGGAAAATGTTTGACATTTCCGGCCAGGTCTAGTATAATACCAGTCGTGCCATTATGCGAGGTGTGCCATGAAACTGGATTTAAAGCCTTTAGCCCAACAGCCCGGCGCGGTACTGCCCTTCGAACTCCGGCTGGATTTGTCCGGCGTGGAGTGGAACGGCGCGAAACCCTTTACCCGGCCTGTCCAGGTCAGGGGAGCGGTGCGCAACCGGGCGGGGGCCATGGAGCTGAACGCCAGGCTGGACACAGTCCTGTCGCTGATCTGCGACCGATGCGCCAAGCCCTTTGAGCGGGAGAAAACGGTGGAGTACGAGACCCTGCTGGCCCTTGAGCTGGCAAACGGGGAGAACGACGACATCGTCCTGCTGAACAAGGACGGCGAGCTGGAGCTGGACGAGCTGATGCGGGAGGTATTCCTCCTTGAAATGGACACGAAAAATCTCTGCTCTGAAGATTGTAAGGGCCTTTGCTCCGGCTGCGGTGTGGACTTGAATGTGGAGCCCTGCCGCTGCAAGAAGGAGATCGACCCCCGGCTGGCCAAGCTGGCCCAGCTGCTGGAGCCGGAGAAAGCAGACCAGTAGTCTCATGTCCGCGGACATTGACCAATAAGGAGGTGTCAAAATGGCCGTCCCGAAGAGTAAAGTATCCAAGCAGCGCAGGAACAAGCGCCGCAGCTCCGTGTGGAAGCTGGAGACTCCCGGTATCAACACCTGCCCCAAGTGCGGTACCGTCACCCTGCCCCACCGCGTGTGCAAGAACTGCATGACCTACAATGGCCGTGAGGTCGCCCCTGCCGAGAAGTGATAAGCAAAAAAAGCTGCCGTTGATACGGCGGCTTTTTTGTTGCTTTCTTCCTAGAAAATTTCCCATTTTCCCCCTATCTTTTTTTTGACAAATTTGGTATACTACCTTATAATGACTGAAATATTGCCCGCCGCCCTGTTTAAGCTTGTGCCGGGCTTCCAATTGTTACCGTCTGATAGGAGGGATACCCATGGCAAAGCCCCTGGTGGCCATCGTGGGCCGCCCCAATGTGGGCAAATCCATGCTGTTCAATAAGCTGACAGGCAAGCGCCTGTCCATTGTGGAGGACACCCCCGGCGTCACCCGTGACAGATTATACGCCCAGGCGGAGTGGCGGGGCCGCACCTTCGACCTGGTGGATACCGGCGGCATCGAGCCGGGTACCGACGACCAGATTCTGTCCTTCATGCGGGAGCAGGCGGAGATCGCCATCGCCGCCGCCACGGTGATCGTGTTCGTGTGCGACATCCGCACCGGCATGACCGCCGCCGACCAGGAGGTGGCCGGGATGCTCCAGCGCTCCCGGAAGCCGGTGGTGCTGGCGGTGAACAAGATGGACTCCACCGGGCACAACGACCCGGATATGTACGAGTTTTACAATCTGGGGCTGGGTGACCCGTACCCCGTCTCCGCCGTCCACGGCCACGGCACCGGCGACCTGCTGGACGCCTGTTTCGAGTTCTTCCCTCCGGCGGACGATGAGGAAGAGGAGGACGATGTGGTGAAAGTCGCCATCATTGGCAAGCCCAACGTGGGCAAGTCCTCCCTGGTGAATCGGATTTTGGGCCAGGAGCGGGTCATCGTGTCCGACGTGGCGGGCACCACCCGAGACGCGGTGGACAGCTACCTGGAAAACGACTGGGGAAAGTTCCTCATTATCGACACCGCCGGTATGCGGAAAAAGTCCAAGGTGGACGACCGGGTGGAGAAGTTTTCCGTCCTGCGGGCCACCATGGCCATTGAGCGCAGCGACGTGTGCGTCATCATGATCGACGCCCAGGAGGGGGTCACCGAGCAGGACACCAAGGTGGCCGGACTGGCCCATGAGGCGGGCAAGGCGTGCATCATTGTGGTGAACAAGTGGGATGCCATCGAGAAGGACGGCAAGACCATGCAGCGCATGGAGGAGGACGTCCGCCGGGATCTGAGCTACATGACTTATGCCCCGGTGCTGTTCATCTCCGCCCTGACGGGCCAGCGGGTGGACAGGCTGTTCGGCCTGATTGACAACGTGGTGAACCAGGCCGCCATGCGCATCCCCACCGGTGTACTCAACCAGGTGCTGAGCGACGCCCAGGCCAGGGTCCAGCCCCCTACCGACAAGGGGCGGCGGCTGAAAATCTACTATATGACCCAGATCGGGGTAAAGCCCCCCCATTTTGTCATCTTCTGCAATGACGCGAAGCTGTTCCACTTTTCCTACCAGCGCTATCTGGAGAATCAGATCCGGGCCACCTTCGGCCTGACGGGCACTCCGGTGCGCATCACCATCCGACAAAAGGGCGATAAGGAGGATTGACCATGAATTCTCATATGCTTGAGGCCGCCGGCGTGAACCCCGTCTGGCTGGCGGTGGCAGCCGCTGGCGTGGCTGTGGTATCCTATTTTCTAGGGTGCTTTAACGGTGCTGTGGTGGTGTCCCGCTACATCCTGCGGGACGATATCCGGGATCATGGCAGCGGCAATGCCGGCCTGAGCAACTTCTACCGGGTGTTCGGCGGGCCGCTGACGGCAGTGGTTATCCTCAGCGACGTGGTCAAGGCGGTGCTGGCGGTGCTCTTCGCCGTGTTTATCGCCGGGCACATCTCGCCGGAGCTGGTTGTCCTGTCCAGATATTGGGCGGGCGCGTTCTGTGTGATCGGCCATATGTATCCCTGCACCTTCCAGTTCCGGGGAGGCAAGGGGGTTCTGTCCGGCGGCGCGCTGGCCGTGATGGTCGGCATTGGCGGAGGCGGCGTGCTTCCCAGCTGGATCATCCCGGTGGTGGCTTTGGGAGGGTTTATTGTGCTGGCGGCATCCACCAAGTATATATCCCTGGGCTCCTGCTGGGGCGGAGCGTCCTTTATCGTCACGTCCTGGCTGGTGTACCGGGACCCGCTGATCCTGCTGCTGGCCGCTGTGGCGGGCGGGCTGCTGCTGTGGAAGCACCGGGGGAACATGGTTCGCGTTGCCAAGGGCACTGAGTCCAAGTTCGTACTCCATGGCGGAAGCCAGTCCAAAGCGGCCAAGGTGGCTGCCGCGGCGCAGGGAACCGAAGCTCAGCCAACGGACGGGGAAGCGGCTGAGGCTGAGGCCGCGCCCGCGCCGGAGGAGGAGCCTGTTCCGGCAGAAGAAGCCGCCGAGGATGAGGCTGCCTCCCAGTCAGAGCAGGAAGTCAAATAGGGGGCGGGTAGGAATGGTTCTTGGGCATATGAAGCTGTACCGGAAGTGGAAGGACCGGTGGGCCACCGGCCTAAAAAAGCGGCGGTTCCGGCGGCTGATGGAGCTGGCCCCCCAGCGGTCGGACCGCCCCCTGCGGGTGCTGGAGGTGGGCTGTGGCAACGGCAAGGACATGATGCAGTTCATGTCGGACGCCTCCAAGTACCAGCTCTGGGGGGCGGACGTGCGCTACCAGGGGTTCACCCAGGACAACTTCACCTTCTGTCAGGCCGACGGCGAAAATCTGCCCTTCCAGGACAAGCAGTTTGACCTGGTGCTGACGGTGGGCGTGCTGGAGCACATCGAGCCCATGGAGAAGCTGTGCCGGATGATCCGTGAGATGGACCGGGTGGGGGAGCATCTGATCTCCGTGGTTCCCTGTGTCTCCACCTTTGTGGAGCCCCACTGTGGGGGCATCCGCTGGCCGCTGAAGCTCCATCCGCAGTACATGGGGGAGCAGCCGGGCATCCCGCTGCACCTGAATTTTTTCTCCGACCACACCTGGACCAAGTTTGAGGGATTTGCCGACTGCAAGGTAAAGCGTTTTTTCTATCTCGCGCCCTTCATCCGCAACACGGTGATTTACCGCTGAAAAATGCAGACCCCGCGCCATGCGGCGCGGGGTCTGCTTTGCTTCCTTATGGAATCACACGGCGCGGGTGACCTTGCCGGAGCGGAGGCAGCGGGTGCACACATAGACGTGCTTGGGCGCGCCGTCCACCACAGCCTTAACGCGCTTGACGTTGGGCTTCCAAGGACGGTTGGAGCGGCGATGGGAGTGGGAAACCTGGATGCCGAAGTTTACGCCCTTGCCGCAGAACTCGCATTTGGCCATATTGACTAACCTCCTTGCTGGTTGGAATTTGTTCAAACGATAACTATGATATGCTATCATAGGAAAGAGGAAAAATCAAGTGCGAATTTGCTGAATCCACTATTTTTTTCGGGGCCGATATGTGGTAAAATATCAGAAGACCAATGATGACAAAGGAGTGTGGACAAAAGTGGCGAATAAGGCAGGCATTAAGCTGGGCACCATCATCGACAAGTTCCATCTGGAGGTATTGTACGGCCCGGAGGGCTACCGGGATCGGCTGATTACCATTGAGGACGTGAATCGGCCCGGCCTCCAGCTCACCGGCTTTTTCGACTATTTTGACAAGGAGCGGATGCAGCTGCTGGGCCTGGTGGAGATCTCCTACCTGGAGGGGATTTCCTCGGAAAAGCGGGCCTCGGTGTTTGATACGCTGTTCTCCTACCACACCCCGGCGGTCATTTTCGCCCGGGGGTTGAAGCCGTACCCCGAGTGCATGGAGATGGCGAAAAAGCACGACCAGGTGATCCTCAGCACCCAGGAGAATACCGCCACCATCATGAGTACCATGATCGCCTATCTGCGCACGGCGCTGTCCCCCACCATCACCCGCTCCGGCGTGCTGGTGGAGGTGTACGGCGAGGGCGTGATGCTGGCGGGGGAGTCCGGCATCGGCAAGAGCGAGACAGCCATTGAGCTGGTCAAGCGGGGCCACCGGCTCATTGCCGACGACGCGGTGGAGATCCGGCGTAACCCCAGCGGGGGACTGGTGGGCACCGCCCCCGAGCTGATCCGCCACTATATCGAGCTGCGGGGCATCGGCGTGGTGGACGTGCGGCGACTGTTCGGTATGTCCGCCGTCAAGTTCGACAGCGCCATCGACATGATGATCCAGATGGAGGTCTGGCAGGACGGCAAGGCGTATGACCGCCTGGGCGCGGAGGAGCATTTCACAACCCTGCTGGACGTTCGTATCCCCACCATCACCATCCCGGTGAAGCCGGGGCGGAACCTGGCCGTGGTCATCGAGGTGGCCGCCATGAACAACCGAAACAAGAAGATGGGCTATAACGCCGCCCTGGAATTCTCCCGCCAGGTGGACAGCCACATCGACCAAAAGTACCTGGAGATGAACCCTCAATGAGCGGGGGGAAGCCGCAAACCGGCCCGGTGCTGTACC
Organism: uncultured bacterium; assembly: GCA_947176765.1. Lineage (GTDB taxonomy): Bacteria > Bacillota > Clostridia > Oscillospirales > Oscillospiraceae > Enterenecus. Next base: position 24,390 of record CAMWRX010000006.1, read on the forward strand.
GGACGTATCCCATCGGCACGCTGGGCCTGATGGACGACGGACAGGGCTTGAGCCGGGTGTTCCTCTATCGGGAGGATGTCCGGCCCGACACAGGGGAAGGGGAGACCCCGCTGACTCTCTGGGCGGCGGCGGAGCTGGAGGAGTACTTTGCCGGAAAAAGGAAGTCGTTTACCGTGCCGTTGTCCCCCTGGGGGACGGAGTTCCAATTGGCGGTGTGGCAGGCGCTGCGGGACATCCCCTACGGACAGACCCGCACCTACGGGGAGATCGCGGCGGCGATAGGCCGTCCCCGGGCCGCCAGGGCGGTGGGGATGGCAAATCACGACAATCCGCTGATGATCTTCACCCCCTGCCACCGGGTGGTGGGGAAGGACGGCTCCCTCACCGGGTTCGCCTGCGGCCTGGAGGTCAAGCGCCGGCTGCTGGAGCTGGAACAAATGGATGGCACAGCGCTGTGAGCGGCGCGGAACAGCACACAAAAGCCCGGAGCCCCTGGATGGGGCCCCGGGCTTGTCATATGCCGGCTATCCGATGAACATGGCGTCCCCGAAGGAGAAAAAGCGGTATCGCTCCCGCACCGCCTCCTCATAGGCGGCCAGCACCTGTTCCCGGCCCGCCAGGGCGGACACCAGCATGATGAGAGTGGACTCGGGCAGATGGAAGTTGGTGACCAAAGCGTCCAGTACCTTGAAGCGGTAGCCGGGGTAGATGAAGATGTTCGTCCAACCGGCGGATGCCTTCAGCGTGCCATCATCTGCCGCCCAGCTCTCGACGGTGCGGCAGGAGGTGGTGCCCACGCAGATCACCCGGCCCCCGTTCCGCTTTGTTTCATTGATGGTGTCAGCGGTCTCCTGGGGAATGACGCAGTATTCCGAGTGCATCTCGTGTTCGTCCAGGTTTTCCGCCTTCACCGGGCGGAAGGTGCCCAAGCCCACGTGGAGGGTCACATAGCACACCTTCACCCCCATGGCCTGGATCTGATCCAGCAGTCTGGGGGTGAAGTGCAGCCCCGCCGTGGGTGCGGCGGCGGAGCCCACCACCTTGGAATATACTGTCTGATAGCGCTCCCCGTCCTCCAACTCCTCCTTGATGTAGGGGGGCAGGGGCATTTTGCCCAGCCGCTCCAGGGTCTCCAGGAAGATGCCGTCGTAGTCGAAGCGAACCAGGCGGTTGCCGCCCTCCACCTCGCCTACCACCTCCGCCGTAAGCTCGTTGTCCCCGAAGGCGATTTTCGCACCGGGGCGCAGCTTCTTGCCGGGGCGCACCAGGCACTCCCACACCTTGTCCCCCCGGTCGATGAGCAGCAGCACCTCGCAGGCGCCGCCCCCCGCCCTGCGGCCGATGAGCCGGGCGGGGAGCACCCGGCTGTCGTTGAGCACCAGGCAGTCGCCGGGGCGCAGAAGGGAGGGCAGGTCGTAGAAATGCATATGCCGCGTCTCGCCCGTGGCCCTGTCCAGGGCCAGCAGGCGGGAGGCGTCCCGCCGCTCCAGCGGGGTCTGGGCGATCAGCTCTTGGGGAAGGTCGAAATAAAAATCTGAGGTTTTCACGTATATCCCACCGTAATGCCAGTATAGTAGAATTGCAGAATCTGCAAGTAAGTATGCCCCTGTTCAGCCATAGCTTTCGCGCCGAACTGGCTCATGCCCACGTTGTGGCCCCAGCCCTTGCCCACAAAGGTGAATGCCCCGTTGCTCCCGGTGGTGCTGCTGAGGCCGCCCAGGCCATTCCCGCCCGCGCCCGTTGTGCCGCCGCTCTGGCTCAGCGGGGACGTGCCGCTGTCGGTGATGACATAGGCGTCCGCCGCCACGGGGACCACATTGCCGGAGCTGTCAATGGCGTACAGCCCGTCGGTGCCGCTGACGGCGGTGGTGCCATTGACGCTGAACGCCGGGGCGGCGGGCGGCTGCTGCTGGGTCGCCGCCGCGTCAAAGCCGTAGCGGTAAGACCGCAGGCCCAGCATATTTACCACGTATCGGCTGTCTATGGTGAAGTTCTTCCCGTTGCTGTCGGTGAAGGTGATCTGCCTGGGGTTGCCGGAATCCGTCAGGGAGGCCACGGCGATGGAGATGATGGAGCTGCCCACGCTGTTATAGCCGATGCCCCTCAGCTTGGCCGCCAGGGAGGTGCCGCTGATGGAATAGGTCCAGCTGTTGTTGATGTTTGCGGCGGCCTCATAGGGGTCGATCTTGCCAACGAGATAGGGGTAGCTGGCCTGATTACTGCCCCATACGGTCGACACACTCTCGCTGGCCCCGCCGTTGCTGGAATAGTAAAAGGTCTGGGCTAGTTTGCCGTTGTAGATGGCCACCTGTCCGGCGGTCTGATCCACCGCCGCGTCGGAGTTGGCCCCCGCCTTGGCCCGGCCGTAATAGGCTTGGCAGTCGACATCGAAGCAGATGTCAAAATGGTGGGCGCTGTGCTTTGTGCCCAGGGAGAGGGCGTAGCTGCGGGCCGCCACCGCCTGGGCCTTCAGCGCCTCAATGGGCCAGCTGTTGCTCATCTCGTTGGGGACTACGCCTTTCACGTAGTCCTCCAGCCCCAGGATGTTCACCACAGTGAGCTTGCCGCCTTTGATGCGCTCGAAGCGGAAACCGCCGTTGTACAGCCGCTCTTTGCTCCAGGTGGTGCACTTTTCGCCGTTGGGTGAAGCCGGCTCAACGCCCAGGCCGGTGCCGCTCCCGTTGTCGTCGTACTGGAATAGAATGGTGTTGGTGCCGGTGATCACCACGCTGACGCCGTACTCCGAGGTGCCCCGCAGCTCGGTGTACACCCCCTGGGCGGCCAGATTGCTTTGGGCTGCCACCGCCCCGTCCCGGGTGGTGTAATTGCCCACGCGGGCATAGAAGGCCCCGCCGATGTATGCGGGGAAGCCGCCGGGATAGGCGGATGCCGCCGCCTGGGCCTCGGCAAAAGTGTTGTACACGCCCGGCAGCTGGAGGTGATACTCGCCCACCGCCACGGCAGAGGAGGTGAGGGCGGTATAGTAGCAGGCATAGCCGCTGTAGGCGCCGTAGTAGACGTTCATGGTTTCCACCACGGAGATGGCCTTCTGCTGGGTGGAGCCAAGCTCCACAAACCGGTTGGCGCTGTCATAATAGCCGAAGCGGAAGCCGGAGCCCACGTCGTTGAGCAGATTCAGCCCTTCCATGGCGCCGGTGCCGTAGTGGAGGCCCACCCGGATGATCCGGTCAGTGGAGGCGGAGGGCAGGGGGGCGGCGGTGGCTTTTTCTCCACCGAGGGCAAGCAAAAGGGCCGCTGAAAGGCATAGGGATACAATTTGCACGAATTTTCGCTTCATTTAGTCCTCCATTTCTCCACTTGCGAGGGCAACGGAAAATTGACACTTTAGTGTGTTGATGTTATCATGATAGATACCATTGCATTATGGTCAAAGCCTGCATTTTCCGGCTTCTTTCGACAATATTCATATTATAGCGCATCCGCCAACCGGCCGCAACCCCTAAATTCCTGCCGGATGGGACGGCGCGCGGGAGGTAGAACAATATGGAAAAGTATAAAGTGGGCGTCATCGGCGCCACCGGCATGGTGGGCCAGCGCTTCGTCACCCTGCTGGAAAACCATCCTTGGTTCCAGCTCACCGTGGTGGCCGCCAGCCCCCGCTCCGCGGGCAAGCGGTATGAGGACGCGGTGGCCGGCCGCTGGGCCATGGACACCCCCATCCCCGCTGAGGCCCGCGATTTGGTGCTCCTCAGCGCCCAGGACGACGTGGACAAGATCGCGTCCCAGGTGGATTTTGTGTTCTCCGCCGTGGACATGAAGAAGGACGAGATTAAGGCGCTGGAAGAGGACTACGCCCGGCATGAGTGCCCGGTGGTGTCCAACAACTCCGCCCACCGCTGGACGCCCGACGTGCCCATGGTCATCCCCGAGGTGAACCCGGAGCACATTGAGGTCATCAAGTCCCAGCGGGCCCGCCTGGGCACCAAGCGGGGCTTTATCGCCGTCAAGTCCAACTGCTCCATCCAGAGCTATGTCCCCGCCCTGTCACCCCTGCGCCAGTTCGGCATCGAGAAGGTGCTGGTGTGCACCTACCAGGCCATCTCCGGCGCGGGCAAGACCTTCCAGACCTGGCCTGAAATGGTGGATAACCTGATCCCCTACATCGGCGGCGAGGAGGAAAAGAGCGAGCAGGAGCCGCTGAAGGTGTGGGGCAGGGTGGAGAACGGCGTCATCGTCAACGCCGAGGGCACCTCCATCACCGCCCAGTGCCTGCGGGTGCCCGTGTCCAACGGCCACACCGCCGCCGCCTTCGTCACCTTTAAGAACAAGCCCACCATGGAGCAGATGAAGGAGGCGTGGGCCAGCTTCAAGGGCCGCGCCCAGGAGCTGGACCTGCCCACGGCCCCCAAACAGTTCCTGAACTACTTCGAGGAGCCTGACCGGCCCCAGGCCAAGCTGGACCGGGATCTGGAGGGAGGCATGGCCGTGTCCATCGGCCGCCTGCGCCCGGACACCCAGTACGACTACAAGTTCGTCTCTCTGTCCCACAACACCCTCCGGGGCGCCGCCGGCGGCGGCGTGCTGCTGGCGGAGCTGCTGTGCGCCGAGGGATATATTGAGCACAAATAATTTTCGGGCCCGCCCGGCGGGCGGGCCCTCTTTTATCATGTGAAAGGATGCTGATTTATGAGAACTCCCGTCTTTACCGGCTCCTGTCCCGCTCTGGTCACCCCTTTTGACCAGAACAACATCATCAATTACGACGCCTTCGGCAAGCTCATCGACGCCCAGATCGAGGCCGGGGTGGACGCGGTGTGCGTGTGCGGCACCACCGGCGAGTCCGCCACTATGTCCATCCGGGAACACATCGCCGCCGTGGAGTTCTGCGTGAAGCGGGTGAACCACCGGGTGAAGGTCATCGCGGGCGCGGGGAGCAATGACACCTCCGCCGCCGTCTACCTGTCCCAGCACGCCCAGGACTCCGGGGCGGATGCCCTGCTCCACGTCACCCCCTACTATAACAAGGCCAGCCAGACCGGCCTCATCAAGCACTACGAGTACATCGCCGACCGGGTGGAGCTGCCCATCATCCTGTATAATGTGCCCAGCCGCACCGGCGTGTCCTTCACCGCCGAAACCTACAAGGTACTCTCCCAGAATCCCAAGATCAACGGCGTGAAGGAGGCCAGCGGCAATTTCTCCCTGCTGGCCCACACCCGGTTCCTGTGTGGGGACGACTTCTACATCTGGTCGGGTAACGACGACCAAGTGGTGCCTATGATGGCCCTGGGGGCCAAGGGGGTCATCTCCGTGGCCTCCAACATCGTCCCCGAGGTGATGGTGAAAATGACCCGGCTGTGCCTGGACAACGACTTCGCCGCCGCCTCAAAGCTCCAGATCCAGTACATGGACCTCATCGACGCGCTGTTCACCGAGGTCAACCCCATCCCCATCAAGGCGGCCATGAACCTGCTGGGCATGGAGGCCGGCCCCCTGCGCCTGCCGCTGTGCGACATCTCGGAGAAGAACCTGGAGGTTCTGCGCCAGGCCATGACCCGGGCGGGTCTGCTAAAGTAAGGTGGCGTTATGCAAAAGATAATCATCTCCGGCTGCTGCGGCCACATGGGCCGGGTGGTGTCGGACATCTGCGCCAACGACCCGGACGTGGAGGTTGTGGCGGGCATTGATCTGCTGCCCCAGCCCATGGATGGCTTCCCGGTGTTCTCCACCCCCGCCGCCTGCGGTGTGGAGGCGGACGCGGTGATCGACTTCTCCCATCCCGCCGCGCTGGAGGGACTGCTGGATTTCTGCGTTACCTGCAAGCTGCCCATCGTGCTGGCTACCACGGGCTATTCGGAGGAGCAGCTTGCCCGGGTCGGGGAAGCTGCCAAGTCCATCCCTGTCTTCCGCTCCGCCAATATGTCCCTGGGCATCAACGTGCTGATGGACCTGATCCGCCGCGCCGCCTCTCTGTTGGGGGAGGATTTCGATGTGGAGATCGAGGAGCGCCACCACCGCCGCAAGCTGGACGCCCCCAGCGGCACCGCTCTGATGCTGGCGGACGCCGCCGCTCAGGCGCTCCCCTACGAGGCGGAATACGTCTATGACCGCCACAGTGTCCGCAAGCCCCGGGACAAGCGGGAGATCGGCATCTCCTCTCTGCGTGGGGGCACCATTGTGGGCGACCATACGGTGGTGTTCGCCGGGCGGGACGAGGTGATTGAAATCAGCCACCACGCCGCCAGCCGGGAAGTATTCGCCGTGGGCGCGGTGAAGGCGGCCAAGTTCCTGGCCGGGGTGGACGCGCCGGGACTGTACGATATGTCTAACCTCATCAGCAAATAATAAAATCCCCTCCAGCGGCGCTGGAGGGGATTTTATTATTCTATCTTATCACAATAATAATGGTTTTCCTTCAACATATCCTTTAGTGAATTGAATTTGCGTTCACAAAGATTTTCACACAAAGATAGGACTTCATCATTATTAAAATCTTTTACAACATATCTCCTTAACCCATCTTCAAGATGGAATAAGAAAATGACCCCATCGTCTGAAAGATACTCATTCCAATAACCTAACTCTAAATATTGGCTTATAAATTGTTCCCATTCATCAGCTTTTCCGTTCGGAAATGCGACACCATAATTGCCACCAAATTGCTCAATGATAAAACCGCTGTCTCTCAAAGTAAGGATTCTATCGCTAATTCCCATCACATAAGAATAAAACATGATGATTACCTCTAGTCTTCAAGAAAAGGTTGCCCGGTGGAACACCTTTTTGCCCTTCTTGATGATGACGCCATCCCCGGCAAACTTCTCCTTGGAGAACTGGGCGGCAGGGTCGGTCACCTTTTCATCGGCCACAGCGATGCCGCCCTGCTGGATGAGCCGCCGGGCCTCGCCGTTGGAGGCGGCCAGCCCGCACTTCACCAGCAGCGTCAGCGCGCCGATGGAGCCGTCGGTAAAGTCGGCGTCGGTCAGCTCGGTGGACGGCATATTGCCGGCGTCCCCGCCGCCGGAGAACAGCGCCCGGGCGGCGGCCTGGGCCTTGTCCGCCTCCTCCTTGCCGTGGACCATGTTGGTGAGCTCCCAGGCCAGAATCTCCTTGGCCTGGTTGAGCTGGGCGTCCTTCCAGTGGTCCATCTCGTCGATCTGCTCCAGAGGCAGGAAGGTGAGCCAGCGGATGCACTTCATTACGTCCGCGTCGCCCACGTTGCGCCAGTACTGGTAGAAGTCGTAGGGGCTGGTCTTGTTGGGATCCAGCCACACGGCGTTGCCCGCCGTCTTGCCCATCTTGTTGCCCTGGGAGTCGGTGAGCAGGTTGATGGTCATGCAGTGGGAGTCCTTGCCCAGCTTGCGGCGGATCAGCTCCGTGCCGCCCAGCATATTGCTCCACTGGTCGTTGCCGCCGCACTGGAGGTTGCAGCCCACCGTCTGGAACATATGGTAGAAGTCGTAGGACTGCATAATCATATAGTTGAACTCCAGGAAGGAGAGGCCCTTTTCCATGCGCTGCTTGTAGCAGTCCGCCCGGAGCATATTGTTTACGGAGAAGCAGGCGCCCACCTCCCGCAGCAGCTCCACATAGTTCAGATTCAGCAGCCAGTCGGCGTTGTTGAGCATCATGGCCTGGCCGGGGCCCTCGCCGAAGTCGATGAAACGCTCCATCTGCTTTTTGAAGCAGGCGGCGTTGTGGTCGATGTCCTCCCGGGAGAGCATCTTGCGCATATCGGTGCGGCCGGAGGGGTCGCCGATGGTGGTGGTGCCGCCGCCGATGAGGGCGATGGGCTTGTTGCCCGCCTGCTGGAGCCGCTTCATCAGGGTCAGGGTCACAAAGTGGCCCGCCGTCAGGCTGTCGGCAGTGCAGTCGTAGCCGATATAGAAGGTGGCCTTGCCGTTGTTGATGAGGTCTTTGATCTCGTCCTCACTGGTCACCTGGGCCACCAGGCCGCGGGCAACCAATTCGTCGTAAAGCGTCATGGTTTTTTCTCCTTTACTTTTTATAGAATATCAATGTCATTTTGTCGTTGATCTCCAGGATTCCCCCGGTCGGGCGGTACCCCATCTTTTCATACAGATGGCAGTTTCCCTTCTCCTGTAGGATCGTGCCCAGCTCCCAGTCCTCGTCTCCATAGAGCTCCTCCGCCAGTCTGATCGCCTGTTGGGCGATTCCTTTGTTGCGGTACTGGGGCAGGATGAACAGCGGAGAGATGCGTTTGCTTTCCCCCTTCCGGAATACGACCCGAATACCTCCGACCAGATCTTCTCCCGATTTGATCCAGTAAAAAGAGCTGTCCGGCTGCGCCGCCTTTTCCCGGACACGTTCCAGCGTTTCACAGGCGGGATTAGTATCCGTATCCTGATACTTTTCCAGAAGTTCCGAAAACGCTGTTCTCTGCATCCGCCAAAGCTGTTCGGCGTCATCCAAAGAAACCTTTTCCAGCTTTATTTTGCCCTTCATAAAATCACCCCAGCGTCAGGGCTGCGGGCGCCCTGCCGTTATTGATAAAGTTTAGTTTTCCTTCCGCATTTTTGCTATCGTCCGGCGCTCTGTGTCTTTGCAGTACGCCATAATTTCAATGCTGTCCATATAATGATCGAAAACGTGATCCCCATGCTCTTTAAAATACTGCGGAAATGGCGAAAACAGCCTCACCAGCCTTGTCTGGTTGAAGAACTCTACTTGAAGCGCGCATTCCATGATCTGGCTGACGCCCGTTACCGTCAAAACGCCGTGCTCCTCGGCCACAGACGGACATTCGCGCAGGTGGTTTCCGCAGGCCCTGACCTGATCGAGCTGCTCCATATCCTCCGCTCCCGCGACCTCCGCCACCGCGACGCCCTGCAGTTTATCCTGAAAGTCCGTGTCAATGATGACCTGTGCCGCGTCCAGCATGAAATCATACCCATATGGCCAGGTGGTCTTGTATTCAACGATCACCCAGCCGTTCTGTTCCGCCGCGCCTTGAAAAACCATACCTTTCTGCTCCTTTCCATTTTTTATTAGACAATCAAAACGCCCCCTGTCCCATTCAGGACAGAGGGCGAAGGTTCGCGGTACCACCTCTGTTTTGCCGTCCTCTCGCGAAGCACGGCCTCAAGGGGTTCCCAACAGAACCCCGGCGCTGTATCGGGCGCACCCGTCCAACCCTACTGGAGAATGGTAAAATTCCCGTTCAGGCGGCTGCTCCGAGGGGTATTCGCCAATGGTTCCTGTCCCCCTTCCACCAAACGGGGGCTCTCTGGGCAGGAGGGCCTTTGGTTACTGATCCTCATCCTCGCATTGACAGGATCATATCACAAGATATGGCCGTTGTCAAACCCTTTTTAATCAGGCAGCAGTCCGAAATGCCGCAGGGCCTTGGACACGCCGTCATTTTCCACCGTGTCCGTGACATAATCGGCCATGGCCTTCACCTTGTCCTCGCCGTTGCCCATGGCTACGCTGAGCCCGGCCTGGGCCATCATGCTCATGTCGTTCTCCCCGTCGCCAAAGGCCATGACCTCGTCCCGGGTAAAGCCGTACCGCCCCATGGCTGCGAGGACGCCCACGCCCTTGCCGCCGTCCCTGGGCATGATGTCGATGCCCTTCGGGTGCCAGCGGGTATAGGTGCAGCCCGGCATGGCATCCAGGAACAGCTTTTCCTCCCCAGAGGCGACAAAGGGGACGAACTGGTACACCTTTCCCTCCAGCAACTGCTCCAAGGGGCACACTGGGTACAGCTCTGTGTGAAGAAACTCATAGATTTCCCTCACCCGGTCATTGATCTGTGTGAGATAGCTCTCCCCGTTGCCTTCCAGCAGGGCGGGGAGGTTGGGGTTGTCCAGCAGCACCTGGTAGGCCCCCCGCATATCGTCCAAACCGATGGGCTCGTCCCGGAAGGGGGTGCCGTCCCCATCGCAGCAGAACTGGCCGTTGATGGTCACATAGCCGTCGAACTGCGCCCCCCGCAGCATCCCGGTGTTCTCCAGGTCCTGCAATGCCCGGCCTGAGCAGATAAAAATCTTGATCCCCTGCTTCCGCAGGGCGGACAGGTCGGCCAGCAGCTGGTCGGAGAGAAACTTCTGCCGGAAAGACACCAGCGTGCCGTCAATGTCAAAAAATATGGCCTTAATCATGATTTAGTCAGCGCTCCCGTCTTGTATTGTTCTGCCGTGGACAGCAGCTCTTCCGCGCCTTCCAGCATGACGGCGGTGGTCTGGCCGCCGCTGAGGCGGGCCAGCTCCTCCCGGCGCTGGGCGCGATCCAGCCGCTCCACACGGGTGAACGTCCGCCCATCGGCCTCGCCCTTTTCCACGGAGAAATGGATGTCTCCCATGGCGGCGATCTGGGGCAGGTGGGTGACGCACAGGACCTGCCGCCCCTTGGAGACTTCAAACAGCTTCCGGGCCACCTTCACCGCCGCCCGTCCGGACACGCCGGTATCCACCTCGTCGAAAATCAGGGTAGACACCTGCTCCGTCTCCGCCAGCACGTTTTTCAGCGCCAGCATGATCCGGGACAGCTCGCCGCCGGAGGCGATCTTGTTGATGGGCTTCAGCGCCTCGCCCACATTGGCGGACATGAGGAAGCGCACCGTGTCCATGCCGGTGGCGTCCATGCCGTCGGGGGCGTCCTTGGGGGCGAACTCCACCTGGAACTGCACCCGGGGCATATCCAGCTGCTTCAGCTCGGACTGGATGCGTTTGGCCAGCTCCTCTGCCGCGCGGTGCCGCTGAGTGGAAAGCGTTTTTCCCTGCTCCCTGGCGTTTTTCAACGCTTTTTCAAGCTCCTTGTCCAGCCGGGCCATGCGGTCCTCCGAGAATTGGATGGCGTCCAGCTCCTGACGGCACTTGTCCAGATAGGCCAGCATCTCCTCCGCGCTGCTTCCATACTTTTTTTTCAGGCGGTACAGCAGATCCAGCCGCTCCTCAATCTCGTCCAGCTCCCCAGGGTAGAAGTCCAGGGTGCCACGCAGGTCCCGCACCAGTTCCGCCAGGTCGTCCACGTCGCAGCGCAGCTGTTCCGCCTTTTCCGACAGCTCCTTCAAATCGCCGCTGTACCGGCCCCCCTGGGCCAGATGGCTTTTCGCCTCCATGAGCAGGGACACGGCCCCTTCGCCGTCCTCCCCGCCAGTGAGGGCTTGCCAGGCCCCGTCCACCGCGTCGGTGAGGCGCTCGGCGTTGCGCAGCACCTCCCGCCGCTGGGACAGCTCCTCGTCCTCGCCCTCCCGCAGCTGGGCGCGCTCCAGCTCCTCGATCTGATAGGTCAGGGTGTCCATCCGCCGGGCCTTCTCGCCGTCGTCCATTTGGAGCCGCTCCAGCTCCCGGCGCAGTTCCCGCACCTGGGTGTAGGCGGCGGAAAAGGCGGTCAAACTCTCCTCCGTGCCGCCGAAACTGTCCAGATAGTCCAGGTGGCACTCCTCATCCAGAAGCTGCTGGCCGTCGTGCTGGCCGTGGACGTTCACCAGCTGGCAGCCCAGCTCCCGGAGCTGGGTGACCAGCAGGGGCCGTCCGTTTATCCGACACGTGTTTTTGCCGTCCCCCTGGATGGCGCGCTCAATGAGCAGCTCCCCGTTTTCATCGGGGCCGACGCCCTGCTCCTCAAACCAGGGCAGGGGAGGGAGGTTCCGAAACAGGGCGGACACCCGGGCGGACTTGGCCCCGGTGCGGATGAGATCCCGGCTGGTGCGCTCCCCCATGATGGCCCCGATGGCATCGATGACAATGGATTTGCCCGCGCCGGTCTCGCCGGTGAGCACGTTGAAGCCCTTGTCAAAGGTGATGTCCGCCTGGGAGATCACCGCGATATTCTCGATATGCAGCAAGCTGAGCAAGATGTCTCACCTCTCCAGCATGGATTCAATCGCCTGGGCCAGTTCCTCCGCTATCTGGTTGGTGCGCATGATGAGGATTGCCGTGTCGTCCCCCGCCAGGGAGCCCACCAGCCCACTCAGCTCCATGCCGTCCAGCGCGGCGGCGGCGGCGGGGGCCAGACCGGGCATGGTCTTGACCACCACGATATTCTGGGCCACGTCGCAGGCGATGACGCCCTCCTTGAAAATATTCTGGAGCCGGCCTGCCAGAGCCTGCTTCGCGGGCCGGGCGGCGGACGCCACGTAGTGGTAGCTTCCGCCTTCTCCGGGCTGCTTGACCAGATTCAGTTCCTTGATGTCCCGGGAGATGGTGGCCTGGGTGGCCCGGATGCCGCATTTGCGCAGCTGATCCAGCATCTGTTCCTGGGTCTCGATGTCCTGTTCGCCGATGATGCGCAGGATCTCCGCTTGTCGTTTGGACTTCAACGCGTTCACGCCTTTCCCAGTTTTTGATTGATCCGCTCGTAAAAGCTCCGCCCGGTGAGCTTGACCAGCTGAGTGGCCTGCCGGGATCGGCGGCACTCCACCCAGTCCCCGGGCTGAACCCGGAAGGCCCTGCCCCCGTCCACCGACAGATAGGCGGTCTTTTTCCCCCCCGGTGTCAGCCGCGCGCCCACCGTCCGGTTTGCCCCCAGGACGAAGGGTTTGGCGTGGAGGGAGTGGGCGCAGATGGGGGCGATGATGATGTTTTCCGCGGTGGGCTCCACGATGGGCCCGCCCGCCGCCATGGAGTAGGCGGTGGAGCCGGTGGGGGTAGCCACCACCAGCCCGTCCCCGGAAAAGGAGGAGATGACCACCCGGTCGCCCGTCACCTCCAGATCCAGCACCCGGGCCACCGCTCCCTTGGTGAGCACCGCATCGTTGAGGGCCTGATCCGAGAACACGCAGCGCCCCTCCCGGCGGACGCAGATGTCCAGCATCATCCGCCGCTCAATGCCGAATTTGCCCCCGGCCAGCCGGGACAGCAGGGACAGCTCCCCATGCTCCAGCTCGGCCATGAAGCCGATGCTGCCCAGGTTCACCCCCAGGATGGGGATGCCTCGGGCGTTGGCCTCGTGGGCGGCGTGGAGGATGGTGCCGTCCCCGCCGAAGCACACCAGCACGTCGGCGTCCTCCAGCTCCTCCTCCAACTGGCCCAGGGCCACCCCGGAGGGCAGTTCCATTTTGCTGCCCTGATCCAGGTCAAAGGGGAGGCAGATGGCGGTCTGCGCCCCGGCATTCTCCAGGATGCGCTGGGCGGATTGGGCCGAGCGCAGGCCCCGGTCGCGGTATGGGTTGGGGCTGAGTACGATTTTCATGGTTCTTCTCTCCTCAGCGTCTGGTGGGAGCGTTCCACCAGTTCCTTCAGATCACAGTCAAAGTGTTCCCCGGCGCCGGCGTGCAGATAGCCCAGGTACTCGATATTTCCCTCCGGGCCCCGGATAGGGGAGAAGTCCAGCCCCCGGACAGAGAAGTCCGCCTGGGCGGCATGGTCCAAAAAGTGCTCCAGAACTTCCAGATGGACCGCGGGATCCCGGACGACGCCTTTTTTGCCCACTTTGTCGCGTCCGGCCTCGAACTGGGGCTTCACCAGGGCGGCGATTTGGCCGTCCAAGGCCATCAGCGGCCGCAGGGCGGGCAGGATCAGCCCCAGGGAGATGAAGGATACGTCAATGGAGGCGAAGTCCAGCGGCTCGGGGATTTGTTCTGTAGTGAGATACCGGGCGTTGGTGCGCTCCAAACACACCACCCGGGGGTCGCTGCGGATGGACCAGGCAAGCTGGCCGTAGCCCACGTCCACGGCGTATACCTTAGCCGCGCCGTTTTGCAGCATACAGTCGGTGAAGCCGCCGGTGGACGCGCCGATGTCGGCGGCGATTTTATCCGTCAACGTGATGGGGAAACACTGCATGGCCTTCTCCAGCTTCAGCCCACCCCGGCTGACATAGCGCGGCTGGCCGCGCACCTCCAAAGGGGCGGCATCGTCCAGGGTGAGGCCGGGCTTGTCGCACCGCCGCTCCCCGGAGTACACCAGGCCCGCCATGATGATGGCCTGAGCCTTTTGGCGGCTCTCCATGAGGCCCCGCTCTACCAGCAGCAGATCCACCCGTTTTTTAGCCATTTGCCATCACCTCCAGCGCCCTGTGGGCGATGGACGCACCGTCGATGCCGCACAGCGCGCGCAGCTCCGCCACCGTGCCATGCTGTACAAAGCGGTCGCCCAGGTTCACCAGGGCAAGCCTGATGCCGTTCACGCCCCGCAAGGCCAGCTCGGCGGCGATCCGCCGGCCCACGCACCCCGCGTCCACGCACTCCTCCGCCACCAGCAGGATCCCGGTTTTTTGGGCGCAGGCGGACACTGTGTCCACGTCCAGGGGGGAGATGCTGTTCCACTTTACCACCTGGGCAGATTTTCCCTTTTCCTCCAAAAGCCGCGCCGCCGCCAGGGCCTCGTTGACCATGGTTCCATAAGCGGCGATGGTCACGTCCGTGCCGGGGCGGATCACGCTGGCGCCCTCGATGCCGCACAGGGCGGAGAACTCCCCCTCGCCCCCTCTGGGGTAGCGCACCGCCACCGGGCCGCGCACCTTCTCCACGGCATAGCGGAGCATGGAGCGCAGCTCCTCAAAGCTGGCGGGGCAGTAGATCTTCATTCCGGGCACGGAGCTGAGGTAGGCCGCGTCGAATACACCGTGGTGGGTCTCGCCGTCCTCCCCGGACAGTCCCGCCCGATCCACGCCGAAGACCACATGGAGTCCCTGGATGGCCACGTCGTGTATGAGCATATCATAGGCCCGCTGTAAAAAGGTGGAATAGATGGCCGCCACCGGGATGACGCGCTGCTTGGCCATGCCCGCCGCCATGGCGACGGCGTGGCCCTCGGCGATGCCCACGTCAAAGAAGCGATCCGGGTACTCCCGGGCGAACTCCGTCAGCCCCGTGCCGTCCGGCATGGCGGCGGTAATGGCGGCCACGTCGTCCCGCTCCCGTGCCAACTGCCGCATGGTGTCGCCAAAGACGGAGGAGAAGCTTTCCCCGGCCTGGTTCAGCGGAGTGCCGTCCTCTTTGTTGAAGGGGCCTACGCCGTGGAAGTGATCCGGCTCCTTCTCCGCGGGTGAATAGCCTTTTCCCTTTACAGTCTTGATGTGAAGCAGGACAGGGCAGTTCAGCTCCTTGGCGTACCGCAGCAGCCGGGTCAGGTAGTTCACATCGTGGCCGTCTACCGGCCCCAGATATGTAAAGCCCATATCCTCGAACATACTGCAGTGGAGCACCGCGTCCTTCACCGCCTGCTTGGCCCGGTGGGTAAAGCGGTACAGCCCACGGCCCGCGGCGGTGCAGCCGGTTACCTTGCGGTAGAACTTTTTGAATTGGAGATATTGAGGCTTCAGCCGCTGCTGAGCCAGGTGGCGGGCCACGCCGCCCACGTTTTTGGTGATGGACATTCCGTTGTCATTGAGGATGACCACCAGCTGCTCGCCGCTCTGCCCCGCGTCGGACAGGCCCTCATAGGCCAGCCCGCCCGTCATGGCCCCGTCCCCCAGCATAGCCAGGACGCAGTAGTCCTCCTTGTTCTGGGTTCGGGCCCGGGCCATGCCCAGGGCAACCGACACCGCGTTGGAGGCGTGTCCGGCGATAAAGGCGTCCGCCCGATGCTCTCTCGGCTTGGGGAAGCCGGACAGGCCGCCCAGCTTGCGCAGGGTGTCCATCTGTCCGCCCCGCTGGGTCAGGATCTTGTGGGCATAGCACTGGTGGCCCACGTCGAACACCAGCCGGTCGGTTTCCAGGTCAAATACCCGGTGGACGGCCACGGTGGCCTCCACAACCCCCAGGCTGGAGGCCAGGTGGCCTCCTGTCTTGGAGACGCTGTCGATGATTTGCTCCCGCAGCTGGTCGCACAGCAGCTTTGCCTGGAGGTCGGTGAGGGTATTCAGCTGCTCCGGGCTCATGGCCGCACTTCCTTTCTGTTCATTGGCGCGCTCGGTTCCCGAAGGCAATGAGACTGCCTCCAGTGCTGAGAAGGGTGTCAAAAACGTTCCCTCAGTTTTTTCGCTCCGCCAGGGAATCGGCCAGAGCGCATAGGAATTCCGGGCGCTCAAACGCCCCGGACACGCTCTGTTTGGCAAGCTGGGTGTGTTCCGCCACCAGCTGAGCACATTTGTCCAACCCAAACAGGGTGACGAAGGTGGTTTTTCCATTGTCCGCGTCGGAGCCGATGGGCTTGCCCAGCTCCCCGGCGGTGGAGGTCACATCCAGCATATCGTCCCGGATTTGAAAGGCCAGCCCCAGTTCCTTGGCGTATCGCTCCGCCGCCGCCCACTGCTGGGGGGAGGGTTCCACGGTGGAGGCTGTCAGCCCCAGCAGGCAGGCCGCCTCCAGCAGGGCGGAGGTTTTCCAAAGGTGGGTCTGGGTCAGGCGATCCAGATCCACGCTTTTGCCCTCGTCCACCATGTCCAGGTACTGTCCGCCGCACATCCCGCCGCGTCCCACGGCTTTGGCCAGGACGGCGCAGGCCCTGCCGTTTGCCGCCGGGGCGGTTCGCCGGGAGGTGGCCAGCCGCTCAAAGGCGGCGGTTTGCAGCGCATCCCCCGCCAGCAGGGCCAGCCACTCGCCGTATTTCACATGGCAGGTGAGCTTGCCCCGGCGCAGCTCGTCGTCGTCCATGCAGGGAAGGTCATCATGGATGAGGGAGTAGGTATGAAGCATTTCCACGCCGCAGGCATAGTCCAGGGCGGGCTCCATCTCGCCGCACAGCGCCTCGCAGAACTTCAGCGCCAGCACAGGCCGCACCCGTTTGCCGCCCGCCAGCAGGCTGTACCGCATGGCATCCAGCAGCTCCCCCTGGGGGCCGCCCTCCCGGAAGCAGCCGTCTAATTCTCCCTCCACAAGAGACAACGCCTCCTGATATTCCTGCTCAAAGTTCATTTGTCTCCTCCTCAAAGGGAATCTCCTGGTCGTTTGCCAGCAGCAGGTTCACTTTCTGCTCCGCCTTATCCAACAGCTCCTCGCACGTGCTTGCCAACTTGGCGCCCTCCTCGAACAGTTTCAGGGACTGGTCCAGGCCGCACTCGCCCTTTTCCAACTGGGCGACGATGGCCTCCAGACGGGCCATAGACTCCTCAAAGGACTGCTTTTTTACCGCCATGTCCTCTCCTCCTTATCCTCTACAACGCACTTCAACGCGCCGTCGGACACCAGTACATCCAGCTTATCCCCGGGCTGTGCCTGGGTGATAGACGACACCACATCCTCGCCCGCCCGGGCGATAGCATAACCCCGGCCCAGTACCTTCAGCGGGCTCATGGCGTCCAGGCCCGCCGCCAGACGGCCCAGCCGCCCCCGCTGGGCGGCCAGTCTTGCCCGCGCCGCCAGGGGGAGCCGTTCCTTCTGGGCGCTCAGCCCCTGCCGCGCCCGATCGGTTTTCCCCCGCAGGGCCAGGCCCATGCGCCGCCGCAGGTCGTCCAGTGCCAAGCGCCGATCCTGAATGGGGGCTTTGATGTTGGTCAGCGCGCGACTGCGCTTCAGCCGGTCCAGCTCCCGCCGGGCCCCACCTAAGCGGCTTTGCAGTGCCCGGGCCAGCCGCCGGTTTAACTGCTCCAGCCGGGCGTGTTCCTCGGTCTGGTCGGGCACCGCAAGCTCCGCCCCGTTAGAAGGGGTGGCCGCCCGCACGTCCGCCACATAGTCGGCGATGGTCACGTCCGGCTCATGGCCCACGGCGGAGATCACCGGGATGTTGGACAGGTAGATGGCCCGGGCCACCACCTCTTCGTTAAAGGCCCACAGATCCTCCTTGGAGCCGCCGCCCCGGCCGGTGATGATGAGGTCGATGTCCGCCCGGTTGTTCAGGCGGTGGATGGCGGCGGCGATTTCTCCCGCGGCCTCCTGGCCCTGCACCCGGACGGGGACCACCAGTACCTCCGACAGCGGCCACCGTGAGCCTAAAACGCGCAGCATATCCCGCACCGCCGCCCCCGCCGGGGAGGTGACCAGGGCAATCTTTTTCGGGTAGCGGGGGAGGGGCTGTTTGTTTTCGGGGGCGAACAGGCCCTCCGCCTCCAGGCGGCGGCGCAGACGCTCAAAGGCTTCGTCCAGCGCCCCCCGGCCGTCCTGCATCAGCTCATTGCAGTAGAGCTGGTACTGCCCGTCGCGAGGGAACACGGATACCCGGCCAAAGGCCACCACCCGCATCCCGTTGGCGGGGCGGAAGCGCAGCCTCGCCGCCTCCCCCCGGAACATGACGCACCGCAGGGAGCCCTGCTCGTCTTTCAGCGAGAAGTAGTGGTGGCCGGAGGGGTAGCATTTATAGTTGGAGATCTCCCCCCGCACCAGCAGTCCGGTGAGCAGGGGATTGTCGTCCATCAGCGACTTCACATAGCCGTTGACCTGAGATACAGTATAGACAGGAAAATTGGCAATATTCACCACGGCACCCCCCGCTCCAGCGCCCGGTGGGTGAGGATGGCCACCCCCAGGGCGTTGTCGGTGGCATATTGGGGCAGGGCAAACACCGCGCCGCAGGTTTTCTCCATGGCGTCCCGAATCTGCCGGTTGGAGGCCACCCCGCCGGAGCACAGCACCGGAAGCCCCGGCCAGCGCTTCTGTGCCTCCTGGGTGGCCCGCAGCAGCACGTTCATGATGGTGTCGATGGTAAACCGGGCAATGTTGGCGGGAGTTTCGCCTTTTTCCGCCAGCCCCTTCACCTGGTTCTCCATGCCGGACAGGGAGAAGGTCAGATCGTTCAGCTTCACCCGGAAAAAGCTGGTGTCGTCCGCCTCGGGATACAGCGCGTCCAGCGCCTTGCCCGCCGGGAAGGGCAGGCCCAGCAACACCCCGGCGCGGTCGATGAGCTGGCCCGCCGCGATGTCAGCAGTGCCGCCCACTATTTCCGCCCGGACGGTGTGGCCCTCCGGTTCCACCCGCAGCAGCTCGGTGGTGCCGCCGGACAGGTGCCAGGCCAGATGGGGCCTGTCCAGCAAGTCCTCCCGGCCCGCCGACCAGGCCGCCGCCGCCACATGGCCCTGCTGGTGGGAACAGGGGTAGAAGGGAACCCCCAGCGCGGAGGCCAGGGCGCGGCCCTCTCCCTCGCCCACCAGGAAGCAGGGCATATAGGAGCCATCCACCTCCCGGGGCCGGGTGGAGGCGCCCACGGCGGCGATTTGGCCGATGCCCCCGTCAGACCGCAATTGCTCCACCATCAGGTGCAGCCGCTTCACGTGCTGGAACAAAGCGTCGCTCTGCCGCAGGCCCAGCGCCCCCTCGGGGACGGTGAGCAGCTTGCCCCGGTTTTCCGCCGTGCCGTTGCCAAACACGGCGGCGGAGGTGGTGTAGTTGCTGGTATCGAACCCGATGCACTGCGCGCCCATACCGTTTACTCCTGCTCCGGCAGCTCTGAGCGGACAAAGGAGCCCAGAATGCCGTTGATAAACTTCACCACGTCATCGTCCACGTATTTTTTGGCGATTTCCACCGCCTCATTAATGGCCACCTTGTTGGGGATGTCGGGCATATACAGGATCTCGTACATGGTCACCCGCATGATGGCGGAGGCCACCCGGTCAATGCGGGCAAACTTCCACCCCTTGGCGTACTTGGCGATGTAGCCGTCCAGCTCCGCTCCGTGGCTGCCCACGCCCCGGACCAGCCGGGAGATATAGTCCTGCTCCCCCTCTCCGGGAAACTCGGCATACATGGGCTCGTCCTTGGCCCGCAGGGCGAAAGACTCCGGGGTAAACACCCGATCCAGGAGCTGCTGGGCCTTTTCATCGGAAAAGGCCAGCTCAAAGGCGAAATGGACGGCGATCTCCCGCGCGGTGCTTCTGTTCATGGGAACTCCTCCTCTTCCGGCGGGCTGCCGCCGGCACACATCTCATTGGGCACAACAACCCATTTTGTATATTCGCCCTATTATACACGAAACCCGGGGAAAAAGAAAGCCCCTTTTCAAGTTTTATACAGGCATAACCTCATACGAAAAGCGCCCCCGGGGCATAACACCCAGGGGGCCGTTCTCGAACAGTCAAGCTTTTGGCGGCTTGGACTGGCGGGCGCCGTCGTACATCTGGAGGTAGGCGTTCTGCGCGCCCGTCTCCAGGGCGCGCTTCAGGAGCTCGGCTGTCTGTGCGTCCCGAAGACGGGCGGTGAGCAGGGGAGAGAAACGCGTTCCCTCCAGCTCGGCGGCGCCGAGCACCGCCTCCTCAAAGGTCTGCTCTATCCTGTTGTAGGCCTGGTTGGAATTGACAGCAATTTCCAGCCAATCGACAAGACCGATAATATCCACCATCTGCCGCTCGGGGCACTCCAGCCGCTTGTAAGACGAGGGGTAGCCCCGGGTGCCGTCGTACCAGGCATGGTGGCCCAGGGCGGCGGGGGCGTACCGGCTGGTGGAGGGTCGGGGCTCCAGCAGGATCTGGCCGGCCAGCGTGTGGAGGTGGGCCATCTCGTACTCATTCTCAAACCACTGGCGGGCCGTGCGGTTGTAAAGCTCGATGACGCTGATCTTGCCCACGTCGTGAAAAACGCCGCAGCCCATGGCGTAATCCAGCACCGCCTGACGCTTCTCTCCCGGGTCGGCGATGGCCCGGATAAAGTCAATATCGTCAAAATAGGAGGGGTCGTCATCCATAATGGCGGCGCATAGGGCCTTTGCCGCCTCCCCCACAATATGAGAGTGGCGATAGATTTCCGGGGCAAAGCGGGGCATCAGCCGCAGCAAAAACTCCCCATAGGAAAGGCCGCCGTCTGTCTCAATAAAGGTAAAGCAGAGCTGACGCAGATAGAGGAAGAGGTTGTCGCCGCTCAGTTCTTTGGGGTAGGCGTCCGCATAGTCCAGCATTCGCCGGTAGAGGCTTTGAATATATTCTGTCCGCGGCGGGATCTGGTCAGGGTACTGGGAGAGATATTGGCTGTAAAAGGCGGGCAGGGAGATCATGCTGTACATCCCGTCGGCGGAGTAGTCGGCGGGGTCGGCGGCGTCCAGCAGATCCTCCAGATTCTGGAGCAGGGTATCCAGGCCGTAAAGGCCGCAGTAGAACTCAATGGTGTAGTAGCCGAAAGCGGATTTGGCGGGGGGCTGGCTGCCTTGGGTTTGCGCCTCCTGGAACCGCCGGGTATAGACGATGTACGCGGATTCCATGATGCTGGCGATGTCCTCGGGGCTCATGGTGTTTTCCCGGCTGTGGGAGGTGCTGGAGGTCATATTCTGGTGGGTGAGGTAGAGGAACCGCTCCCAGGGCAGGCCGGGAGCCGCTTTCTGATAGCCTGTGTCCTGGAGGATTTCCAAGGTATGCCGCACCAGTTGGATCTTTTCACCGGGGGAGTTGAACTGCCCGAGGGACATATTGGCCCGCGCGCGGATGATATATCCCTGGGTCTCGGTATTCCCAATCTCGTCAAAATATTTTAGATAGGCCGCCGCCTCGGCAAAGCACAGCCGCATATGGGTCATGTATTCCGCCACATCGGACAGCGGGAGGCCAACCAGCTTGCTGCAAAGGCTGTTACGGCCCATGCCCAGCCAGTACAGCTCCCGGATCATGGCGTTTCGATCCTTTTTCTGCCGGGCCAGAGTGAGCAGGGCCTGACGAATCTGGCAGAACAGCCCTACGTCCAGCTCCCTGCGGGCGTCGAAGAGCTGGAAGGAGAACTCCTCCAGTTCCTTCAGATCCTCCTCGCCGGCGTCAAACAGGTTGTCCAACACCGGGAACAGCCCGGTTCGGAGCAGCTCCATATTTCGCCGGCCCAGGCGGATGATCTGGGCACGATTCTCCGCCATCTGGGTGGCATATTCCTCGCACGTCAACTCCCCGGGCCGCTTGCGCTGGGAGAGGATGGCGAACTGCCGCAGATTGTCCAGATATTCCGCTTGATATGGCCTCATCGTTTCATCACATCTTTTCCCGGAACTATGGCCCTCAATGCTTGCTCCCCTGGCCGCCCAGACGTCCCCGGAGGATTTCCGTGAGCCGATCCACGTCCACCGGCTTTGAGATATGCTCATTCATTCCCGCCTCCCGGGACAATCGCATATCTTCCATAAAGGCGTTGGCTGTCATGGCCACAATCCAGACACTTTCGGCATCTGGCCTGGGCAGCTTTCGAATGGCGCGGGTGGCGTCATAGCCGTTCATCACGGGCATCTGGATGTCCATGAGAATGATCTCGTACCAGCCCTCCGGGGAGTTCTGGAACATCTCCACCGCCTGGGTGCCGTCCCCGGCCACATCTGTCTGGACGCCGGTCATGCCCAACAACTCCAGGGCGATCTCTTGGTTGAGTTCATTGTCCTCCACCAGCAGAACGTGGTGCTGGCTGTAGTCTACCGCGCCGCCGCTCGGTGCCTGTTCCGGCTGGCCCTGTCCGGCGGTGAGGGAAGAGAGGGTTTCCAGCAGGCGGCTGCGGAACAGCGGGCAGGGGACAAAGGCGCTGATCCCGGCCCGAACCGCCCGGTACTCGATCTGCGCCCAATCGTCCTCGGACACCAGAAGGATGGGGAACGCGGATCCGGCCAGCTGCCGCACATGAGCGGCGGCGTCCAGCGGGGACATATCCGCCAGCTCGTGTCCCAGCAGCAGGGCGCAGGGCATATGGTTTTCGTACTGCGCCTCTGTCAGCCGGGTGACGGCCTCCACGCCGCGGGTCAGGCGGATGGGTTCCAGGCCGGCATCCCGGAGGTAGGTCATGACCTGTCCGGCCCGGTCGTCTCGGGGCTCCGCCACCAGTACGGTCTGTCCCACAGGCAGGGCCAGCTCTTTGTGGCTGATCGGGGAGACGGAGAAGGGGAGCGATACCCGGAAGCGGCTGCCCACGCCCTCCTGGCTCTCCACGGTGATGTCGCCGCCCATGCTGTCCACCAGCTTTTTCACGATGGACATACCGAGGCCCGTGCCCTCGATTTTGCTGATGGTGGTGTTCCGCACCCGCTCGAAGGGAAGAAAAATGCGCTTCAGAAATTCCTGGCTCATGCCAATGCCGTTGTCCTGGCAGGAGAAGTCCAGCCACACAGCGGGGCCGCCCTTGCGGTCAGGGGCGGTGCGCTGGGTGAAGCGGATCCGGATCTCGCCCTCCTCCTGGGTATACTTGACTGCGTTGCCGATAATATTCACCAGAATCTGGCGCAGGCGCAGAGGATCGCCCACCAGATTTTCCTCGAAGATATCGCCGATGTCCGTGTGGAGTGCCTGCCGCTTTTGGGCCGCTTGTGGCCCCACAATCACCGCCACCTCATGAACCAGATCGGGAAGGGAGAAGTCCTCTTCGCTGAGCGCCATGCGCCCGCTGTCAATGCGGGACATATCCAGCACGTCGTTGACCAGGCTCATCAGGTGGGAGGAGGCGGTTTGGATCTTGCGCAGGCAGTCCTGCACCCGGGCCTTTTCATCAATGTGGGACAGGGCGATGGAAGTCATGCCCACAATGGCGTTCATGGGGGTGCGGATGTCGTGGGACATACTGGATAGGAAACGGCTTTTGGCCTGGTTGGCCTCCTCGGCAGCTTTCAGCGCTTCCTCCAGGGCGGCGTTTACCCGGGCCAGCTCCTCCATATAGGCCTGATCCATTGGTTCCATGTTGCGAAATCCCACCTTGCGTCACAGATTGGGGAAGGGGATCACTCCAGCACCGCGCCCCGGGCGGCGGAGGTGACAAGCTTGGCGTACCGGGCCAGATAGCCGGTCTTGATCTTGGGCTCAGGGCACACCCACGCGGCCTTCCGGGCGGCCAGAGTGGCGTCGTCCACCAGCAGCTCGATCTTGCAGGAGGGGATGTCGATGGAGATCTGGTCGCCCTCCTCCACAAAGGCGATGGGCCCGCCCTGGGCGGCTTCGGGACAGACATGGCCGATGGAGGCGCCCCGGGTGGCGCCGGAGAAACGCCCGTCGGTAATGAGGGCCACGTCTTTGTCCAGCCCCATGCCCGCGATGGCGGAGGTGGGGTTGAGCATCTCCCGCATACCGGGGCCTCCCTTGGGGCCCTCGTAGCGGATGACGACAACGTCGCCGGCCACGATCTTGCCGGCGTAGATGGCCTCGATGGCCTCTTCCTCGGAGTTGAATACCCGAGCGGGGCCTTGATGTTTCATCATCTCGGGGGCCACGGCGGAGCGCTTCACTACGCAGCCCTCGGGAGCCAGATTGCCCTTGAGCACCGCGATGCCGCCGTCGGCGGAGTAGGGGTTCTCAATGGGGCGGATCAGGTTGTGGTCGCGGTTGACCACGCCCTCCAGATTCTCGCCCAGGGTCTTGCCGGTGCAGGTGAGAACGCTGGTGTCCAGCAGGCCCTTTTTGTTCAGCTCCATCATGACGGCATGGACGCCGCCCGCGCCCTCCAGATCCTCCATATAAGTGTCCCCGGCGGGGGCCAGGTGGCAAAGGTTGGGGGTTTTGCTGGAGATCTCGTTGGACATATCCAGATCCAGCTCAATGCCGCACTCGTGGGCAATGGCGGGCAGGTGGAGCATGGTGTTGGTGGAGCAGCCCAGGGCCATGTCCACCGTCTCGGCGTTGTGGAACGCGGCCTCGGTCATGATGTCCCGGGGCTTGATGTCCTTTTTCACCAGCTCCATGATCTGCATACCGGCGTGCTTGGCCAGCCGCAGACGGGCGGACCACACGGCTGGGATGGTGCCGTTGCCCTTCAAACCCATGCCGATGGCCTCGGTGAGGCAGTTCATGGAGTTGGCAGTGTACATCCCGGAGCAGGAGCCACAGGTGGGGCAGGCGCTGTTTTCGTATTCCTCCACGCCCGCCTCGTCCAGCTTGCCGGCGTAGTAGCCGCCCACGGCCTCGAACATATGGGACAGGCAGGTGCGGCGGCCGTCGTTAAGCTTACCCGCCAGCATGGGCCCGCCGGAGCAGAAGATGGTGGGGATGTTCACCCGGGCCGCCGCCATCAGCAGGCCGGGGACGTTCTTGTCGCAGTTGGGAATCATCACCAGCCCGTCGAACTGGTGGGCCATGGCCATGGCCTCGGTGGAGTCGGCGATGAGGTCACGGGTGACCAGAGAATATTTCATGCCCACGTGGCCCATGGCGATGCCGTCGCACACGGCGATGGCGGGAAATTCGATGGGGGTGCCACCCGCGGCGCGCACGCCCGCCTTGACCGCCTCGGCGATCTTGTCCAGGTTCATGTGGCCGGGGACAATCTCGTTATAGGAGCATACCACGCCGATGAGGGGCCGCTCCAGCTCTTCGCGGGTGTAGCCCAGGGCGTAGAACAGGGAGCGGTTGGGGGCGGTGGGGATGCCTTTTTTTACATGGTCGGAACGCATAGCGCAAGTCTCCTTTGCGGTATTATATATGTTGAAGCATTGTATCATAAAAAGGGCGGGAGCGCAATGGGAAATCCCTTGATTCCCATGCGCTCCCGGCGTTTTACACGTTTAGTTGGACGCGGTGTCCAGGTCGGAGTCGCCGCCCCTCGTCGCCGCAAGCTGCATATCCCTCGCTTCCGCCTGTGGCGAAAGCTCACTCATTTCGCTGCGGCTCCTCTCCCCACAAAGCCTGAAGGGCGGCTTTGCGGGGCCCTGCTTCTCAGTTAGAGGCCGTATCCAAATCGGAATCCCCGCCCCAAATCATATTTTTCCTGAGTTCGCCGCCCACCAGCTCCATCTGGTGCTTCTTGAGCTGGGCCCGCTTGGAGTTGAAGAAGGTGCGGCCGTTCTTGTTCTCGGCGATCCACTTGCCGGCGAAGGTGCCGTCCTGGATGTCGGAGAGGACGGCGCGCATCCGGGCCTTGGTCTCCTCATGGGGGATGACCCGGGGACCGCTGACGTACTCGCCGAACTCGGCGGTGTCGGAGATGGAGTAGTTCATGGCCGCCACGCCGCCCTTGTTGATGAGGTCGATGATAAGCTTCATCTCGTGGATGCACTCGAAGTAGGCGTTCTCCGGCTCGTAACCGGCCTCCACCAGCACCTCGAAGCCGCAGCGCATCAGGTCCACCACGCCGCCGCACAGCACGGTCTGCTCGCCGAACAGGTCGGTCTCGGTCTCGTCGTGGAAGGTGGTCTCCATCACGCCGGCGCGGGCGCCGCCGATGCCCGCGATGTAGGCCAGGGCGATCTGGTAGGCGTGGCCGGTGGCGTCCTGCTCCACGGCCACCAGGCAGGGCACGCCCTTACCGGCGACGTAGGTGGAACGCACGGTGTGGCCGGGACCCTTGGGGGCGGCCATAAACACGTCTACCCCGGCGGGAGGGACGATCTGCTGGTAGCGGATGTTGAAGCCGTGGGCGAACGCCAGGGCCTTGCCCTCGGTCATGTAGGGGGCGATGTCCTTCTTGTAGACCTCGGCCTGCACCTCGTCGTTGATGAGCATCATCACGATGTCCGCCCACTCGGCGGCGGCGGGGACGGTCTTGACCGCCAGGCCGGCCTTTTCGGCGTTGGCCCAGTTCTTGGAGCCCTCGCGCAGGCCGACGCACACGTCGCAGCCGGAATCCTTCAGGTTCAGCGCGTGGGCGTGGCCCTGGGAGCCGTAGCCGATGATGGCGATCTTCTTGCCCTTCAGATAGCTCAGGTCGCAGTCCTTCTCGTAGTACATTTTTGCCATGGTAAACACTCCTCATAAAATATAAATTAGGGGCGGGAGAACTAAGAAAACTTACGCGCGTCTTTGGTATGCGTTTCCAAATATCATAGCACAGCCGCCGCCAAAAGAATGATAACTGTGATACAATCTGGGAAAGGATTTACAGGATATTCTTGCCCAGGTCAAACTCATCCCGGACCTTGTTGCCGGAGTTGTTGCGGATGGTGGCCTCGCCGCGCTCCAGAGCCACCATGCCGGTGCGCACCAGCTCCAGGATGCCGAACTCGGCCAGCAGCTTTTCCAGGGCGTCGTCCTTGGACTCCTGGCCGATGATGGCCAGGGTCAGGCTCTGGGTGGAGACGTCGATGATGGAAGCGCGGAAGATGTTGGCGATCTGAATGACCTCATTGCGCACCTCCCGGCTCTCCGCCTTCACCTTGATGAGTACCAGCTCCCGGCGGATGGACTCCTCCGGCGGCAGCAGACGGACGGAATATACGGAAAACTGCTTGCGCAGCTGGTTGATGATCTGGTTAATCTGCTGCTCCCCGCACAGCAGCTCGATGGTGATGCGGGACACCGCCGGGTCGTCGGTGGTACCCACCGCCAGGGATTCGATGTTGTAGCCCTTCCGGGAGAACAGCCGGGACACCTGGCTGAGCACGCCGGCGGTGTTCTCCACCAGGACGGACAGGGTATGGCGTTTGATGGTGGTATTCATGGCTTTCCTCCCTCCTTAATGCAGCAGAAAATCGGTGACGGGGGTGCCGCCGCCCACCATGGGGTGAACCATGGCGTCGATGTCGATGGCGCAGTCGATGACGCAGCCGCAGCCCGCCTCCAGCGCCTGCTTGAAGGCCTCCTCGAACTCCGCCTGGTTCTTGGCCCTAAAACCCTTCAGGCCATACGCCTCCGCCAGCTTGACGAAGTCGGGGCCCCGATCCAGGGTGGTCTGGGAAAACCGCTTGCCGTAGATCAGGTTCTGCCACTGGCGAACCATGCCTAGGGTGCGGTTATCGAAGATGACGGTGATGACGGGGATGTTGTAGTGCTCCACCGTGGCCAGTTCGTGGCAGTTCATGCGGAAGCAGCCGTCCCCGGTGCAGTGGACAACGACTTTATCCGGGTTGCCCACTTTCGCGCCCATGGCGGCCCCCAGGCCGAAGCCCATGGTGCCGAAGCCGCCGCTGGTGAGGAGCTGGCCGGGCCGGGAGAAGTGGTAGTACTGGCAGGACCACATCTGATGCTGGCCCACGTCGGTGGCGATGATGGCGTCGCCGTTTGTCAGGTCGGAAATCGTCTCCAAAATCTCGTGGGCGTGGAGGATATTGTCTTTTTTCAGCGGCAGCTCCTTGCGGGCGAACACCTGGGCCTTCCAGGCGGTGTAGTCGTGCGGCTCCAGCTTGGCGTTGAGCAGCTCCAGCACCCGGCGGGCGTCGCCGATGATGTGGTGATAGGTCTGCACGTTTTTGTCGATCTCCGCCCGGTCGATGTCGATGTGGACGATTTTGGCGTTTTTAGCAAAGGAGGGGGGATCGGTGGCCACGCGGTCGGAGAACCGGCAGCCGATGGCGATGAGAAGGTCGCACTCGGCGGTGGCCATGTTGGAGGCATGGGAGCCGTGCATACCCACCATGCCGGTGAACAGAGGGTGATTGCCCGGGCAGGCCCCGCCGCCCATGATGGTGGAGCCCACGGGGGCGTCCAGCGTCTCGATGAACTTGCGGAATTCGGGCACCGCGCCCTTGGAGCGGATCACGCCGCCCCCCACCAACACCATGGGCCGCTGGGACTGGGAGATCAGATCCAGCAGCTTGTCGATGTCCTCCCGGTTGGGCTCGGGGTTTTTCAGATCCCGGTTGGAGCGGCGCAGCAGGGTGGCCAGCCGCCCGTGGTTGGGGTGTTCGGACACGGGAAGGTATTCGTACTCGCCCTCGAGAGCGGTGACATTTTTGGCGATGTCCACCAGTACCGGGCCGGGGCGGCCGGAACGGGCGATGGCAAAGGCTTCCCGGATCACGTCGGCCAGCTCGTTGACGTCTTTCACCAGGAAATTGCACTTGGTGATGGGCATGGTGATGCCGGTGATGTCCACCTCTTGGAAGGAGTCCTTGCCGATGAGGTTCTCGCTGACGTTGCAGGTGATGAACACCACGGGGGAGGAGTCGTAGTAGGCGGTGGCGATGCCGGTGACCAGATTGGTGGCCCCGGGGCCGGAGGTGGCGAAGCACACGCCCACCTTGCCGGTGGAGCGGGCATAGCCGTCGGCGGCGTGGGACGCGCCCTGCTCATGGGCGGTGAGGTAGTGGTGAATCTTCTGGTTGTAGCCGTGAAGCTCAAACTCGTCGTAGATGTTCAAAATTGTGCCGCCGGGATAGCCGAACACCGTGTCCACGCCCTGCTCCAGCAGGCACTCCATCACGATCTGGGATCCTCTCATCAACATAATTGGGAACCTCCTTATGGGAAATGAAAAAGAGCACGACCCGTCCAAAATTAGGACGAAGCCACGCTCCGCGGTACCACCTAAATTTCCCCCGAGGGGGACGCTCAAGGCCCGGTAACGGCGGGCTGCCGTCCCGGCCTACTTAAACTGCTCGTTCAGCCGGACTGCTCACAGGGGACGTTCATCCGCCTCGCTCACGAAGGCTCGCACCGGCCGCCTTCTCTCTGGGCTTTCGCGTGGGGACTACTGGCCTGATCATCGCATATTTTTGCGTATTGAAATTATAATAATGCTTGAAACCGAGTTTGTCAATGTAAAAAGTCCAAAAGCCTGCAAATTCCGCTACACAGACAAAGTTCAGGTGGTTTTGGACGGATTTTTAGGGGAAATATCAAGAAGCGGGGAGGGCTTCCGCCCGCCCCGCTTCTCCGCGCTTCATGTTGTCACGCTGCGAAGCGGTCAGGCCGCTCGGTCGCTTTCCCGACGACTCGGCCTGGTAGGCAGTCCTTGGACTGCCCTCACGGCCTCGCTCCGCTCCATCCGCGCTGCTCGCGACGGCTCCGCGCTTCTTACTTGCAGCCGCAGCTGGTGCCGTGGTCGCCCAGCTTGAAGGACGCGCACTCGGTCTCCTTGCAGTCGCACACGCTGTTCTGGCAGTGACCCACCTGGATCTCGTTCAGGGTGCAGCGCTGGTCCTTGTGGTGGGCGCAGCTGTTCACCGTACACTTGATGCTGGGATTGGTCTGGTCAAACATAGTCGTTTCCTCCTTGTATCCTGATGTTTCGAATACCAAGAGGAGTATGCCCGGGGGCGGTGAGAGTTATTCAGGCTTTTCGCCTGGGTCCGCGGTCTGCCCGTGATTGTCCGAAGCAGGCGTTTCCTGAGCCGCTTCCACCTGAGCGGCGGGCTTGCGCTGGAGGCGGGGGATGAACCGGGTGACAAAGTTCCCCTTGCCCCGGCCCTTCACGTAGAAGTAGCCGATGGTGGAGAACACCACCGCGCCGATGAAGTTGACGAACAGATCCTTCATGGTGTCGATGATGCCCACGTCCAGGTAGCCGCCCAGGCCCAGCGGCTGCTGGGTGCCGTCCTCCAGAACCAGGATCACGTCCTGGATGCCCTTGACAACAACGGCGTTGGTGCCGTGGCTGGGATCCAGATTGACGGTGGAGATGGTGTTGACAATGGTGTCCTTCTGCATATCAAAGAGCAGGAACTGATCCATGGAGAACTCAAAAAACTCCCACAGCACACCGATGGTCATGGAGAAGCAGAAGGCCACCACCGCCATAAAGAAGGGGGACAGGTGGAGGGACACCTTTTCCTCCCGATTGAGGATGTCCACCAGGGCGAAGCCGATGGCGGCGCAGAGGAAGCCATTCATGGTGTGGAGCATGGTGTCCCAGAAGGGGAATTCAATGTAGTAGTCGCTGATCTCGCCCAAAATTTCGGCGGCATAGATGAACAGGAGGATGATGATCTCCAGCGTGTCCGGCAGGTCGATGTGCAGCCGCCGCTCAAAGGCGGAGGGCAGCATGAACAGCACCAGGGTGAGCACGCACAGCGAGACGTTCTCATAGTTCCGATTGAAGAACTGGGCGATGAGCATGCCCACCACCGACAGCCGCAGCACAAAGTAGACGGCATACACCAGCTTTTTGTTTTCCACGTGCCGCCACTCATGGCCGACGGGTTTTTTCTTTTCTCGCTTTGACATGGTGCGCTCCTTTCCTCTTTTCTGTACGGTTGGCAGGTTTTGTCAATGAAACAATGTCAGTCTGCGCACCTTGGCGCATAGTATGTTCCTGGAGGTGATTTTTGATGGACTTACGTAACAACCAGATCACGCTGGGCGAACTGTGGGACGATCCGAGGAGCCGGGCGGTGTTTCAGAAGCGCATCCCCATGCTGGCCAAACACCCGGTGAAGGGAGCAGCCCGGACGGTGACCCTGGAGCAGCTGCGGGACTTCATGGCCGGCTGGGTGCCGGGCATGATGATCAATGGGGTCATATCGGATCTAAAAAAGCTGTGACGCCGCGTTGAGATTATAGCATACCATACCAAAAAACGGCCCTTCTGTCAATTGACAGAGGGGCCGCTTTTTTGAAACTTACCGCCGCTCCGCGATCCTCCGTCCGGTGGGGGTGGCGGCCAGCCCGCCCAGGCCGGTCTCCCGCAGGGCGGAGGGCAGGGCGCGGCCCACCGCACCCATGGCGTCGATGACCTCGTCACAGGGGATGCCGCCCTCCAGCCCCGCCAGGGCCATGTCGGCGCAGGACAGGGCGTTTACCGCGCCCATGACGTTGCGCTTTACGCAGGGCACTTCAACCAGCCCCGCCACCGGGTCGCATACCAGCCCCATCACGTTTTGCAATGCCATGGCGCAGGCGGCGGCCATCTGCTTCCCCGTGCCGCCCCGGGCGTGGACCAGCGCGGCGGCGGCCATGCCGGAGGCGGAGCCCACCTCCGCCTGACAGCCCCCCTCCGCGCCGGAGATGGAGGCGCGGGTGGCAATGACCTGCCCAAACCCGGCGGCCACGTACAGGCATTTTACCATTTCCTCATCAGCCAGCCTGTCCTTGCGCTGGAGGGGGATGAGCACCGCGGGCATCACACCGCAGGCCCCGGCGGTGGGAGCGGCCACAATGCGGCCCATGCAGGCGTTTTGCTCCCCCATTTTCAAGGCGGTGGCGATGACCTCTTGGATGAACGGCCCGCAGATGGAGTTGGCTTGGCTGGCCATCTTTGCCCCCTGTCCGCCGGACAGCCCACAGGGGGAGCGGCGGGTGGGGTCGTAGTCCAGCACGGACTGCTTCATGGTCTGCCACAGCTTGCCCATGCGGGCCTGACTGGCCTCGGGGTCTGCGTCCCGATCCTGGCAGTCATCCTCCAAAACAGCCTGCCACAGCGGCTTTTCCGCCGACGCGGACAGCAACGCTTCCACAGAACCAAACATAATCAGCTCTCCTCCAGATTCAGATAGATGCAGCGCACCACGCCGCCCAGCAGTTGGATATCGTCAATGATTTCCGGGCTGAGCGGCTGGTCGCATTCCAAAACCATGACGGACAGACCTTCCCGGCGATCCCGGTAGAGCTGCATGGTGGCGATGTTCACCGCACGGCGGGCCAGACAGTAGCTCACTTCGGACACGATACCGGGCTTGTCCTGGTTGCGGATGATGAGGGTGGGCATATCGCCGGAAAAGGAGGCCGCCATGCCGTCGATGGAGTTGACCCGGATGCGTCCGCCGCCTAGGGAGGAGGCGTTGACCACTACGGTGCGGCCCCGCTCGCCGATGAGGGTCATGACGGCGGTGTTGGGGTGGGCGTCCCGCAGATCCACGGTCTGGATGTGAACCTCCATCCCGGCTTCCTTGGCAAGCTGGAAACTGCGGGGGATGTTGGGATCGTCGGGCTTCATGGCCAGCAGGCCGGCCACAATGGCCTTGTCGGTGCCGTGGCCCGCGCCGGTGGCGGCAAAGGAGCCGTGCAGGGCGATGTTCGCCCGGGCGGGCTGGAACCCCAGCAGCTTCCGGGCCACATAGCCCATCCGGGCGGCTCCGGCGGTGTGGGAGGAGGAGGGCCCTACCATGATGGGGCCCATGATATCGAAGATGTTCAAAAAAGCACCCCCATAGAGCTTGTAATTTGTATATTTCTCATTATAGCACCTTTCGGACGCCGCCGCAAGCCGCCAGATGGAAAGTCCACGCTGCCTTTTATGTCCCTGGGATCTGGCATCGGAGACTTTCTGAATTGTGCCTTGAAGTTC
The DNA here is from genome assembly GCA_947176765.1 of uncultured bacterium. GTDB lineage: Bacteria > Bacillota > Clostridia > Oscillospirales > Oscillospiraceae > Enterenecus. The sequence goes on from CAMWRX010000006.1 coordinate 56,941, forward strand.
AAAGCCGGGCCGTGATATAATCAGGGCGGTAAACCGGGGTTTGTGGAGGTGGTATCGTTGGTAGAATTGCGGGCAATTAACGAAGATAATTATGAGCAGTGCTTTCGCTTAAAGGCAAGCGTTGAAAAGGAAAGCTTTGTGGATTCAGTTACTTACTCCCTGGCGGAAGCATGGGTCTTTCATAAGGATACCAGGCCGTTTGCAATTTATGATAATGATAAAATGATAGGATTTGTTTCCATGTATGTGGGAGAGGAAAATGATCAAATTATCAACTTTTTGATTGACGATGCTTTTCAGAAAAAGGGGCTGGGAACAAGGGCCGCAAAGGAGTGCATCCGTTATTTACAAGAAGAATATCACGCCAGCAGGATTTCAGTTCCGGTAGAGCTGGAAAACGCGGCCGCGCAGAGGTTTTGGGAAAGGTTAGGATTTTATTTTTCCAATAATATTGAAGACGGATATGTTTTTATGAGATTGAACTTAGTATGACTTTTTTAAAGTCAAAGCATACTGATCCCCAAAAGGCAGGCACAAGCCGGAAAGCCCCGGCTTGTGCCTGAATCTGTTTGATCAATCCTGCGTATCCTCCCCGGCGGCGCTGGAGCGGAAGATGCGTTCAATCAGTTCCCGCTCGGAGGGCTTGATAATCCCCTGCTCCTCGCCCAGGCTCACCATCGTGAGGATTTCTTCCCTGCTGACCTCCTCCTGACCGGCGTTGGGGTCGATGTGCAGCAGCCGCAGCACGCCGTTGGTGGACTTGGACAGCAGACAGATGACGGGCCGGAACACCGCCGCCACGGCGCAGACAGGGCCCAGGACAAACCGGGCCACCGCCTGGGGCTTTTTCATGGCGATGCGCTTGGGCACCAGCTCGCCCAGCACCAGGCTGAAGTAGGACAGCACGACGGTGATGAGCACCACCATGATGCTGTTGAGGGCGCGGGAGTCCAGGGCGGTGACGCCCCGCTCCTCCACCAGCCACTTCACCAGCGGGTCGGAAAAGGTGTCGGCAGCGAAGGCGGAGGACAGAAACCCGGCCAGAGTGACGGCGATTTGGATGGCGGCCAGAAAATGGTCGGGGGCCTGGGTGAGCTTAAGGAGCTGCCGGGCCTCTTTATCCCCATCCTCGGCCTGCCTTTTCAGCCTGGTCTCGGACAGGGAGATGACGGCAATCTCCGCCGCGGCAAAAAAAGCGTTGATCAGGATCAGGATGGCCAGAATCATCAGCTTTGGTAATAACGGGTCGTCGGGCAAGATGGATAACCTCCCATCAAGTCAGTCGGTCTGTTGGATTTGCCGCTCCATTCTATGCGGCGCGGACCGAAACAGACCACAGTATACCGGCTTTCCCGAAAAAATCAATAGCCGCCCCTATGGGGCGGCTATTAGACCGTTATGCGTCCAGAAGAGCCAGCAGCTCCTCCTTGGGCCGGGCACCTATGGCAGTCTGCGCCAGTTCGCCGGCTTTAAACACCAGGAGGGTGGGAATGCTCATCACGCCGAACCGCATGGCCAGCTCGGGCTGCTCATCCACATTGACCTTGCCCACCACGATGTCGCCGCGCTCCTCGGCGATCTCGTCCACCAGGGGGGACACCATGCGGCAGGGCCCGCACCAGGGGGCCCAGAAGTCCACCAGCACAGGCTTACCGGATTGAAGCACCAGCTCGTCAAAATTCTCGCGGGTTATGGTCTGTACGGACATAGCGGCATCTCTCCTTTAGTTGAATTTATAGATTTTCTGGGCCACCCGGTAGAGCTTCACAGACAGCTTTCTGCCCTGATAGCCGGGGATGTTGGTGCCCAGGTTGGTCACCCGGTAGCGGCAGCGGCGGTAGAGGGCGGGACTCTTCTGGCGCAGGTACTCCCACAGCTCGGTGCGCAGGCCCAGGGCCTCCGGCGTGGCGGCGATGACGGCGAAGATGGACGAGATGGTCATCATCATGGACAGGCAGTTGAACATATACCGGCCCAGCTTGGGCTGAACGGCTTTGAGGGCTATGACGTCGTGGGCGTCGATCATGCAGCGGGTGACCCGCACCTGCTGGTCGATGCGCCCGGCCATCACCGACTCGTTGACGCTCTGGTCCGCCCGGCCGATGAAGTAGCGGTACAGATTCAGGTTCATATAATACAGCGTTTTGACGTAGGGCAGGGGCTGGTAGACAAAGATATTGTCCACGTAGAAGGTGTGCTTGGGCAGCTCCAGCCCGCAGTCCCGCAGCAGCTGGGTGCGGTAGATCACTGAGTGCATCAGCAGGCACTGGGAGGTGCGGAAACGGCGGATGTTGTCCCAGGTGATGATCTGCTCCTGGGGGAACACGTTTTTGTACCCCATGACCTTCTGGGTGTTGTCCTCCACGTGCTCGTAGACATAGTTGGCGATAACGAGATCCACCGGGGCGGGCATGGCGGAAAACTCCCGCAGCTTGGCCATGACGCGGGCCAAAGCATTGGTGTCCAGCCAGTCGTCGGAGTCCACCACCTTGTAGTACAGGCCCCGGGCGTTGCGGATGCCCTGGTTGACTCCCTCGCCGTGACCGCCGTTCTCCTGGTGAATGGCCCGGATGATGTCAGGATATTTTTCCGCCCACTGGTCGCACTTGGCGGGGGTGTCGTCTTTGGTGGAGCCGTCGTCCACCAAAATGATCTCCGCGTCCTCTCCCGCGGTCAGCAGAGTCTCCACACAGTGATCCATATAGGCGGCGGAGTTGTAGCAGGGGACGGCAAAGGTGATGAGCTTGTCCATATTCTTCTCTCCAAATCTGTTTCAGGTCTAATATTTCCCGGATGGGGTCAAATCATGCTGTCGGTGAGGGCTAACGCTCTGGCGGCGATGGCATCCATGTTGTAGTACTTGTACTCCGCCAGCCGGCCCAGCAGATGCAGGTTGGGGTATTTGTCCGCCTCCGCCTTGTACTTGGCGTACAGGGCGTTGTTGTCCGGGTTAATGATGGCATAATAGGGGATCTCACCATCCGCGCCGGTGTAAGCCCGGGAGTGTTCCTTCATGATGGTGGTGACGCCGGGCTTCTCCTGGCCGCTGAGGCGCTTGAACTCGGTGATGCGGGTGAACTCCTCGTCCACGGTGTAATTCACGGTGCCGTGGCTCTGGAAATAGTCCCAATCCAGCGTTTCGTACTGGAAATCCAAGGTGCGGTAGGGCAGGGGGCCGAATTGGAAGCCGAACAGCTCGTCAGCCTGCCCGGTGTAGATCACAGGGCCGCCAAACACCTCGCCGTCCAGCTTAATGACACCGTCCGCCAGCTCCAGCCGGCGCAAAGCGTCCACCCCCAGCTCCACGGTGATGTTGGGATGATCCAGCATCTTTTCAAACATGGGGGTGTAGCCGTCAGCCGGCATGGCCTGATAGGCGTCCTGGAAATACCGGGGATCCCGGGACAGGAACACGGGCACCCGGGCGGTGGTGTTGGGGTCGATCTCCTCCGGCTTCTGCCCCCACTGCTTCATGGTGTAGTGGACAAACACGTACTCGTACACATAGTCCGCGATGGCGGCGATTTCCGGGTCTGGGTTCTGCCGCAGCTCCAGGATGGTCACCTTTTTCTCCGCGCCGTAGGCGGCGATGAGCTTATCGCCCAGCCGCTTCCCCTCCTCGAGGCCAAAGGCGATCTCCATAGAGTCCAGGTTGAAGGGGACGGGGAAGTTCATCCGCCCGCCCTTTCCGTCGGGGAGGTCGGCCACCACGGTGTGCTCATAGGGCGTCCACTTGGTAAAACGGCCCAGATAGTCGTATACCCGTTTGTCGTTGGTGTGAAAGACGTGGGGGCCGTACTGGTGGATGAGGATGCCGGCGCCGTCCAGGCAGTCGTAGGCGTTGCCCGCCACATGGGGGCGGCGCTCCAGCACCAGAACCTTCTTGCCGGCTTCCTCCGCCAGCCGCCGGGCAGCCACGGCCCCGGCATAGCCCGCGCCCACGATCAAAGCGTCATAGTTCATCAAAAGCGTCACATCATTTCTGTCAAAGTGTTGCAGCGGGCAGAGATAGCCTGCGCCCAAACTGGATGTAATTATATCATGAAATTCCTGGTGGGGGAAGGGACAATTGATAAAATTTGATAAAATTTCTCAACACGTCCGGGGAAAAGACAGATAAAAAACAGACAGCGGCGGAATTGGCATTGCCAGGGGCGGCAAAATGTGATAAAATCATCCAAGAGCGCATCAGACAGAAAGAGGGGATCGGATGGAAACCACCGCCGTCGTTCAAAAATTCCGCTCCGCCCTGGCAGGCTTCAACCGCCAGGACGTGCAGCAGTACATCGAGCAGACCGCCGCCGCCCACCGGCGGGAGCTGGCCAAGCTCCAGGCGCGGCTGGAAGAGAGCGAGGGGAGGGCCGCTGAGCTGGAGGCCGCCCTGTCCGGCGCGGAGAGCGCCAAAAGCGGCGCCGCGGCAGAGGAGGCCAAGGCCCGGGCCTGCCTGGAGGAGTCCACCCGGACGCTGGCAAAGCTGCGGGGGGAGCTGTCCCAGACCGAGTCCAAGCTGACGGTGGCCAAGCGGGAGCTGTCCCGGCTCCAGGCCCAGGTGGGCTCCTTGGAGCCCATGGCGGAAAGCTACGCCCAGTTGAAGGACCGGGTGGCCACCGTGGAGCTGGACGCCCATCGCAAGGCTCAGGACATTGTGAGCGAGGCTCAGGCGGAGGCGGACCGTGTCCGGGCGGAGACCCGGGAGTGGCTGGAGGGCGTGCTGGCGCAGTATAGCCGGATGCGCCAGGGAATGGGCGGCCTGCTGAAGCAGGTGCAGCTGCTCAGCCGGGATTCGGAGGGTCTGGGGGCATTGGACAAGACCGCGCAGGCGCTCCGGGAGCGGGGTGGCCTGGAATGAGCGCCTTGAGCTTAAACACCGGGGAACTTGCCGCCCGCCTGCCCGGGCTGCGTGCCGGGGACCGGGTGCTGCTGTCCGGGACCATCTACACCGCCCGGGACGCCGCCCATAAGCGGATATTTGAGCTGCTGGATCAGGGCAGGCCCCTGCCCTTTGAACTGAAGGGGGCCGTCATCTATTACGCCGGGCCCACCCCCGGCCAGCAGGGGATGGCGGTGGGGGCCTGCGGCCCCACCACGGCGGGACGTATGGACGGCTTCGCCCCCAGGCTGCTGGATCTGGGCCTGACCGCCATGATCGGCAAGGGGGAGCGGAACCAGCCTGTCATTGACGCCATTGTCCGTAACGGGGCGTGCTACTTTGCCGCCGTAGGCGGCGCGGGGGCCCTCATCGCCCGGTGCATCGAGACGGCGGAGGTCATCGCCTTCGACGATCTGGGCTGCGAGTCCATTAAGCGCATGACGGTGCGCGATCTGCCCCTCACTGTGGCAATTGACAGCCGGGGGAACGACCTATTTCGTCAGGGCAGGGCGGAGTACCGCCAGGAGAATTGAATGTGAAAAAGCCTCCGTTTCCATGGAAGCGGAGGCTTTTTATAGGATTCGCCATTTTTGGGGTGTACAAATTCGGTTTGAACGGATATCCTGAGAGCGAAAAGGGGGCCTAATGATGGATCAGGCAAAGATAGGAGCTTTTATCGCTGCCCTGCGGCGGGAGAAGAGCTGGACGCAGGAGGAGCTTGGGGAACGGCTGGGTGTGACCAACAAGACCATCTCCCGCTGGGAGAACGGGAACTATATGCCCAGCGTCGAGATGCTGACCTTGCTGGGGAAGGAGTTCGGCGTTACCCTCAACGAACTACTGGAGGGCCGCAAGCTGGGTGAGGCGGACTTTCGGGCGGCGGCAGACGAAAAGCTGGCGCAGGCCATGGCGCGCTCCGGAGAACGGTTTCGCCGGTGGATGAACCGGTATGGGGCCTTTGCGGCGATTGTGTTGGTGCTGTTTCTTGTGATAGGGATGTTCATATATGCGAACTGGCAGTACCGGCAGGAACATCCGAAGGACGTTGCGCCCCTGGGAACCTTTGCCTGTCGGGATCTGTGGTACGACGGTGGTCTGCGATGGCTCTACTTGACCTTTGCCCATGATGGCCGGTATGCTATTTTCGATTCTGCCGGCCGGCTTTTTGAGTACGGAACCTACAACAGAGAGGGGAATGTGGTGCGGTTGGACAGCGGCAAAGAGACCCGCTGGGCCGTTGTCAAGGGAACGCGCATCTTTGACCGAAGCGCCCTTGGGGAAGGGTTGATGGACTACGAATTCATCTCGCGGCAGCCGGTATTTGTTAATTCCGATCTTTGGCCGCCGGAGGCGCAGTCATTTCTATGGTCGGCAAAGGCGCTGCCGGAATGAAAGAAAGCACCCACTTCCAGATGGAAGCGGGTGCTTTTGTATAGTGCGGACTTTGCTCCAACGCGATTAGCCGCCAAACACAGCGATAAGGAAGCCCGCCGCGATGGCGGAGCCGATGACGCCGGCCACATTGGGGCCCATGGCGTGCATCAGCAGGAAGTTGTTGGGATTGGCCTCCCGGCCCACGTCCTGGGACACACGGGCCGCCATGGGGACGGCGGATACGCCCGCGGAGCCAATCAGCGGGTTGATCTTGCCGCCGGACAGCTTATACATCAGCTTGCCCACCAGCAGGCCGCCGATGGTGGAGAAGCCGAAGGCGATGACGCCCAGCACCACGATGGCGATGGTCTGAAGGGTGAGGAAGCGGGTGGCCACGGTGGTGGCGCCCACGCTGATGCCCAAGAACAAAGTGACGATGTTCATCAGGGCGTTCTGGGCGGTGTCAGACAAGCGCTCGGTGACGCCGGTCTCCTTCAGCAGGTTGCCGAACATCAGGCAGCCAATGAGGGGGGCGGTGGAGGGGATCAGCAGAATGACGAACACGGCCACGATGATGGGGAAGAGGATCTTCTCCACCTTGGACACCGCGCGGGCCTGCTCCATCTTCACCTTCCGCTCGGTCTCCGTGGTCAGCATCCGCATCAGCGGCTTCTGGATCATGGGGATGAGCGCCATGTAGGAGTAAGCCGCGATGGCGATTGGGCCAAGGAGATGCGGGGCCAGCTTACTGGTGGTGAGGATGGCCGTGGGGCCGTCCGCGCCGCCGATGATACCGATGGAGCCGGCCTCGGGGCCGGTGAAGCCCAGCAGCATGGCGCCAAACATGGCGAAGAACACGCCGAGCTGCGCGGCAGCGCCCAGCAGCAGGGAGGAGGGCCGGGCGATGAGGGGTCCGAAGTCGGTCATGGCGCCGATGCCCATGAAGATCAGGCAGGGGTACACACCGGCTTTGACGCCGATATACAGGATGTCCAGCAGACCGCCGTGGTGGGCCACATCGGTGAAGGACAGGTGATCGACGATAGATTCCTCCACCTGTTCCTTGTTATCGCCGGTGTAGGTGGCCAGATACTCCTCAACGGAGATCTTCCGGATGCCGTCGTCAGTGGTCTCATAGAGGGCCACGTTGTTGATGGGGTCGTAGCCGGTCTCGTTGACGTAGGCGTCCCACATCTCCATGTGGTACAGCCCCGCGCCGGGGATGTTGGTCAGCAGAGCGCCGAAGGCAATGCCCACCAGCAGCAGCGGCTCGAACTTCTTGCCGATGCCCAAGTACAGCAGCACGCAGGCAACGGCAATCATGATGAGGTATTTCCAGCCGCCGTCAGCGAAGAACCCGGCAAAGCCGGACTCGTTCACCAGCTTGGACAGGGTTTCTAAGATATTCATAGAACCCCCTCCTTACGCCAGGACGATCAGCGGCGAACCGGTCTCCACATGGCTGCCCTTGGACACGACCACCTGCGCGACGGTGCCGTCCTTGGGGGCGAGGATCTCGTTTTCCATCTTCATGGCCTCCAGCACCACCAGCAGCTGGCCCTCCTTGACGGCGGCGCCCTGGGCTACCTCCACCCGGAGAATGGTGC
>CAMWRX010000007.1 GCA_947176765.1 uncultured bacterium
GCCTCGTGTTCTGGGACATGCAGATAGCATCGGCCGCCACCACCGGCATGGACGCCCTCACCCACGCGGTGGAGGCTTACATCGGCGGCTCCACCACCAAGGAGACCCGGCGGTACGCCCGGGAGACGGTGCGGCTGGTCTTTGAGAACCTGGAAACAGCCTACCGGGACGGCGGCGACTTGACCGCCCGGAAAAATATGCTCCACGCCGCCCACATCGCGGGGATTGCCTTTTCCAAGTCTTATGTGGGTTACGTCCACGCGGTGGCCCACTCCTTGGGCGGCCAGTACAACACGCCCCACGGCCTGGCCAACGCGGTGCTGCTGCCCATCGGGCTGGAGCTCTACGGCCCCTGCATCTACCGGAAGCTGTGGGAGCTTGGCAGGAGCGCCGGGGTCGTGGACGAAACCACGCCGGAGCGGGAGGGCGCGGCGGCATTCATCGCCGCCATCCGGGAACTCAACGGTCGTCTGGGTATTCCAGAAAAGCTACCGGAGATCCGGCGGGAGGACGTCCCCGCCATGGCCGTCCACGCCGCCCGGGAGGCCAACCCCCTCTATCCCGTGCCCAGGCTGATGGACGCGGCAGAGTTGGAGATATTTTACGAAAAGGCGGCAGATTGGAGTTGACGGCTATGAATATCCATGAAATCGTTGAGGCCCAGCGCAAATACTTCCACACCGGCGCCACGCTGCCGGTGTCCTTCCGGGTGGCGATGCTCAAAAAGCTGCGGGACGCGGTGGACCGCTATGAGGAAGAAATCGCCAAAGCTCTGGCCGCCGACCTGGGGAAAAGCAGCTACGAGAGCTTCATGTGCGAGATCGGGCTGGTGCGCAGTGAGATCAGCTATATGATTGGGCACACCCGCCAGTTGGCAAGGGATCACACCGTCTGGACGCCCCTGGCCCAGTTTGCCTCCCGGAGCTTCCAGAAGCGCTCCCCCTACGGCAACACCCTCATCATGAGCCCCTGGAACTACCCGGTGCTGCTGACCCTGGATCCCCTGGCCGACGCCATCGCGGCTGGCAACACCGCCGTGGTCAAACCCAGCGCCTATGCCCCCGCCACCAGCGCCCTGCTGGCAGAGCTGATCGGGAGCTGCTTCCCGACCGAATACGTGGCGGTAGTGACCGGCGGCAGGCAGGAGAACGCCGCCCTGCTTGAGGAGAAGTTCGACTTTGTGTTCTTCACCGGCAGTCAGGCCGTGGGGAAAGAGGTTCTGCGGCACACGGCGGAGCACCTGACCCCGGCGGTGCTGGAGCTGGGCGGAAAAAGCCCCTGCGTCGTGGACGAGACCGCCAAGCTCCCCCTGGCCGCGCGGCGCATCGTCTTTGGCAAGTACCTCAACTGCGGGCAGACCTGCGTGGCCCCAGACTATATCCTGTGCCACAGCAGCGTGAAGGACAAGCTGCTAGACGCGCTGCGGAAAGAGGTTCGCCGGCAGTACGGCGAGGCCCCCCTGCAAAACCCCGACTACGGCAGGATCGTCAACAAGAAACATTTCCAGCGGCTGATGGGCCTCATCGAACCGGACAAGGTGGTGATCGGAGGCCAGTCCTCCCCGGACACGCTGCAAATCGCGCCCACCATCCTGGACGGCGTCACTTGGGATGACCCGGTGATGCAGGAGGAGATCTTCGGCCCCGTCCTGCCCATCCTCACCTATGACCGCTTCGAGGAGCTGTATGAACTCCTGGCGGACAAGCCCAAGCCCCTGGCCCTCTACCTGTTCTCCCAGAACCGGGCTCGCATCCGGGAAGCCATGTCCCGCTTCCAATTTGGCGGCGGGTGTGTCAACGACGTGGTCATCCACCTGGCCACCAGCGAAATGGGCTTTGGCGGCGTGGGCGAGAGCGGCATGGGCGCGTACCACGGCAGGATCGGCTTCGAGGCATTCTCCCACACCAAGAGCATCGTGGATAAAAAGACCTGGATGGATCTGCCTATGCGTTATCAGCCCTATCAAAAGAAGCTGTACGGCAAGCTGCTGCATCTGTTTCTGAGGTAAATCATGAGGGAGTACCGGCCGTTTGGCCCGGTGCTCCCTCGTTTGCTCCCTCATTGACGCAGCCGAATAAACTCAGGGTTGCAGAACAGGCCGGCCTTCAGGTATAATATTGAAAAAATGGTGTGACCGTCCGTCTCAAACTGCGTCTTTATAAGTAGACCTGCTAACGGTTCAAAGCAGACTCCCGTCAGCAGGGCAAATCAGTGAGACAGGGCTTCATGCCCTGGATTTTGCGAAAGGGGAAGAAAACATGAAGAAGCGTATCCTATCTCTGATGTTGGCTCCGATCCTGTTGTTTTCTATGGCAGTTCCCGGATTCGCGGCCGAGAGCAGCGACAGCGCGGCCCGTCTGGCCGCTGTCACCAAGAAGGTGAAGAACGCCCTGGCCCTGGATACAGAACGGTACAAGGAGTTCGGCGACCAGCTGACCGAGGGCGAGCTGGCTCCCACATGGCGGCTGAGCTGGAGCGGCGAGGACGGCTCCCTGGAGGTCGCGGCCTCCGAATCGGGCAGTATTATCAGCTATTACCGCTATGACAATGACGAGACGTGGGACAGCGCCCCGCTTTCCCTGCCCAAGAGCGACCCGGCCGAGGCGAAAAAGGCGGCCGCCGCGTTTTTAAATCGGGTCCTGGGCTCCGGGGAGACGGTGGATCTGGACGCCGCCGCCGACAAGACAAACTCCCTGCGGCAGACCCGGTACTACTTCCGGGGCACCCTGCTGCTCAACGGCTGCCCCTCCCCCCTGAGTTTTTCTCTGTCGGTGCGCGCGTCGGATTACGCCGTCGTCCAATTCCGCCGGGACAGCCTGGAAACGGGATATATCGGCTCAGTCCCCGCCGCCAATTTCCGCATGAAGCAGAGCGCGGCGGAGCCCCTGCTTCAAGACACGTTGTCTCTGAGGCTGGAATACGTCCTCGATGAGGGGGAAAAGACGGCGGTGCTGCGTTACCTGCCCAACGCAATACACAATTTCTATGTGGACGATGCCTCTGGGAAGCTGGTCGACCTGACCAAGCTGTATGAGGAATTGGGCAGGGACGACAAGTTTACCAGCGCGGATGCGGCAGCGGAGGCCCCTTCCCCTGCCGCTGGCATCGAGGGCAACGGCGGCCTGACCCAGGCGGAGCAGCTGGGCGCGGACAAGCTGAAGGGCACACTGAGCAAAGAGGCCCTGGACCAGAAGGCCAAGGCCATCTCCCAGCTGGGCCTGGGCAGCTACACGCTGGCCTCCGTATCCTATCAGGAGGAAGAGCTGGTCAAGGACGCCCCGGTGATTGTCGCCCGGCTTTCCTACGCCAAGCGGGTGGATGAGAGAACTTTGTACCGGTGGGTGACCCTGGACGCCAAGACGGGGGAATTAATCTCTGTCTACAGCTCCAGGCTGTGGGACGAGACCGGGACCAAAAAGTTGGATGAAAATGCCGCCCGCAAGACGGCGGAGGCCTTCCTTACCGCCCAGCAGAAAGAGCGCTTTGCCCTGTGTGCGGCCTATACCGGCGACCCCGCAAACCAGCGGGAGAACGGCCGCTACGGCGTCTGGAGTTTCCAATATGCCCGGCAGGAAAACGGTTACTTCTTCCCCACCGACCAATTTGTCATCGAAATTGACGCCATTGACGGCTCTGTCTCCTACTATTCCCAGTCCTGGACGGAGGATGTGCGCTTCGACAGCCCAGATGGGATCATTTCGGCGGAGCAGGCAGTGAGCGCCTACTTCAAGACCTTCCAAATCACAAAAGGCTATGTGGCGGTCCCCCAGAAGCTGGATCTCTCCGACCCGGACTACGCTCCCCTGGCCGAAATGGGCTACCGCGCCCTGAACAGCCTGAAGCTGGGCTGGCAGCTCACCGCGTCGGGCAACTATGTGACCGGCATTGACGCCAAAACCGGCCAGCCGGTCTCCCGGGACAGCGAGGAAAGCAACACCCTGCAATACAGCGACTTGGCGGGATCCCAGGCCAAAAATGCCGCCGAGAAGCTGGCGGAGTACGGCATCGGCTACGCGGGGGGAAAGTTCCGCCCCGACAAGAAACTGACCCAGCTGGATCTGGTGGCCCTGCTGGCCAGCACCCAGGGTCTTCTGATCGACCCGGACGATCTGGCCGACGGAGACGCCGACCGGGCCTATCGGACGGCCTACAACATCGGGGCGCTCCAGCGAGCAGATCGGGACGACAGCCGGATCTTGTCCCGGATCGATGTGATCAAGATCCTGCTGGACGCCGGCGGCTATGGTACTGCCGCCCAGCTCCGGGGCATCTATCGGACGGACTTTTCCGACCAGGCGGATATTCCTGAGGGTCTGTTGGGCTATGCCGCGCTGGCCCAGGCGCTGAAGGTTGCGCGGGGCGACAGCGCGGGCCGGCTGAACCCCAGCCAGTCCGCCACCCGCGGGGACGCCGCCGTGCTTCTGCTCGCCTTTATGCAAAGGGATTAATTTTGATCCAAACCCGACCTATTCTGAAAGATTTCAGGGAGCGCCGAGCTTTTTGCCCGGCGCTCCCTGTGTTTGTCTCAAATATTCTCTTGCCTCTGCTCCGGGGCGGATTCATTCCTTCGCTCATTCAGCCTTGCTCTCGCAGTAGAAGCAGCGGCACTCCCCATTCTCCGGGTTCCGCAGGAAGATCTGCTTCAGCCCCTGCTCGGTGGTGGTGATGCAGTGGGGATTTTTGCACACCGCCCCTGGAAGCTGGTTAACCGGATAAGCGGGATGGCCCTTGTCCGGGGTGGCGGGAGCCTCCCCCCGCTCCCGCAGCAGCTTCAGAATGAGGGCCATGCGGATATACCGCCCATAAAATGCCTGGCGGAAATAGCAGGCCCTGGGGTCCTCGTCCACCTGGGGGTCGATCTCGTTCACACGGGGCAGCGGATGCATGACGATCATCCTCTCACCGGCCCCCCGGAGCTTGTCCGAATCAAGGATGTAGCTGTCCTTCAGCCGCTGGTACTCCTCCTCGCTGGCAAACCGCTCCCGCTGGACGCGGGTCATATAGAGGATGTCAAGCTCTCCCATATGCTCCTCCAGGGATTGGCACTCCAGATAGGGAACGCCGTTCCTGTCCAGCTCCTCCAGCATGACGGAGGGCACCGCCAGCTCCTTGGGGGAGATAAGGATGAACCGAACCCCCTTGTACCGGGACATAGCCTCCATGAGGGAGTGTACCGTCCGGCCAAATTTCAGGTCGCCGCACACCCCGATGGTCAGGCCGTCAAAGCGGCCCATCTCCCGGCGGATGGTCAAAAGGTCGGCGAGGGTTTGGGTCGGGTGGTGATGTCCCCCGTCCCCGGCGTTGATGATGGGCACACGGGTATGCTGGGAGGCCACCAGGGGCGCCCCCTCCTTGGGGTGGCGCATGGCGATGATGTCGGCGTAGCCGCTCACGATGGAAATGGTGTCCGCCACACTCTCCCCTTTCCGGGTGGAGCTGGAGGCGGCGTCATGGAAGCCCAGTACCCGGCCCCCCAATCCCAGCATAGCCGACTCAAAGCTGAGCCGGGTGCGGGTGGACGGCTCGAAAAAAAGGGCGGCCAAAATTTTGTTGCGGCAGGCGTCCTGGTACTTGTCCGGGTGATCCAGAATGTCCTCGGCGGTGGTAAGAAGCTCCTCGATTTCCTCCACCGTAAGATCCAGAATGCTCAGCAGATGGCGCATCTCTGCCCCTCCTTAATCCACAAACTCAGCCACGCACCGGCGGTAGGCGGCCACCGGATCCTCCGCCGCCGTGATGGGACGGCCCACCACAATGTAATCAGAGCCGATCTCTCTGGCCTGAGCGGGGGTCATCACCCGCTTCTGGTCGCCAACGTCGCCGTCGGCGAAGCGAACCCCCGGCGTTACCGTCAGGAAATCCTGACCGCAGGCAGCCTTCACCTCTCCGGCCTCCCTGGGGGAGCAAACCACCCCGTCCAGCCCCGCCAGCTTGGCGCGCTGGGCATAGTGGCGTACCACCCGGTCGATGGGTTCATGGATGAGAAGATCCTCCTCCATACTCTGCTGGTCGGTGGAGGTGAGCTGAGTCACCGCGATCAGCAGGGGCCGGGTCCCGTCAGGCCGGGTCAGGCCCTCCACCGCCGCCTTCATCATGGCCACCGTCCCCGCCGCGTGGAGGTTGCACAAATCCACGTCCAGGTTGGACAGCACCCGCATGGCCTTCATCACCGTATTGGGGATGTCGTGGAGCTTCAAATCCAGGAATATCTGATGACCCCGCCTCTTGATCTCCCGCACGATCTCCGGCCCTTCGGCGTAGTAAAGCTCCATGCCGATCTTCACGAAGGGCTTGCGCTCCTCCTTCTCAAACCGATCCAGGAAGCTGAGGGCCTCCCGCCCGCTGGCAAAATCGCAGGCAATAATCACGTCTTTACCCATGGTGTGCACCTCCAGTTATATCGTCCCGTTCTTTGCTTCCATGTTTCATGGCAAAAAGCACCTGTCCCATGGAGCATCTCCTTTTATTCGCCGTCAATGGTGGAAATCTCCATGGTGATCTCCTCCAGCACATCCAGCAGCGTCTTGACCGTATCCAGGGAGGTGAAGAGGTTTACATTGTACTCGGTGGCCGCGAGACGGATCCTTTGACCGTCCCGCTCGGAGTCGGTCTGACCCACGCCGCTGGTGTTGATGATGTAGGCCAGATGTCCCTGCCGGATGGCCTGGAGGACTTCGTCGCTGCCCTCGCTGAGCTTTCGGAGGATGTGGGTGCGGATGCCGTTGTTTTTGAGGAACTCGCCGGTGCCGCGGGTGGCCTGGATGTTGAAGCCCAGGTGGTAGAACCGGCGGACGAGGGGCAGAACCTCCTCCTTGTCGGCGTCGGCTACGGTGACAAAGACCGTGCCATAGTTCTGCAGCTTCATGCCCGAGGCCTGGAGGGCCTTATAGAGGGCCCGGTTGAGCTTGTTGTCATAGCCGATGGCCTCGCCGGTGGACTTCATCTCCGGGGAGAGGTAGGCGTCCAGGCCCCGGATCTTGTTGAAGGAGAAAACAGGCACCTTCACATACCGGCGCTTCTTCTCCGCGGGATAGATGTCGAAAATGCCCTGCTCCTTCAGGCTCTTGCCCAGAATGACCTCGGTGGCGATGTCGGCCAGGCTCCAGCCGGTGGCCTTGGAGAGGAAGGGCACCGTCCGGGAGGAGCGGGGATTTACCTCGATGATATACACCCGGTCCTGCTTATCCACAATGAACTGGATGTTGAATAGGCCCACGATGCCCAAGCCAAAGCCCAGCTTCTTGGCATACTGGAGGATGATCCCCTTCACCTTGTCCGAGATGCTGAAGGGCGGGTAGACGCTGATGGAGTCGCCGGAGTGGATGCCGGTGCGCTCGACCAGCTCCATAATGCCGGGGACGAACACATCCCGGCCATCACAGATGGCGTCCACCTCCACCTCCTTGCCCACGATATACTTGTCCACCAGCACAGGCTTGTCCTCGTCGATCTCCACGGCGGTCTTCAGGTAATGGCGAAGCTGCTCCTCGCCGCCCACGATCTGCATCGCCCGGCCGCCCAGCACGAAAGAGGGCCGCACCAGCACCGGGTAGCCGATCTCAGCCGCGGCCTTGACCCCATCCTCAATGGCGGTGACCGCCCGGCCCTGGGGCTGGGGGATGTTCAGCTCCAGCAGAATCTTCTCAAAGGCGTCCCGGTTTTCGGCCCGCTCGATGGCGGCGCAGTCGGTGCCGATGATCTTGGCCCCCCGCTTCATCAGCGGCTCGGCCAGGTTGATGGCGGTCTGCCCGCCCAGGGAGGCGATGACCCCCATGGGCTTCTCCAGGGCGATGATGTTCATCACGTCCTCCGGGGTCAGCGGCTCAAAGTAGAGCTTGTCCGCCGTGGTGTAGTCGGTGGACACCGTCTCGGGGTTGTTGTTGATGATGATGGCCTCATACCCCGCCTTTTTGATGGTCTGGACGGCGTGGACGGTGGAGTAGTCGAACTCCACCCCCTGACCGATGCGGATGGGGCCCGCGCCCAGCACCACAATCTTTTCCCGCTGGGACACCGGGCTTTGGTTCTCCCCGGTATAGGTGGAGTAGAAATAGGGGATGTAGGCCCCCGTGTGGCAGGTATCCACCATGCGGTAGACCGGCAGGATGCCCTCCGCGTTCCTGCGCTCATATACCTCCAGCTCCGGGACGCCCCAAAGCTTGGCGATATACTGGTCCCCAAAGCCCATGGCCTTGGCCTTTCGGAGGGTGTCGCTGCTTCTGTCGGCGCGGATCACCGATTCAAAGTCCACAATCTTCTTGATAGACTCCAGGAAGAAGGGGGTGATCATGGTCACCTCATGGAGCTTTTCCACGCTCTCCCCCAGCCGCAGGAGCTGAGCGATGGCGTAAATGTTGTCGTCCCGGAACTGGGAGATGTGATCCAGCAGCTCCTCCCGGCTCATGGCGTCGAACTTGGGCAGCCACAGGTGGCAGGCGCCGATCTCCAGAGACCGCACCGACTTGAGGACGCACTCCTCCAGGGTGGAGCCGATGCCCATGACCTCACCGGTGGCTTTCATCTGGGTCCCCAGGACATTGGATGCGGCGGCGAACTTATCGAAGGGGAAGCGGGGGAACTTGGCCACCACATAGTCCAGGCTGGGCTCAAAGGCGGCGGTGGTGTTGGCGATGGCGATCTCGCTGAGGGCCATGCCCACGGCCACCTTGGCGGTGACCCGCGCGATGGGGTAGCCGCTGGCCTTGGAGGCCAGCGCGGACGACCGGGACACACGGGGGTTCACCTCGATGAGGAAATACTCCGAGGAGTTGGGGTTCAGGGCGAACTGGACGTTGCAGCCACCCTCGATCTTCAGCTCCCGGATGATCTTGATGGCGCTGTCGTTGAGCATCTTCAGGTCGTGGTCATTCAGGGTCATAATGGGGGCCACCACGATGGAGTCCCCGGTGTGAACCCCCACCGGATCCACGTTCTCCATGCCGCAGATGGTGATGGCGTGGTCGCTGGAATCCCGCATGACCTCGAACTCGATCTCCTTATAGCCCTTGACGCTCTTCTCCACCAGCACCTGGTGCACCGGGGAGAGATTGAAAGCGTTGGTGCCCACCTCGATCAGCTCTTCCTCGTTATAGGCGAAGCCGCCGCCGGTGCCGCCCAGGGTGAAGGCGGGCCGGAGAACCACCGGGTAGCCGATCCGCTTGGCCGCCTCCTTGGCCTCCTCCAGCGAGTAGGTGATCTCCGAGGGGATGACCGGCTCTCCGATGGACTGGCACAGCTCCTTGAACAGCTCCCGGTCCTCGGCCCGCTCGATGCTCCGGCTGTCAGTGCCCAGCAGCTCCACCTGGCACTCCCGGAGTACTCCCTTCTTCTCCAGCTGCATGGCGAGGTTCAGCCCTGTCTGGCCGCCGATGCCGGGAACGATGGCGTCGGGCCGCTCATGGCGGATGATCTTGGCCACGTATTCCAAGGTCAGCGGCTCCATATACACCTTGTCGGCGATGGTGGTGTCGGTCATGATGGTGGCCGGGTTGGAGTTGGCCAGCACCACCTCGTAACCCTCCTCCTTCAGGGCCAGGCAGGCCTGGGTCCCCGCGTAGTCGAACTCAGCGGCCTGGCCGATGACGATGGGGCCGGAGCCGATGATCAGGATCTTTTTGATGTCTGTTCTCTTTGCCATATTTGATTCCTCCGTTTTCTTGATTCAGGCAGGGGTTTTTATGCCCGCCGGAAATCCGTTTCATTCCAGTGGGTCAGCACCCACTGTCCATAGACCTCCGCCCCGGCGAAGGGAGTGCTGCGGCCCTTGCTGGCAAACTCCCCAGGGTCGATGACATAGGGCGTTTCCACCTCAAAGACGGCGTAGCCGGGATCACCCTCCAGGCCGAACCGCCGCCGGGGGTTGTCCGAGAGAAGCTGCCCCAGCCGCTCCACCGTCAGGATGCCAGGCTTCACCAGGTGGGTGCAGAGTACCGGGAAGGCGGTCTCCAGCCCCACCACGCCCATGAGGCTCTTTTCCAGCCCCCTGGACTTTTCCTCCGCTGAGTGGGGGGCGTGGTCGGTGGCGATCATGTCGATGGTGCCGTCCAGAAGTCCGGCGACCAGGGCCTCCCGATCCTCCCGGCCCCGGAGGGGCGGGTTCATCTTGAACCGGCCTTCCTCCTGAAGATCCTCGTCGCAGAGGGTCAGGTAGTGGGGGCCCGTCTCGCAGGTCACATCCACCCCCGCAGCCTTGGCCTTCCGGATCAGCTCCACGCTCTCCTTGGTGGAGATGTGGCAGACGTGATATTTGCAGCCCGTCTCCGCCGCCAGCTTCAGATCCCGTTCGATCTGGCGGTATTCGCTCTCGCTGGAGATGCCCCGGTGGCTGTGCGCTCTGGCGTATACGCCGTCGTGGATATAACCGCCGTTCAAAAGACTGTTGTCCTCGCAGTGGGCGGCCACGATTTTCCCCAAAGCCCTGGCCCGGGTCATGGCCCGGCGCATCATCTCCTCGCTCTGCACTCCCCTGCCGTCGTCGGAGAAGGCGCAGACCTGGGAGGCCAGACCCTCCATGTCGGCCAGCTCCTCCCCCTGTTCCCCCCGGGTGATGGCCCCATAGGGGTACACCGGGATGACCGCCCCCGCCCGGATGGCGTCCAGCTGGGGCCGGAGCGTCTCTGGGCTGTCAGGCACCGGGTTCAGGTTGGGCATGGTGCATACGGCGGTGTAGCCGCCCTGAACCGCCGCCCGGCTTCCCGTCTCCATGGTCTCCTTATAAAAATACCCCGGCTGTCTGAAATGTACGTGTACATCACAGAAGCCGGGGAAAACTAAATAAGGGCCAAAGGAAACGGGGACACGGCCACCGCCAGTCAGAAACTGGTCGATAGCTTCTTTACAGCTGTCGTCTCGATGCTTCTCACTCAAGAAACGCAAAGCGAACCCCTCTCTTTCCATAAAAAAGCCCTCTCAGAGCCTTAACCTTTGATAAAATACCATGGAGTCGGGGCTCTGTCAAGAGGGGAAATCAATTTTATTTTCTTTCCCTGTTTCAGGCCCGGCCCTTCCGCACGGAGAGCGGGACGGCGCGCCGTCCCGCTGCCGCTTCGTGGATACCGGCCCTCTCCTGTGATTTTACAGCGATAAGCGTTATTTTGTGAAAGACTATGGTTGTGTATTGCGGGCAAATGCGGTATAATAAAGCTGTATGAAAATATATGATCGTCAGATCAAAAGGATATGAGCAACATGGAAGAAAAACAAAACATACGGATCACGCACGCGCACAGAGGAAAACGAGCGCTCTGTCTATTGCTGTGCCTTTTGACTTTCTTATCGTGCCTTACGGCGGCAAACGCGGCACAGGCGGACAATAACAGAACGGTGAAGGCTGGCGTTTTCAATTTTGACGGCTACCATATGGAAAGCGAGGGCGGCAGCCTCACCGGGTACGGTGTGGAATTCCTGAACCTGGTCTCCCAATACTCCCATCTGAACTTCTCATTTGTCGGATATGACCAGTCCTGGGAGGATATGCTGGCCATGCTGGATCGCGGCGAGATCGACGTGGTGACGTCCGCCCGGAAAACGCCTGAGCGGGAGGAAAAATATGCCTTCTCCCTCCCCATCGGAAGAAACAGCACGGTTCTGTCCATTCAGGCTGGCAACACCAGTCAGCTCTCCGGCGACTATGCCACCTACAACGGGATCACAGTGGGCGTTGTGCCCGGAAGCAGCCAGAACCAGGCCCTGGCTGAGTTCGCTCAGAAAAACGGCTTCTCCTACCAGACCCGGGAGTACACGGACACCGGCCTGATGGCGGAGGATCTGCAAAACGGAACCATCGACGCCATCCTTTCCAGCAACCTGCGAAGGACGGAAAACGAAAAAACGCTGGATGTCATCGAAACGGACTATTTTTACGCCATTGTCCGAAAAGAGGACAGGTCGCTGCTGCAAGAGATCAATTACGCCATTGACCAGATGAACATCAACGAGGGGGACTGGACCAACGTTCTGTATTACAAATATTACGGCAACGGCTCCCACACGGAGTTCTCCTTTACGCGGCGTGAACAGGACTATATTCAGGACGTAATTTCCGGGAAAAAACAGATCACAGTCACCTCTATGGGGGATCGCAAGCCCTATTCCTATGTGGAGGACGGCGAACTGAAGGGAATCCTGCCGGACTATTTTGCCCAGCTGATGGAGTTTGCCGGACTGCCCTATGAGCTGGTCGTTCCGGCTGACCGCGCGGAGTATTACGAGCTGGCGGATCGCAATGGCGTGGATGTCATCATTGACTGGCGGCAGGATCAACTGAAGGCCGATGAACTCGAGCGAAACGGATTTTATACGGATGCCTATCTGAACACCGGGGTCGCGCTGGTGACCCGCAAGGATTTCAACGGTAAAATCAACACCCTGGCGGTTTCAGACCTCCTGGGGGACATCGCCATTGAGCAGGATATGATTGGGAACGCCACCGTCCTGACCTGCCAGACCAAGGAGAGCGCCCTGCAGGCCGTTTTGGACGGAAAGGCGGACGCCACCTATGTGTACACCTACACAGCCCAATCCTTTGTGAATAACAACCCCACCGCGTCGCTGCAGTACAGCATGGTCAATTCCATGCGCTTCGACTTCAAGATGTACGTCAGAAACAGCTGCGACCATGAGCTCATTACCATCCTGAACAAGTGCATCGGGCAGATGCCGGATGACACTATGACCCAGCTCATCACAGCGTACACCGCCAACACGCCCGTCAACGTGTCCTTCAGCCAGTATTTGCAGGCTCACCCGGAGGTCTTCGTCATATCAGCGCTGCTGGCCGCTGCCGCCACCGGCGTGATCATCGCCCTCTATCTGCGGTCACGGTGGAGCAAAAGGCTCCTCCGCTCCACCGAGCTGGCCAACCAGACCCTGGAGGGGCAGCTGGCTATCGTCAATACCCTGAGCCGGGATTTCCTCAACGTCTACGCGGTCAACGCCAGGGCCGACGCCGCCAGGGTGGTAAAGCTGACGGGCTACGTGGTCCCCGGATTGGACCCGAATTCCAAAAAAGAGGTTTCCTACACCAGGTTTATGCGGGATTATATCAATAACCGCGTTTTCTCTGAAGACCGGCAGTATCTGGCGGAGGCCCTGGCGCTGGACACGATCATCGAAAAGCTGGACGGTAGCACGGAATATTCCGGCAGCTACCGGGTGCTGATCGATGATGTAATACATACTTTCCAGTTCACTTGCGCAACGCATCTGGGAGCGGATGGAAGCTTCCGGGATCCCAGTGACTTTTTCTTGCTCGGATTCCGAAACATCGACGAGATCGTCTGCAGGGAGCAGGAGCAGAAGGCGGTTTTGGAGACCGCCCTGGCGGAGGCTCAGCGCGCCAATATCGCCAAGACCACCTTCCTGAACAATATGTCCCATGATATCCGTACGCCAATGAACGCGATCATCGGCTTTACCTCCCTGGCCGTGTCCCACATCGGGAAACAGGAGCAGGTGGAGGGCTATCTCAGGAAAATACTCACCTCCAGCAAGCATCTGCTCAGTCTCATCAATGACATATTGGACATGAGCCGCATCGAAAGCGGCAAGGTCAAAATCGAGGAGAATGAGGCCAGCCTGCCGGAAATTATGCACGATCTGAAAACCATTGTCCAGGCCGACGTAAAATCAAAGCAGCTCTCCTTCCATGTGGATACGCTGGACGTCACCAATGAGACCATCATCTGCGATAAGCTTCGGTTGAACCAAGTGCTTCTGAATATCCTGAGCAACGCCATGAAATACACCGGCCCCGGTGGGACAGTCAGTGTCCGCATCATCCAGACGGATGACGCGCCGGAGGGGTACGCCTCCTATCAGTTCCGGATCAAGGACACCGGCATCGGCATGAGCAAGGAATTCCTAAAGCACCTGTTTGAGCCCTTTGAGCGGGAGCAGACCTCCACCGTCAGCGGAATTCAGGGGACGGGCCTGGGCCTTGCCATCACCAAAAATATCGTTGACATGATGAACGGAACCATCGACGTCACCAGCGAGGAGGGAAAGGGATCGGAATTTGTGGTCTGCTTCCAATTTCGGGTCAAGGACGATCTGGCCGACGGGTCATATGTGGAGAAGCTGGCGGATCTGCGGGCGCTGGTGGTGGACGACGACACCCATACCTGCACCAGTGTGAGCAAGATGCTCTCCGACCTGGGGATGCGCCCCGACTGGACGACGCGGGGTGAGGAGGCCGTCATCCGGACGGAGTTTGCCCTGGAGCAGGACGATCCCTTCCGCGTATTCCTGATTGACTGGCTGCTCCCGGACGTCAATGGCGTCGAGACAGCCCGGCGGCTGCGCAGGTTCGTGGGCGAGGATGCCGCCATCATCATCCTCACCGCATATGACTGGTCCGACATCGAGGCGGAGGCGAAAGAGGCGGGAGTCACGGCATTCTGTTCCAAGCCGCTGTTTTTGTCCGAGCTCCGAGAGGTTTTGACGGCGCCCTACAAGGAAATGGAGGAGAAAGAAGAACAGGATGCGTCCGTGCGGTTCCTTGCCGGCAAAAAGGTGCTTCTGGTGGAAGACAATGAATTGAACCAGGAGATTGCATTGACGGTGCTGGAGGAAGCCGGGCTGATCGTTGACACAGCGGATGACGGAACTGAGGCCGTTGAGGCCATCCAAACCGCGCAGGCCGGCGCCTATGACATTATCCTGATGGATATTCAAATGCCGGTGATGGACGGCTACACGGCCGCCCGGACCATCCGCGCCATGGACGACCCCGCTAAAGCCAAGATCCCCATCGTGGCCATGACGGCCAACGCCTTTGAG
The DNA here is from genome assembly GCA_947176765.1 of uncultured bacterium. GTDB lineage: Bacteria > Bacillota > Clostridia > Oscillospirales > Oscillospiraceae > Enterenecus. Next base: position 14,779 of record CAMWRX010000007.1, read on the forward strand.
GAGGATCGGCAAAAGGCGTTCGACGCGGGTATGGATGGCCATGTGCCCAAGCCCATCGACATCCCGAAGCTGATGGAAACCTTGGAGATGATCCTATCGGACGAAAGGTAAGCGGCCATTGTTCGGAATGTGAAACGACGCGGTACGACTGACGAACGGCTTGCCAAGGCGGGGAACGCACTGGCGGACGCTCTGAATTTCTAAAAAAATAAAAAGAAGGGGTGTCCAATATCTGGACACCCCTTCCGGCTTTCTATGACACTTTCTTGCTGTTGGCCTGTGACAGCTTGCAATTCCGTGACACTTTCGGTGACAATTTTCCTATAAATGGAAATAGTAAACAAATGGAAAAGCCCTGAATCCGTTGGGATTCAAGGCTTTCCGTGGTACGGCTGAAGGGATTCGAACCCCCGACCTTTTGGTTCGTAGCCAAACACTCTATCCAGCTGAGCTACAGCCGCATACTCTTTTTTAGAGCTTAGTTATAATACCACATTATCTCAGAAAATGCAAGCCTTTTTTTCACTTCTTCCAAAATTTTTTAGACGCAAAAGCACCGGGCGCATCAGCGCCCGGTGCTAATGCCTCTATCGCTGCTGGATCCAGCTTTCAAACCGATGGAACATGGCGGCTACCTCCGCCCGGGTGGCGTCGCCGGTGGGCTGCAGCGCGCCGTTGTTTCCTCTGATAATGCCCACGCCTACGGCCCAGGATACAGCCTGTCTGCTCCAGGACGCCACCGACGCGCTGTCTGTAAAGCCGGATAAACTGGCGGTCTGACTCATATCACAGCCCATTTTTTCGGCATAACGATAGAGAATCGTCGCGATCTCCTGACGGGTCACATTGGAAAAGAGGTCAAACCGGCCATTCCCCTTCCCTGTCACGATGCCCATCTGGCCCGCCCAGATGGCGCCGTCTGTGTACCACTGGCCGGCGGCCACATCTCGAAATACCGCACTATAGCTCACACTGGGCTTCCCCGCCAAACGGTGGAGCACTGTGGTCATCATGCCCCGCTGCATCTTGCTGTAGGGCTCAAAGCGACCGGAACCGACGCCGCTGAACAGTCCGCTCTGATAGACATAGGCCACATCGTCATAATACCACTGGCCCTGGACCACGTCAGTAAAGGGCAGAGCCACCGGCGGCTGCACCGGCCCCCCGGCAGTGACCGTCCACACGCCTTCCGCCATCCATTGGGCGGATGCGGAGGTCACCACCAGCGCCACATCCGTCCCCGCCAGATAACGGTGCCCCACAGTGAGGGCGCCGCCGGAGGCCACTTCCTTGCCCTCGGTGGCGTCCACCAGAGTCCCGCTGCGCACGGTTCCCGTCCCCGCGGTCCAGATCAGGCCGCAGCCAACGGAAGCGGTCACTACGTCGCCGTTTACTCCCACTTCAGCGGTAAAGGAGCCGCCCCCGGTCCCTCCACCGGCCCGGCTTACGGCATCATTATACAGATAAGTGGTATTTTTCCGCACCTCACTGAGTACTGTGGCCTTCAAATCGCTCCAATAGGTTCCGGTGAGGTAGCTGTGGGAAACCAGAACCTGAGATTGGCTGCTGGCCCCTGACAGCGTCACAATGCTGGCCAAAATAACCAGCGCCAACGCTCCCATCAGCATTCTTTTCTTCATGGCGTCTCCTCAGAAATCATATAGCTCAGGGTGAGCAGGCTGTCCGCGAAGTGGACATCCTCGATCTGCACACCGGGCATATCCTGCTGGGGCAGCTCCACATTGGTAAAATTCCAGATCCCCGTCACGCCGCACTCCGCCACCCGCCGGGCGGTGTTCTCCGCCTCTCCCGCGGGGACGGTGAGCACGCACACGCTCACCGGGTTGTCCTTCAAATACTCCTCCAATGTATCAACATGATAAACGGGAGTTCCGCTGATCTGAGTGCCTACCAGCTCTGGGCTCACGTCAAAGGCGGCCGCCAGGCGAAAGCCGTTGGACGTAAAGGGAAAGTTCTCCATCAGCGCCCGGCCCAGATTGCCCGCGCCCAGGATCGCTACGGTGTGCCCCCGGTTCATACCCAAAATATCCGCCACCTCGGCCCGCAGCCGCTCCACATTATAGCCATACCCCTGCTGGCCAAATCCGCCGAAGCAGGACAGATCCTGCCGGATCTGGGAGGCGGTAAGTCCCATGGACTTGGCCAATGAACTGGAGGAGATCCGCACCGTTCCGGCACGGAGCAGGTCGTCCAAATGCCGGTAGTACCGCGGCAGCCGCCGGATGACCGCGGAGGAAATCTTATCTTTCTTCATCACGCAATCGTTCCTCGTCATAAAGTATTACGTTTTATTTTACTCCTAATCAATATATTTGTCAATTTGATTGGCCTGGAATTCACAATTTTCCATCCGGCGCATAGGCTGTATCATATCAAACAAGGAGGAGTTGTCCATGCCTCAAACCGGTTCCCTTATCGTGCGTACCTTCACCTCCCAAGCGCAGCTGCCTGTGTCGGGAGCTACAGTCATCATCTCCAGCCGCGCCGAGGACGGCCGCCGCAAGGTGTTCTCCATCCAGACCACCGACGAGAGCGGCAACACCAAGCCCTTTGATCTGGCCGCCCCCGACGTGGCCCTGGGTCTGAGTCCGGGGCAGGCCGCCCCCTTCTCCGACTACTCCCTGGTGGTGGAACACCCGGAGTACTTCCTGGCCACCTTCGAGCAGCTCCAGGTGTTCCCCGGAGTGGAGACGGTGCAGAACGTCCCGCTGATTCCCCTCCCCCAGCCCGGCACCGGCGACGATTCCGCCGAGCCGGTCGTGGTCACCCCTCAGCCGCTGTGACACGCTCCAACGCCAAGTCAAGGAGGTTCCTATGCCGATCACCGTCACACCCTACATACCGCAGACCATCACCGTCCACACCGGCCCTGCCAATCAGTGGGCGGAAAACGTCACCGTGTCCTTTTCCGACTACATCAAGAACGTAGCCTCCAGCGAAATCTATCCCACCTGGCCGGAGGCCGCCCTCCGGGCCAACATCCTGGCCCAGATCTCCTTCGCCCTCAACCGGGTGTACACGGAGTATTACCCCAGCCGGGGCTACGACTTCGACATCACCGGCTCCACCATGAACGACCAGAAGTTCATCAAGGGCCGGAGCATTTTCGACAACGTGGCCAAGATCGTGGATGAGCTGTTCACCACCTATGTCCGGCGCAAGGGCTTTGTGGAGCCCCTGTCCACCCGGTTCTGTAACGGCACCACCGTCACCTGCGACGGGCTCTCCCAGTGGGGCAGCGAGGCGCTGGCCCGCCAGGGCAAGAGCTACCTCGAAATCCTCCGCCATTACTACGGCGACAACATCGAGTTGGTGTCCAACGCCCCCATCCGGGACATCGCCTACTCCTATCCCGGCTATCCCCTGCAAAACGGCTCCTCCGGCAACTATGTCACGGTGCTCCAGGTGATGCTCAACCGCATCTCCCGCAACTATCCCGCCATCCCCCGCATCAGCCCGGTGGACGGCGTATTCGGCGCCCAGACCGAGGAGTCTGTAAAGCGGTTCCAGCGCACCTTCAACCTGACCCCCGACGGGATCGTGGGCCAGGCCACCTGGTATAAGCTGGTGTTCCTCTACGTAGGGGTCACCAACCTGTCGGAGCTGGTCAGCGAGGGCCAGCCCTACACCCGGATTCAGGGCCCCGCCAGCGGCGTCACCCTCCGGGAGGGCAGCACCGGCATCGCCGTCTCCGCCCTGCAATACTTCATCTCCATCATCGGCCAGTTCAACTCCGACGTGCCCGTGCTGGCCATCGACGGCATCTTCGGCCCCAAGACCACCGCCGCCGTCAACGCTATCCAGACCCGGCTGGGCCTGCCCGTCACCGGCGTCGTGGATCAGACCACCTGGCAGCGGATCTACGACGAATATCTGGGCATCGCCCGCACCGCCCTGGCCGGGGCAAATCTGCCCACCAGCTCCCAGCAAATCCAGCAATCGGTGCAGGCGGGCCAGTTCCCGGGCTACAATCTGACCTATGGAAGCTCGGACACCTGAAAGGAAGGGACATATTATGAATGAAACCAGCACACCTGAACTGAACGAGACCCAGCACAGCGGCCAGCCTGTCCGCTCCCTTCAATATATGCTCGACCAGCTGGCCATCCACAATGACCGCCTGGTTCGGCTGGCGGTGGACGGCGTATTTGGCGAGCGCACCCTGGAGGCCGTCATGGTGTTCCAGCGGGAGTACCGCCTGCCCGTCAACGGCGTGGTGGATCTGGACACCTGGGACGCCATCCGTGCGGCCTATTTCCAGGCCGAGCTGCTCTACGGCGCTCCTCCTCCGCTGAATGTCCTGCCCAACGGCACCTACACCGCCGCCGAGGGCGTGGAGAGCGAGCCGATGCTCATTGTGCAGGCCATGTTTGTCTCCCTGAACAAAAAGATGACCAACTTCAGCCTCTGCCAGATGAACAGCTGCAATGACGGCGAAACCCACAAAAACCTTCGGGAGGTTCAGCGTCTGGCCGGGCTGCCCGTTACCGGCACTCTGGATCGGGCCACCTGGTCCTATATGGTTCAGCTCTACCAGGCCCTGGTCACCCGGGGCTGAGCCCCCCCCGGGGCCGAGTGTCCAAATCCCCCCTTGCCATTTTCGCGGCAATTCGATATAATAGGAAAAACATTTGCCGGACACAAAGGAGGGCGCCGCCATGGCCGGGTTCATCCACGACAAGCTGGACATCAAGCTGCTGGTGCTCTATATCCTGGATCGGGCCGCCGCCCCCATCGACTTCGCCACCCTCACCGACCTGGCCATGTGCGACAGCGGCGTGGATTACTTCCAGTTTGCCGAGGCTGTGGCGGAACTGACCGGCAGCGGCCACCTGAACCAGGACGGGGAGTTCTACGCCGCCACGGATAAGGGCCGCCGTGCCTGCTCCGCCGGGGAGAGCAGCCTCTCCCCCGTCATCCGCCAGCGGTGTGACCGGCGGCTGGAGCCGCTGAACCGGGCCCTCAAGCGCAAGGCCCAGGTGCGGGCCCAGGTGAAGGAGCAGCCCCAGGGCTTTGACGTATGCCTGTCCATGGACGACGACAAGGGCAGCCTTTTCTCCCTCACTCTGCTGGCCCCCACCCAGGAGGACGCCCAGCACATCGCGGACGGCTTCCTGGAGCATCCGGATCGGGTGTATAACGCCCTGCTGGGGGTGCTGCTTATCAATGACGATGGGGGTGAACACCCTTGACCATCATGGGGTTTCCCCTTTCCCAGCTATTTCTCTATTTTGTCCTGTACTCCTTCCTGGGCTGGGTCATGGAGACGTGCTACTGCTCCATCGTGGAGCGCCGCCTGGTAGCCCGGGGCTTTCTCTACGGCCCTATCTGCCCCATCTACGGCGGCGGAGTGACATTGATGATCCTGTTTTTCACCCCGCTGAAGGGAAATCTGGTGCTGTTCTATGTGGTGGCCGTGGTGGTGATGACCTCATGGGAGTACTTCGTGGGCTGGTTTTTGGAGATCACCACCCATGTGAAATATTGGGACTACTCCCAGTATCGCTTTAACCTAAAGGGCCGGGTATGCCTGTGGGTGGCCCTGACCTGGGGCGTTTTATCCTACATCGTCATCTTCCTCATCCACCCGCCCATCCAGGCCCGGGCAGCCGCCTTGCCCATGTGGCTGGAGTTCATGCTGTGCGGCGCGTTTTTGGCGCTGCTGTCAGTGGACGCCACACTCACCATCCGAAACCTTGTGTTGGTCGCCCTGCACGTGGAAAGCGTCACCCAGCTGGCGCAGGAGCTCCAGCTCCAGGCGGCACTGGGCAAGGCCGAGCTCAGCGACAAGCTGGAGAGCGGCGCCGCCGCCCTGCGGGAACGCTACAGCGATCAGGTGGCCCAGCTGGAAAAGGTCAGCCGCCGCTTCCGCAATGCCTACAGCACCATGAAGGCCAGCCGCAAGTACTTGGTGAGCCATGAGGACGTCTTGGCCGCCGCCGAGCGGGCCAAAGAGGAGCTGCTGCGCCGGAAAGACGCGCTGAAATCCTTCCGCACCCCCAAAAATTGACCGAACAAAGAACGCCCCGCCGGATCATCCGGCGGGGCGTTTTTTCCATCCATATTGCGGTCAGCGTTGACCTTTGTCGTAAGGTACACCCTCCGCTTTGGGGGCGCGGGACTTCTTGGAAGTGAAGGCCAGCACCACCAGGGTGATGATGTAGGGCAGCATCCGGTACAGATGACCGCTGATGCCCAGTTCCTTGAGCATAAAGACGCCGTCGCCGTTGATGTCGATGGAGGCGTAGGAGGCGGCGATACACTTGAACAGACCGAACAGCGCCGCCGCTCCGGCAATATTCAGCGGCTTCCAGTTGCCGAAAATCATGACGGCCAGGGCCAGGAATCCGAAGCCGGCCACGTCGCCGGTGGAGGCACAGTTGGCGGTGGTCAGGGCGTAGACGAAGCCGCCCATGCCCGCCAGGGCGCCGGAGATGGTGGTGCCGGCGTAGCGCATCTTGTAGACGTTGATGCCCAGGGAGTCGGCGGCCTGGGGATTCTCGCCGCAGGAGCGCAGCCGCAGGCCAAACCTGGTCTTATACAGCAGGATGGACAACACCACAAACAGGATGATGCACACATAGGTGGCCAGATAGATCTTGTGGATGAAGGTCTCGCCCAAAAATCCCAGGTCTGTGCTCGAATCAATGCCAAAGGTGCTCTTTTTGATCATAAACCAGCTGGCCGCGTCTCCCTCGGACATACCCAGCGTGTTCTGGTTGGCGATGATGCGGATGAGGAAGAGCACCAGGGCCGGGGCCATCAGATTCAGCGCCGTGCCGCCGATGGTCTGGTCTGCCCGCAGGTTCACCGACGCGAAGGACAGCAGCAGGGAGAACAGAGCGCCCAGCCCCGCCGCCACCAGCATGGCCAGAAGCTCCAGGGCCTGCATAGCCAGCCAGTTTCTCGAGCCGCTGAACAGGCCCGTGCCCTGCATAAGCCGCACAAAGAGGACACCCACGAACGCGCCGAAAATCATAATGCCCTCCAGCGCCAGGTTGATGATACCGCTGCGCTCGGCGAACACGCCCGCCAGCGCCACGATCATCAGGGGGACAGCGTAGAGCAGGGTCTGTTGAATCAAGAATGTCATGCCTGCTCCCCTCCTTTCTCCGTGGAGACCGCATCCGACCCGTCCGGCTCAGACGGGCTGTCCGGGGAGGGCGCTCCCGGGGCCGCGTCCAACCCCTTGTCCTTCTTGCGGGAGTTCAGCATCATTTTGATCACCAGCGAAAAAGCGCTGAGGTAGACGATGACCGAGATGATCACGTCGGTGATGTACTCGTTGTAGGCGGTCAGGTTGGTCAGCTGCAGGCCCACGATGTTCAGCATGGACATAAAGCAGCCGGTGAATACCACGCCGATGGGGCTGTTGGCCGCCAGCAGGGCCACCGGGATGCCATTGAAGCCCTCGGCGGGAAGGGACTGGTAGGTAGACCAGAAGAACTCCGTATTCCCTGCCAGACAGTACAGCGCCGCGCCCGCTCCGGACAGAGCGCCGGCGATGGCCATGGACAGCACGATGTTCCGCTTGTCGTTGATGCCGGCGTACCGGGCGGCGTGCCGGTTGGAGCCGCAGGCCTTAAGCTGATAGCCCAGGGTGGTCTTGCTCATCAGGATATAGATGCCGATGGCGATCAGGATGGCAATGAGGATGCCGCCGTTGACCTGGGAGCCTGGGAAGAGCTTGTCCAGACCCAGTTTGGCGGTCTGTACGCCGTTGCCGTCCACATAGGTCCACGCCCCGTCCACCTGGGTCAGGCCGTAGGAGGTCTTGTAGATGTAGCCGCTCTTGGTGTTCTCCACCGTGTTGCAGAATTTGCTGCCGTCAAAGAACCAGGTCACCAGATTGGCGGCCATCCAGTTGGTCATAATGCAGGCCAGCACCTCATTGATGTTGAGGAACGACTTTACCAGACCGGGGATGCAGCCCCACAGCGCGCCCGCCAGAATACCGCTCAGGAAGGCCAGCAGCCAGATGACGGGGCCGGGCAGCGCGGAGGACGGGATACCCAGCGCGATGGCCAGAGTGGTCATGGTGCCCATCAGGTACTGGCCGGGGGCGCCAATGTTGAACAGGCCCGTTTTGAAGGCGACGGACACGGACAGGCCGGTGAGGATCAGCGGAGTGGCCCGGAAAAGCATATTGCCCACGCTCCGGGGATTGAAGCCCCATGTCAGCACGCCCACCTGGTCCCGGCCGGTGCTGAACAGGCCCAGGAAAATCAGGCGGATCCCTTCCCAGGCGCTGGCCAGGCCCAGGTTGCTGCTGAACAGGCCCACCACAAGGACGAGGACGCTGCCCACCGCGAGACCGATAACAATGGAAATCAGGGAGGCCAGGACCGTCCTGGTTCCTTCCTTTTGCAGCAAGCTGCCGCCTTGCTTGTTCATGCGCCCTCGCCCTCCTTTTTGGTCATATCCATCCGCTTCGCGCCGGCCATGTAGAGGCCCAGCTCCTGCACGGTGGTCTGCTTCGGATCCAGCTCGCCCACGATCTCACCCTCATACATCACCAGGATACGGTCGGACAGGCTCATCACCTCGTCCAGCTCCAGGCTGATCAGCAGCACCGCGCGGCCCTTGTCCCGCTCCGCCACCAACTGGCTGTGGATGTACTCGATAGCGCCCACATCCAGGCCGCGGGTGGGCTGGACGGCCACAATGAGGGGCTTTTCCCGATCCACCTCACGGGCAATGATGGCCTTCTGCTGGTTGCCGCCGGACATGGACCGGGCCACCGTAATGGGGCCCTGACCGGAGCGCACGTCATACTGCTCAATGAGCTGCTCGGCGTACTCCCGCACAGCGCCCTGATTGATAAAGCCCGCCGTCTGGAACCGCTTCTCGTTGAAGCGCTGAAGCACCATGTTCTGCTCCAGTGTGAAGTCCAGCACCAGGCCGTGCTTGTGCCGGTCCTCGGGAATGTGGCTCATATTCCCGCCGCGCTGGCGGATGGAGGCGTGGGAGATGTCCTCCCCGCACAGGGTGACGGTGCCGCCGGAGCTCTTCTCCAGTCCCGTCAAGCCGTAGACCAGTTCGGTCTGTCCGTTGCCGTCGATGCCGGCGATGCACAGGATCTCCCCCGCCCTGGCCTGGAAGGTGACCTCGTTCACCGCGTTGCGCTTGTGCCCCCTGGCGGGGACACAGAAGCCCTTCACATCCAGCACTGGCTCCCCCGGGCTGGCCGGCTTCTTGGTCACCTCAAGCTGAACCGGGCGTCCCACCATCATATTGGAAAGGGACTGCTTGTCCGTGTCCTTGGCGTCCACGGTGCCGATGTACTTGCCCTTGCGCAGCACCGTGACCCGGTCGGACACCGCCATGATCTCGTTGAGCTTGTGGGAGATGAACAGGATGGACTTGCCCTCCTTGGCGAACTCCTTCATGGTGGCCATCAGCTCGTCGATCTCCTGGGGGGTGAGCACGGCGGTGGGCTCGTCAAAGATGAGGATCTCGTTGTCCCGGTAGAGCATCTTGAGGATCTCCACCCGCTGCTGCATTCCCACGGTGATATCCTCCACCTTGGCGTCCAGATCCACCTTCAATCCGTAGCGCTCGGAGAGGGCCTCCACCTTGGCCCGGGCCTCCTTTTTCTGGAGGAAGCCCATTTTAGTGGTCTCCGCGCCCAGAATGATGTTGTCCAGCACGGTGAACACCTCAATGAGCTTGAAGTGCTGGTGCACCATGCCGATGCCCAGAGCCGTAGCGTCGTTGGGGTTGTTGATCTTGACCTCCTGGCCATTCTTTTTGATGACGCCCTTCTCCGGCTGGTAAAGGCCGAACAGGACGCTCATCAGCGTGGACTTACCCGCTCCGTTCTCCCCCAGAAGGGCATGGATCTCCCCCCGGCGGAGCTGGAGGGTGATATCATCGTTGGCGATGATACCGGGAAATTCCTTGGTAATGTGGAGCATCTCAATGATGTTCTCAGATTCCATCGTCCTCATCCCGCTTCCTCTCTAAAATGTCGGCACCGGGCCCCACAGGGCCCTATTGCTTCAATTATACCTTACAGCCGACAAAAAAACAAGCATTTTCCGCAGGAATCAAAAACGGGCGGGACGCTGTGCGTCCCGCCCGTCAAGAGCGTCTGATGCAATTAGATGATGTTCAGGTTCACGTTGGACCAATCCTGATTCAGCTTGGTGAAGTCAGAGTCGATGACCAGCTTGCCGTCCACAACATCCTTGAACTGCGCCTCATAGTCCTCCTTGGCGTAGTTCTTCAGGCTCCAGGTGTCGGTGGGCAGGCCGGTAGCGCCGTCCTTGGCGCCCAGGGAGACGGCGGAGTTACCGATCTCGCTCCAGGTGCCGTCATAGGCCTTGGTGATGGCCCACTGGGCCGCGTCGGACAGGCCCTTCATGGCGGAGGTGATGACGGTGTCGGACTGGCTGGACTGGTCCACGTCCACGCCGATCACCTTGCCGTCGTTGGCGGAGGCGGCGGCGGTGATGGACTGGAACATGGAGCCGCCGCAGGCGAAGACGACCTCGGTGCCCTGCTCATACCAGCCGGAGATCATGCTCTGCAGCTCGGGAGAGGCGGAGAAGCTGGCGCCGTACTCCCAGGAGAAGTTGATGTCCACGGTAATGCCCATCTCAGCGGCAGCCGCGTTGGCGCCCTGGACGTAGCCGTAGCCGTAGCGCTGGCAGGCGTCATTGGTGCCGCCGCCGCCACCGGAGAAGCCCAGCTTGGTGTAGCCTTCCTTGACAGCGGCATAGCCGGCGAAGTAGCCGCACTCATGCTCGTTGAAGGCAATGCCCACCACGTTGTCCAGGTCCAGGGTCCAGCCGTCGATGAACACGAACTTGGTGTCGGGGAATTCCTTGGCGGCTTTCTCCAGGGCAGAACCCTGCATGAAGCCGGCGCAGACGACCACTTCGGCGCCGCCTTCCACGGCGGCCTTCATGGCGTCATAGCGGTCGTCGTCGGTGGCCTGGTCACCGCCGGAGGGCTGATAGTACTTGTAGGACTTGTCGTTGTTGGCGGCGTACAGCTTCACGCCGTCGAAGGTGCCCTGGTTGAAGGACTTGTCCTTCAACTGGCCCACGTCAGTGATGAAGGCCACCTGATACTTGCCGTCCTTGGAGGTCATGGTGTCGGCGATGTCGTCAGCGCCGCCGGTCTTTTTGCCGCCGTTGCCGCTACAGGCCGCCAGACTGAACACCATGGCCAGAGCCAGCAGCATCGCAAGGAACTTTTTCATTGCAATTTCATCCTTTCCTTTTCTTTTGTCATGTAGAGTCGCGCGGAATCTTTCCGAGCCGCATGGAGCCCACCCGGAATCATTACCATTATAGCTTGTCCTCCGGCAAATTACAAGGAACATTTACAGTTTTTTTCAACTTTTCCCATTCTGACGGCTCAATAGCCCTGGGCAGCCTGTCCCTTCACCAATTTGACGATGCGGCTGGTGCCCAGCCGATCCGCCCCCAGCGCCAGGAAATCCGCCGCGTCCTGGAGGCTGGAGATACCCCCGGCGGCCTTGATCTTCACATGTGGGGCCACGTTGGCCTTGAACAGCGCCACGTCCTCCCGGGTGGCCCCGGCGGTGGAGAATCCGGTGGAAGTCTTGATGTAATCCGCCCCGCTGTCCGACACGATCCGGCACAGCTTCACCTTCTCCTCGTCGGTGAGCAGGCAGGTCTCGATGATGACCTTCAGCACCAGAGCGCCGCAGGCCTCCTTGACGGCGCGGATCTCGGAGAGCAGATCGTCCCACCGGCCGTCCTTGGCCCAACCGATGTTGATGACCATGTCGATCTCCTTCGCGCCGTTGGCGATGGCGTCCTTGGCCTCGAACACCTTGACAGCGGTGGTGGAGTAACCGTTGGGGAAGCCGATAACGGTGCACACGGGGAGCCTGTCTCCCAGATACTCCGCCGCCTGCCTCACGAAGCTCGCTGGGATGCACACGCTGGCGCAGCCGTAGGCCGCCCCGTCGTCGCAGATCTGCTTGATTTCCGCCCAGGTGGCGGTCTGGGTCAGCAGGGTGTGATCCACCGCCGCTAAAATGGTCTTGTTGTCCATTGGAATCACCTCATTAAATAATAGTATGGTTTCATTGTACTATGGGCAGGCTGGAAAAGCAAGAACCTCCCTCTCTTTCAGCACAAATTTAGCTTCCGCAACCTGTAGTCGTGCTGCGCCTGTTCGCGACGCGCGGCTTCCCTCCGACTCGGGCAAAACCCACCGCTGCTTCGCTGCGGCTGGGCTTTTGCCCTCGCTCCAGTCCATCCGCGCTGCTCACGACGGCTCCGCAACCTATGGTTGTCAGATTATATACTACTTTTGGTTGCCATGTCCGCTGATTTTTGCTAAGATGATGCTGTCCAAAGGCGCCGGACAGTTTTTCTTTGGAGGCATCGTAATATGAACGATATGAATTTTCAAGAGCGTTTGTTTGACCTGCGCCGTCAGGCCGGACTGAGCCAGGAGGAGCTGGCCAATCTGCTGGGGGTCACCCGGCAGGCGGTGCAGAAGTGGGAGGCGGGCACGTCCCGCCCGGATATGGACAACCTGGCGTCCCTGGCGGACTACTTCAAGGTGTCCTTGGACTATCTGGTAACGGGCAAGGAGGCCGCTCCCCCGCCCACGCCCACCATCGTCAACAATTACTATGAGCACCACCACCGCTGGCACTACGAGTACAAGAGCAAGCGCACCCTGTTTGGCCTGCCGCTGGTACACATCAACTGCGGCCCCGGCATCCACTGGGCCAGGGGTATCATCGCCATTGGAGACATCGCCACCGGGCTGGTGGCCCTGGGCGGCATTGCCGTGGGGCTCGTCAGCCTGGGCGCACTCAGCCTGGGGCTGCTGCTGGCGCTGGGGGCGCTGTCGCTGGGCGCGGTGTCCATCGGCGGTGTCGCCATAGGACTGATCGTCTTGGGCGGCTTCGCCTTTGGTGTGTTGTCTGTGGGCGGCATCTCCTGCGGCGTCTATGCCGCGGGGGGCGTGGTAACCGCCTCAAAGGTGGCCGTGGGCGGCACGGTGTCCGCTCCCCTGGCCATAGGCGCCGCCGCCGAGGGGGCGCAAACCATCCTCATCCCCTTGGGCGGCCTGAATGGCGCGGAGCTGGACGCCGCCCGGGCCGCCATCGACGCCGCCTGCGCGGGCGCGCCGGGGTTCGTCCCCTGGCTGCTGAAGTTGTTCCTGTTTGCAAAAGTCTCCTAAACCACCCGGCGGGTCACACGGCCCGCCGGGTTTTTATTTGCGTATATCAACCATCGATTGTGTTTTGCCAAAATTACCGCCATTGAATTCAACCATTGTTTTTGCTATGATACAACCATCAAGCGAAACGGGGTGTTTTCATGGCAAATCTGTTGAGTGACCGCATTGCCGAGCTGCGGAAAGAACGCGGCCTCACCCAGGAACAGCTGGGCCAGCTGGTGGGCGTGTCCGCCCAGGCGGTGAGCAAGTGGGAGAAGGGCGGCGCGCCCGATGTGGAGCTGCTCCCCACCCTGGCCGACCGTCTGGGGGTGACCATCGACACCCTGTTTGGCCGCAGCCAGGAGGAAATCGAGGATATGCCCCAGATGCTCATCCGCTGGCTGGAAGCCATCCCCGCGGAGCGGCGGCCCGACCAGCTCTTCCGTCTGCTGGCCACTACGTTCACCGCACTGACCACCATGGGACACGATTTTTATGTCGACACCCACAGCACCATCCAGCCCTCCTGCTACACACCAGGCCACGACTGGCTCCGCTCCGGGCTGGATCTGCAAAACGCCATCTGCATGGCCATCCCGGCGGAGGACTTCCCTTTCTATATGCTTCTGCCCGAGCCAACCGAGGGCTACGCGTCCCAGCTGGCCTCCGATGAGGAGTACCGCCGACTGTTTTCCGCCCTGTCTATAGAGGGCAGCCTGGAGTTGCTGCGCTATCTCTACGGGCAGAAAGAAGCTTTCTATTCTGTCCCGGCCCTGGCCAACCGCGTCGGCCTCCCCCAGGAACAGGTGAGCGCGGCGGTGGAGGCGCTGGCACAGTGCAACCTTCTGCGCCGCCGATCCATTGAGCTTGAGGAGGGCAGCACCGATGTCTACATCATCCACGACAACCTGGGCTTTGTCCCCTTCCTCTATCTGGCCCGCTGGCTCATGGAAAAGGACGACTCCTGGGTCGTCTGTTGGCAAACCCGGAAGCAGCCCATCTTAGCCCCGCCCGAGCCAAACAAGGAGGACTGACCCATGAGCAAACAGAAAAACCCCGCCGCCCGTCAATATTACCGGGTCTTCTATCAAAACAACCGCCTGCGTTATATCCTGGCTCTGGTGCTGGTGGTGCTAAGCTTTCCAGGGGGCCTTATCATCTCGTGGCTGCTGGGGGAGGTCATCGACATCATCACCGCAGGGGATCTGGATCGTCTGGTACAGACCGCGCTCCTGACAATTGCCTTTTCCGCACTGGAATTTCTCATCCTGACCGCCCAGTACCGAACCAAAAGCAGTTTTATTTACAAGGCGCTGGCCCAGTACAAGGCCCTGGCTTTCCAAAACCTCTCGGAAAAGAGCATCAGCGCCTTTTCCCGGGAAAACACGGGCCGGTACATCTCCGTCCTCACCAACGATGTAAACTCTGTGGAAGAGAACTACCTCAAGCGCTCCTTTATCTTACTGTACTACATTCTAGTCTTTTTGGGGGCTCTAGGGATGATGTTCTGGTACAGTCCCTTTCTGACCATCGCCGCCATTCTCCTCTCTCTGTTCCCCCTGGTGGCCGCCCTGCTTATGGGAAACGAGCTGGCGGCCCGGGAAAAGACGGTCAGCGACAAAAACGAGCACTTCGTTTCCCAGCTCAAGGATTTACTGTCCGGCTTTTCCGTCATCAAGAGCTTCAAGGCGGAGGGGGAAACCCGGCAGATCTTCGACGTAGCCAACCGGAACCTGGAGGAGCACAAACGCCGGCGCTACTGGTGGGAATGTATGCTCTCCAACGTGACCCAGAACCTGTGCTCCAATGCTATGCAGTTCGGCATCTTCTTTCTGGGGGCGTATCTGGCCATCCGTGGGGACATCACCGCCGGCACGGTGCTGATCTTCGTCAACCTGTGCAATTTCGTCATCCAGCCCATCAATATTGTACCCCAGTACTGGGCCAATCGAAAGGCCGCCCAGGCCCTCATTGAGAAGCTGGCCCAGGTGACGGAGGAGAACACCGGGCGCTCCGGCGAGGCCATCCCCCCGGTGCTGGACGAGGCCATTGCATTGGAGCACGTGACCTTCGGCTATGAGCCGGACAAGCCGGTGCTGCAAGACCTGTCCCTGCGGCTGGAACCGGGGAAAAAATACGCCGTCGTGGGCGGCTCCGGGTCGGGCAAGTCCACCCTGCTCAACCTGCTGATGGGGGCCTACGACAGTTACGGCGGCTCCATCACCATCGACGGCAAGGAGCTGCGGGAGGTGGACACCGACAGCCTCTACGACCTGATGAGCCTCATCGGCCAGAGCGTGTTCCTGTTCGATGACACCATCCGAAACAACATCACCATGTTCCGAGATTTTCCCGACAAACAGGTGGACGAGGCAGTCCGGCGCTCCGGCCTGTCGGAGCTTCTGGCCCAGCGGGGCGAGGACTACCGCTGCGGGGAAAATGGCGTGGCACTGTCCGGCGGCGAGCGCCAGCGGGTGTCTATCGCCCGGTGCCTCCTCCGGGGCGCGCCGGTGCTCCTGCTGGACGAGGCCACCGCCGCCCTGGACAACCAAACCGCCTTTTCTGTCACCGACGCCATCCTCCACCTGGACGGGCTCACCCGGGTGGTGGTCACCCACCGGCTGGACGCGGCGCTGATGGAGCAGTACGACCAGATCGTCATGCTGCGAAACGGCCGGATTCAGGAGGCGGGAAGCTTTGAACAGCTGATGGAGAAAAAGGGGTTCTTCTACTCCCTGTACACGCTGTCCGCGTAAAAAGATACCCTCCGGCACGCCGGAGGGTATCTTCATTGTCAGTGATCCAGCAGCTTCGCGATGGCGGTGCGGTGTACGATCATGGCGCTCTCCGGGCAGAACTCCTGGCAGCAGAAGCAGCGGATGCACTTTTTGCGGTTGATACTGGGTTTTTTGTTCACCATAGTAATGGCGTCGGCGGGGCAGACATTCCGGCATACGCCGCACCCCACGCACTTGGCGGGCTTGACCTGGGGCCGCTGGGACAGCGCCCATCTCATCACCGTTCCCTTTGCCCGTTTGAACAGGCTCTTCCCGTCGCCTTGGAACAGGTGGCTGTTGCCGGTGACGATGCGCTGAAAGTCTGGGATGACGAAGGCGGCGGGGTCGCCCTCCACCGTCAGCTCCGCCGCCGAGGCGGGGATCAGCCCCCGCTCCAGCGCCGCCTCCAGGGTGGGCACCTCCTCCCGCTTCAGGCCGATGAGCCCCGCGCACACCAGATCCACCTTATGGGGGCTCTCCGACGCCAGCAGCGCCCCCATGTGCCGGGGGGTGCCGCCGGTGGGGCCGTTGCCCTCCATGCAGTCCACCGCGTCCACAATGGTGAGTTTTGGCGTAAAATACTCGTCCAGATCCACGATCATCCGGGCAAAATCCCTGGGATCCGGATAGCGGAAATGGTACTCCGGCTTCACCGTGCCGGGGATGGCGCCGAACATATTTTTTGCCCCGCAGGTCATGGCCATCATGCCGTGGGTCTTGAGCTTACACAGGTCGATGATGGCGTCCGCCTCGTCCAGCCAGGCGGTGTACCGGAACTGGCGGCACACCTTTCCCTCCGGGAATTGGGCCTGGTTCTCCTCGAAGTTCTGGTTGAGCCGTCCACCCGCCTGTTCCACCGCCTTCATTCCGGTGGCCGTATAGATTCGGTTTACATAGGCCGCGTTGAACAGTCCGCCGGGGCTGTCCCCCACCACCACATCCGCGCCCCGCTCCACCAGCATTTTGACCAGGGGGCACAGCAGGCCGGGGTGGGTGGTGACCGCCTTCTCCGGCTTGGCGGAGGCCACCAGGTTCACCTTGATTGCGATTTTCATCCCGGGGCTCACCCAGTCCAGCCCGCCCAGCGGGGCCAATACCCGCTCCAGCGCGACCCGCGTCTCTTCCTCGCCGTAGCCGGCGCAGGGCGTAATGACTACATCAGGTTTCACACATTTCACCTCTATTGAAAAAGGCTGCCGCAACCGCGGCAGCCTTTCGGGAATCAAGCGGGAGCTTACTCCTCCTCGGGAGCCTCTTCCTCGTCCACGTCAGCCTCGTCCTCTGCGGGGGCGGACTCCAGCAGGGCGCGGATGGACAGGGAGACCTTCTTGTTCTCCTCGTCGATGGCGGTAATCTTGGCGTCCACCGTATCGCCCTCACTCACCACATCGCCGGGCTTCTCCACGCGGTGGTCGGCCAGCTGGGAGATATGGATCAGGCCGTCCACGCCGGGGACGATCTCGGCGAAGGCGCCAAAGGTCATCAGCTTGACGATGCGCACGGGGGCCACATCGCCCACGGAATACTTGCCGGTGAACACGGCCCAGGGCTCCTGGCTGTGATCCTTCACGCCCAGGGAGATCTTCTTCTTCTCCGGGTCAAAGGAGATGACGTACACCTCGATGGGATCGCCCACGGACACAACCTCAGCGGGGGTCTTGATGCGGGACCAGGACAGCTCGGAGATGTGAACCATGCCGTCCACGCCGCCGATGTCCACGAAAGCGCCGTAAGAGGTCAAGCTCTTGACGGTGCCGCTGTACCGCTTGCCCACCTCGATGTTGTCCCAAATGGCGGCAGCGGCGGCGGCGCGGGCCTCAGCGGCCACGGCGCGGATGGAGCCCACCACACGGCGGCGGGCGCGGTTCACCTCGGTGATGCGCAGCTGCACACGGGTCTTGACCATCTCGGACAGGTCGGCCCCACGGGGCTTGCCGGACTGGGAAGCGGGGATGAACACGCGGATGCCCTTGACGTTGGCCACCAGGCCGCCCTTGTTCTCCTCGGTGATGATGCCTTCCAGAACGTCCTTATTCTCCACGGCGTTCTCCACGGTCTCCCAGTTCTTGTCCGCGTCAAGGCGCTTCTTGGACAGCTTGACCACGCAGTCGCGGTCGCTGACCAGCATGACGATGGCCTCGATCTCCTCGCCCACCTTGGCGAGATCCTCCACCTTCACGTCGGGGTCGTCGCTCAGCTCAGACAGGGGAATGGTGCCGGGATACTTCACGCCCAGCTCAACCTGCACTTCAGTCGGCGTAATGGCGGCGACTGTTCCGGTGACCCGATCCCCCGTATTCAAAATTTTGAACGACTCCTCCAGCATCTCCGCGAAGGACTGTTCAATCTCCATAATTTCATCGCTCATTTTGTTGGTAACCTCCTTTATTATCCACTCCGGCGTAGACGCGCCGGCAGTGATTCCAAGCGTGCGAATCCGGCGGAACTGTTCCCGGTCAACATCCCTTCCCCGCTCTGCCCGCACCACCAAGGGGCAGCGGCTGGCGCAAAGCTGGGTGAGCTTCCTGGTGTTGGAGCTCTTCTGGTCGCCGATGACGATCATGCCATCGCATTGACCGGCCAATTCCAGCGCTTCAGATTGCCGTCTGGACGTAGCATTACATATTGTATCAAAAAATTCCGCGTTTGTACACACTTTTTTTGTGTTTTCCACGATTTTTTCCCAATTGGCCAAAATCGCTGTGGTTTGAGACACGAATGTCAGGGGTTGACCGGGCAAATCCGGCATTTTTTTGAAGATTTGTTCCAGTTCATCCCAGCCGGAAACCACGATCCCCTCCCGGGTGCACCCCAAAATCCCCAGGATCTCCGGGTGGTCGGCCTCCCCCACAATGACGGGGACCCGCCCCCTGGCCTCCGCCTCCCGGACGATGTCATGAATGCGGGTGACATTAGGGCAGGTGGCGTCCAGCACCCGGCAGCGGCGGCGCTCCAGCGTCTCATAAACCCCATCCGGCTCACCGTGGGCCCGAATGAGTACGGTGGATCCCTCGGGCGCCTCCTCCGGCGAGGAGATGGTGACGGCGCCCATCTCCTCCAGCCGCCGAATCACGTGGTCGTTATGGGTAATGTGGCCCAGTAAATATATCGGCCCCTGGGCGGCGGCCCGCTCCGCCATATCTACCGCGCGGCGCACTCCATAGCAGAAGCCGGCGCTCTTTGCCACCTTTACAATCATACCGCCTGCTCCTCCAGCGCCCGCACCCGAACCAGAAGGTCGTTGGCAATGCGCTGATAGTCATCAGCGCTGGGTTTGCGCCCTTCGAATTCCGGGTGGTAAGATTGGCCAAACACCACCGTCGTCCTGCGGAAGCGCCGCTTTTTGGGCGAGATGTAAACAGGCACCAGGGGCGTGTTGGTACGGGTGGACAGCATGGCCGCGCCGGTATGGGCCTCGGAGGTCTCCCCCTCCTTCACCCGGGTGCCCTCGGGGAACATGAGCAGCTTCTCCCCCGCCCGCAGAACCCGCATGGCCTCTTTGATGGCCGCCACATCGGATTTGCCCCGGTTGACGCCAAAAATCCCCGCTTTTTTCAGCAGGAAGCCGATGACCGGCCACTTCATGATCTCCGCCTTGGCCATCACATGGGTCTGCCGTTTACTGCCCATACAGCATACCACGTACAGCGGGTCGCCCAGGGAGGTGTGGTTGCCGCAGATCAGCGCCGCCCCCTCCGGGATGTTCTCCACGCCCACCGCTTTCCAGGGATGAAAGATCCTCATAAAGATCCAGATGATGGGATAGAGCACGGCGTACACTTTATTCTTCATGCCGTCCCTCCTTCGCCCAGCCGCTCCCGGATCAGCCCCAGCAGCAGCTGGAAGCTTCCCTCCAGATCCAGCCCGGTGGTATCGGCCAGCACCGCGTCGTCCGCCTGACGCAGAGGCGCGGTCTCCCGCGACTTGTCCCGGCGGTCCCGCTCCTTCACCTCTTGCAGAACCTGGTCAAAATCGGCCTGCTGGCCCCGCTCCAGCAGCTCCCGATAGCGGCGCTCCGCCCGGGCCTCCGCCGCGGCGGTCAGGTATATTTTCACATCCGCCTGGGGCAGCACCACGGTGCCGATATCCCGGCCGTCCATAATGACGCTGTGCTCCCGGGCGGTTTTGCGCTGCATCTCCAACAGGAAGTCCCGCACCGCCGGGATGGAGGCCACCTTGGAGGCGTAGGCGGATATCTCATTCTCCCGGATGGCCTGAGTCACGTCCTCCCCATCCAAAAACATATGCTGGAGGCCGTCCGACCCGTAGCCCATGGTGATGGTCAGCGACCCCAGGATCGCCGCCACGGCCCCCGCGTCCTCAGGGTCGATGCCCCGGCGGCGAACCGCCAGCCCCACCGTGCGGTAGATTGCCCCGGTGTCTACATACAAAAAGCCCAGCTCCTGGGCCAGCCGCTTGGCCAGGGTGGATTTCCCCGCGCCAGAGGGCCCGTCAATGGCAACGCTGCGGTATTTCATGGGAGTGCCCCTTCCTTATTATTACTTGCCCGCTCTGTCGCAGCTAAACCAGCTGCGTATCCGGTGGACCACGCGATTTGCAGATTGAAGCCGCCGGTGTAGGCATCCACATCCAGCAGCTCCCCGGCGAAATACAACCCTCTCACCTTTTTGGATTCCATGGTCTTGGGATCCACCTCGCCCACGGCCACGCCGCCGGAGGTGATTACCGCCTCCTCCACCGGGCGGGTGCCCGACAGGGAGACAGAAAAATCCTTCAAGGTCTCCAACAGCCTGCGCCGCTGTTCCTTTCGGATATCGTGTACCTTGGTGTCCCCAGGAATCCCAGTGCGCTCTATCAGCACGGACACCATAGACCGGGGAACCAATCCGCCCAGGGCGTTGGCATAATCCTGGTTGGCCCGGCTCTCAAAGTCCCGCAGCAGCCGGGCGTCCAGCTTCTGCTCGTCCAGGGCGGGCTTCAGGTCGATATGGGCGGTGTAGCTGTGCCTGGAAACATCCATATGGGCGGACGCGGACAGCACCAGCGGCCCGGACAGCCCAAAGTGGGTGAACAGCAGCTCGCCCTGTTCCCGGAACACCGTCTTACCCGTTTCATTTTTCACATTCAGCTCCACATTCCGCAGGGAAAGGCCCTGGAGCGCCCCGCAGCAGGGGTCGTCCGACTCCAGCGGCACCAAAGAGCCCCGGATGGGCTTGATCGTATGGCCCACAGACCGGGCCAGCCCATAGCCGTCCCCCGTGGAACCCGTGCGGGGATAGGAAGCCCCGCCGGTGGCGAGGATCAGCGCCCCGCACCCTTCCAGCGAGCCGCCGTTCTCCGTCTTGATGCCGGTGAGCTGGCCGTCCCGGGCGCTGAGCCCGGTCACGCGATCCCGCCGAACCTCCACCCCCTGGCGGCGCAGCTCAAAAAACAGCGCGTCCACAATGTCGGCGGCCTTGTCTGAGCATGGGAATACCCGGTTGCCCCGCTCTGTTTTCAGCTTGACGCCCAAGTCCTCAAAAAAGGCCATGGTATCCGCCGGACTAAAGCGGTTAAAACTACTATAAAGGAATTTCCCGTTACGGGGAATGGCGGCCATCAGGTTCTCCAGATTGCAGTGATTCGTGACGTTGCAGCGCCCCTTGCCGGTGATATACAGCTTCCGGCCCACCTTCTCGTTGGGCTCCAGCAGCACCACGTCCGCCCCGGCCCGGGCGGCAGTGATGGCGGCCATCATGCCTGCCGCCCCGCCTCCGGCGACCACCACGTTACCCTTGATCTTCATATTCCACCTTTTCGTACACCTGGTACTCATCCCAGATATTTTCCAGCCGCTTAAAGGTCGCCGTAACCTCGGCGGACTTCTTCCGTCCCACCGCCACGATCAGCGCGTTGATGATGGACAAGGGGGCCACCAGGGAATCGGCAAAGGAGATCATGTCGCTCTTGGCCAGCAGGCGGTAATTAGCTGTGTCATACAGCGGGGACATCTCGCTGTCGGTGATGGCCACCACCGTGGCCCCCTGATCCCGGGCAAATTCCATGGCCCGGACAGACCGGGTGGAGTACCGGGGAAAGCTGATGCCAATGACTACGTCACCCTCGCCCACCCGGAGCATCTGCTCAAACATCTCGCTGGCCAAGCTGGTCTGCACCTGGCATACGTTATCGAAAATCAGCTTGAAATAGAACGTCAGAAAATCAGACAGCGCCGCCGATGACCGCACCCCCAGAATATAGATGCGCCGGGCGCCCACAATGGCGTTTACCGCGCCGTCAAAATCTTCCCGGTTCAGCTCGTTCAAGGTCATGCGCAGCTTCTCGATGTCCGACTGCACCACTTTATCCAGCACATCCTGGGAGCCCAGCCGGTCGTAGGACACCTCGATGCGCTGCACTGTGGTCAGCTTTCCACGGATCATCTCCTGCATGGCCCTCTGCATGGCGGGGTAGCCGTCGTAACCCAGCTCGGCGGCAAAGCGCACCACGGTGGACTCGCTGATCTTCACCGCCTGGCCCAGCCGCGCCGCCGTCATAAAGGCGGCTTTGTCGTAATTATCCAGAATATAGCGGCCGATCAGCTTCTGTCCCTTGGAAAAGGTGTCCATTTTGCTCTGAATGGCGGTCAAAATATCACGGCTCATCGCACAGCAGCCCCACTCTCTTTCTATCCTCCGAGGGCGCGCCCACGCACGCCCAACAGACCTTATCATACCGTTTTGCCGGAAAAATTGCAAGAGGTTTTGAAGGTTTTCCCGCTCATTCCTGCAAAACGGAGATCTCCGCCGCTGTGAGGCTTCGCCATTTCCCCGGTTCCAGCCCGCCCAGGCGGAGCTTCCCCTCCCGCACCCGCCGGAGGCGCTCCACTTTCAGCCCCGCGGCGGCGCACATACGGCGCACCTGGCGGTTTTTCCCCTGGTGGATAACTACGGTCAGGGTATTCACCCCTGTCCGCTCCACCCGGTCAGCAGTGAGTTCCTCCCCATCATCGAACACCGGAGCGGCCAGGATGGGCATCGCCCGCTCCACGTCACCCCGCACCCACACCCGGTACTCCTTCTCCACCTCGTGGGAGGGGTGGGTGAGCCGGTGGGTCAGTTCCCCGTCGTCGGTGAGCAGCAGCAGCCCCTCCGAGTCCATGTCCAGCCGCCCCACCGGCCAAACCCGGGCGGAACAGTCTGCCGTCAACTGGGCCACGGTTTTCCGGCCCCTCTCGTCGGACAGGGTGGTGACGTACCCCCGAGGCTTATTCAGCATGATATAAGTATGGCCCTTCGGAACGGCCAGCGGCACGCCGTCCACCTCCACCCGATCCCGGTCTAGGTCAGCCTTTCCGCCCAACCGGGCCGTCTCGCCGTTGACGGTCACCCGCCCGGCCTGTATGTACGCCTCCGCCTGACGGCGGGAGCATACCCCCGCCGCCGACAGCAGCTTTTGCAGCCGTTCCTCCATGCCGCCCCTCTCCTTTCCAGTCCTTACGCCGCGCCGCTCATCTTGGCCCAAAGCCTCTGCCAGAAGGTCAGCGGCTCCCGCGCGTCCAGTCCCGCCCCGCTCTGGGTCACCAGGGGCACCCGGGCCACGATCTCGCCGTCTTTCTTCCACACCGCCTCGCCGATGGGCGTCCCCGCCTCAAAGGGGGCCTGGACGGAATCGGCCAGCGTCACATCCATGGTCAGCTTTTCCCCCTCTTTCAAGGGATAGCCCACCGCTTCCGCCGTCACCGCCGCCATCGTCGGGATCAGGCTGCCCTTTACGGACACCGACCCCAGCACCTCTCCCGCCTGGCACAGCTCCTGCCGGGGCCAGACCTGGAAGCCGTAGTCCAGCAGCTTCGTATGGTCGTTCCAGTCGTTCCCGTCGTTGAGGGTAACGCAGATAAGAGTCTGCCCGTCCCGTGTTGCGGCGGACACCAGGGTGCGCCCCGCCTTTTCCGTGAATCCGGTTTTCATCCCCACACAGCCCTCATAGCGGTAGAGCAGCTTGTTGTGGTTGACAAATGTCCTCGTACCGACGGTGATGGATCGGGTGGCGCAGATCTCCGCCACCGTCTCGTTTTGCAGGCACGCCTGGGCCAGCAGGGCCATGTCATAGGCGGTGGAGTAGTGGTTGTCGTCGTTCAGCCCGCTGGGATTGGCGAAGGAGCTGTTCTTCATCCCCAGCTCCGCCGCCCGCCGGTTCATCAGCGCCACAAAATCCGCCTCGCTCCCCGCCGTGTGGCAGGCGATGGTCATGGCGGCGTCGTTGCCCGACTGGAGCATCAGGCCGTACAGCAGCGCCCGCAGGGAGATCTGTTCCCCGGCAGTGAGGTAAATGGACGAGCCCTCGCTGCCCAGCCACTCCCCCTTGACGGTCACCACTTCGTCCAGATCCTCCGCCCGCTCCACCGCCACCAGTGCGGTCATCAGCTTGGTGATGCTGGCAATGAGCCGGGGCTGATGGATATTCTGCTCATAGAGTACCCGCCCGCTTTCAGCATCCATCAAAATGGCGCAGGAGGCGTTGGTGCCCACGGCATGGGCGGGCGGGCAGAGCAGGGTCAGCGCCAGCAAAGCAGCCAGCGCGGCGGTCAATTTCTTCACAAAAAGGTCACTCCCATCCGAATGCTCAGATGGGAGTAGTATGGCCTCTATGGCCCGGCCTTATCCGGGCTGGGGAATTATTGGGTGGGCTCCTCGTTCTTCTCGGCGCCTTTTTTATCGATATAGCCGGTGACCTTCTCGAACATCTCGGGCACCAGATCCACCACCCGGCTGACGGTGTCCCCCGGCGGGGGCGCCACGGGCAGCAGGCGGACGGAGCCGTCCTTTACCACCAGGAAGGCCACGGGCATCACATTCACCCCAGCCCCCGCGCCGCCGCCGAAGTTCTTGGCCACGTTCTGGGTCTTGCCGAAGTCGGAGCCGCCGGTGGCGAAGCCGAAGGACAGCTTGGACACCGGGATCAGCGTCACTCCGTCCTGGGTGACGATGGGCTGGCCCACCACCGTGTTGGCGTCCACCATCTCCCGGATCTTGTTCATGGTGGTCTGGAGCACTTCGTTGATGGGATGGTTGTTTTCACTCATGACTCATTGCCTCCTGTTTCTTCGGCTTTTCCACAGCCTTTTTTCTGGCGGGTCTCCCGCTTTTGGTCCAAACAATCAGCGCTTTCACGCCATAGTGTACGCCCAGGGTCACAATCTGGCCCACGGTCATGGTAACCGCCGCCTGGAGTTCTACCATGGGCTGGGCCGCGCCATAGTCCATGCCGATCTGGAACGAATGGCGCTTTACCTTAAAATTATTGGCAAAAAGAGGCCAAATCATTCCCAGCGCCGCGTTGGCCTGTCCATAGCCCAGGGCGATAGCGGCGGCATCCGCGCCGCCCCAAATCAGCTCCAGCTCCAAATCGTCGACGCGGATTTTCCGCTTCAGTGAGCCGCAGGCTTGTCCCACAACCGGAAGCAGCTTCATTAGCCGGGACAGCGTACCGGGCTGGCCCTCGGGCTTTGGCTTCTTCTCCTTGGGCTTCTCTTCTTTTTTCGATTTTTTTTCCTTTTTGGGCTTTTTCTTGGGGCGCTCCTTAGCGGGCAGCAGCTGGATCTTAAACGGCCCCGCCAGCGCGGTGACAAACAGTCCCGCCTGTCCGTAGCGCACCCTGCCCCCGATGCGGATCAGCGAGATGAGCCACAAAACTGCCAGTATAACCAACAGGACCTTCCAAAAAGTCATTGGCCCTCCTCCCCGCCTGTCCCGGCTTCACCCACTTCCACCGTCTCCGCCTCCCGGAGGCGGCGCAGGGCGGTCTCCATCTCCATGGTGAGCTGGGCGTCCTCCTGGCTGGCGGAGGCCAGCTCCGGCAGGTCGTCCAGGGACGCCAGCCCAAAGGAGCGCAGGAAGTTTTTCGTGGTGCGGAACTGCATGGGCCGTCCCGGCACCGCCAGACGGCCCGCCTCCCGGATGAGCTCACGCTCCAGCAGCAGGCCCACGGTGTAGGAGCTGTCCACCCCGCGGATCTGCTCGATATAGGCCCGGGTCACCGGCTGGAAGTAGGCGATGATGGCCAGCACCTCCAGCGCGGGCTGGGACAGCTTGGCGGGCTTGCGGTTTTCCAGCGCCTTGCGGATATATGCCGCCTGCTCCGGCGCGGAACACATCTGCCAGCTGTTTTCCAGCCGCACCAGCCGGATGCCCCGCCGCTCATAGCTGTACGTATCCGCCATGCGCTGGCACACGCTGTCCACCGTCTCCCGGTCCTGCCCCAAAGTGAGGCAGATGCGCTCCACCGGCACCGGGTCCCCAGCGGCAAAGAGGATGCCCTCAATGGCGCTCTCCAGCTCTTTCAGTTCCATTTCGGACACCCTCCTTTCCTTCTCTTTTTAGTAGCTTTCTATGGTCACGTCCAGCTCTTCCGGCGCGTCGTCCACCGTGCTGGTCACGGTGCAGTCCTCCGCCGTCCCCGCCAAGTGAATGCGGTTGGCCTTGCACAGCTCCAGAATGGCCAAAAATGTGGCCACCACCTCGGAGCGGCTGCGGCTGGTCTTGAACAGCGCCCGGAACCGGGCCACACCGAACTGGATCAGCCTGTCCAAAATAGACCGTGCCTTATCTGCCACCGGGTATGGCTCCCGGCCCACGATGCCCTCGAACGCCGCTACAGGGGGCGGCAGCTTGTTGTCCGTCCGGGCCAGTACAGAGCGAATGGCGGTAAAGATATCCGCCTTATCGTGGACATAGGCATACGCTGTCTCCGCCTTCACCGGCTCCGGCTGCTTGGGGAGATAATCCCGGCCAAATTCATACCGGTCTCCCAGCGCCCCGGTGACGTCCTTGATCTTCACATAGGTCTCCTGGCTCTTGTGCTCCTCCAAGGCGGCCATCAGCTCTTCCATCTCGCTCATGGCCACCTCGTCGTCGATGGACAGCAGCATCCGGGTCTTGATATAAACGAGATGGGCCGCCATGGTGACGAACTCGCTGGCAACCTCCAGGTTCAGTTCCTCCCGCTGGGCCATCCACGCCAGGTACTGATCCAGCAGCTCGGAGATCTGGATGTCGCGTATCTCGATCTTGTTTTTGCTCAGCAGATGAAGGATCAAATCCAGGGGGCCGTCGAAGTCCTCCATGTCCTCCTGCTTGGCTTTCACCACCTTGTCCAGGTGGTAGATGGGGGCTTCCATGGCTCCCCTCCCTTCCATAATAGGAATATTATAGCAAATTTTTCAGAAAAAAACAAGTGTGGACTGCTTTCCTCACCCGTTCAGCTTCTCCAGCGCGGCCTTGGCCGCCATCTGCTCCGCTTCCTTCTTGGTGCGGCCCGCGCCCATGCCGATGACCTTTCCGTCCACCGACGCCTCCATCTCGAAGCTGCGGCAGTGGTCGGGGCCGCTCTCCCGCACCAGGCGGTAGCTCACCGCCGCACCCGGTGTGCGCTGCACCAGCTCCTGGAGGGCGGTCTTATAGTCCCGGTCGGCGGACTTCTCCCGCTCCTTGTCCAGGATCAGTGCCCGGATGATGGGCCGCACCGCCTCCATCCCCCCGTCCAGATAGACGGCGGCCAGCATGGCCTCGGTGGCGTCCGCCAAAATGGAGGGCCGCTTGCGGCCGCCCCCGGCGTCCTCCCCCTTGCCCAGGCGGAGGTAGCGGCCCAGGTTCAGGCTCTTGGCCACCTCGTGCAGGCTGCCCTCACACACCAGGGCCGCACGGGTCCGGGTCAGCTCCCCCTCCGGCATATCCGGGTGCTTCTGGAACAGGTAGTCCGCCACCACCACGCCCAGCACCGAGTCGCCCAGGAATTCCAGCCGCTCGTTGCTGGTCAGCCCCGCGCCCCGGTGCTCGTTGGCGTAGGAGCTGTGGGTCATGGCGTGCTCCAGCAGCCCCCGGTCCCGGAAATGATAGCCCAGCTTTTCTTCCAGTTCGTTCATCAATATCCTCCACCACGGAAAAAGCCCCGCCTCGGCGGGACTTTTTCGTCATTCTCAAATGATCTTACAGATCCAGATGCTCCTGCATATATTTGTACAGGTCGCCCACCGTCACGATGGATTCAATGGAATCGCTGTCCATCTCCTCCATGCCGAACTCGTCCTCCAGCGCCATGGACAGATCCATCAGATCCACGGAATCCGCGCCCAGGTCATCCACAAAGGCGGTGTCGGCGGTGACGGTCTCCGGTTCTACGCCAAATTGCTCGGCGATCAGTTTACACAGTTTTTCAAACATATCGAGCAGCTCCTTTATGTTGCTTTCATCAACATCATAATAGGTGCTTTGGCGCTGGCTGTCAATAGTATTTTTGACAATTTTTTTCTGACCCTACTCTTTGTTTCCGTCAGCGGCGGCAGACCGCGCCGGCAGACGCATATGCTCCACGTTCTCCGTGATGTCCTCGATGATGCCGGAGCGGGTGAACTCCATCGCCTGGCGGATGGCGTTCTTCATGGCGTAGCCGTCGGACGAGCCGTGGGCCTTGATGACCGGCTTGGAGATACCCAGCAGCGCCGTGCCCCCCACCTCGCCGGAGTCCATCAGCTTCTTGAAGCTCTTGATGCCGTCCTTCACCAGCAGGGCGGCGATCTTGCTGCGGAGATTGCGCAGGAACATCTTCTTGACCTCCCGGCCCAGGAACAGCCCCGCGCCCTCCATCGTCTTGAGGAAGATATTGCCGGAGTAGCCGTCCGCCACGATCACGTCCACGGCCCCCTCCACCGCCTCACGGGCCTCCACGTTGCCCACGAAGTTGATGCGGCCCTCGTCCCCCGCCTTTTTCAGCAGGACGTACGCCTCCCGCTGGAGGTCGGTGCCCTTGGATGGCTCCGCGCCGATGTTCAGCAGGCCCACCTTGGGCTCGGGCCGGCCCAGCGCCCGCTCCGCGTAGTAGCTGCCCATGAAGGCGAACTGGAGCAGGAACTCCGGCGTGCCCTCGGCGGTGGCCCCGCAGTCCACCAGAACCGCCCCACCGCCCCCGGTGGGCACCACAGGGGCCATGGCGGCGCGGCGGATGCCCTTCACCCGCTTCACCAGCAGAGTGGCCCCGGACAGCAGCGCCCCGGTGGAGCCGGCGGACACAAAGGCGTCCCCCTCCCCATTCTTGACCATATTCAGCCCCACGGTGAGGGAGGAGTCCTTTTTCTCCTTGAACGCGGTAGCGGGGTTGTCGCACATCTCCACCACCTGGTCGGCGTGGGTGATGGACAGGCCGTGGGGCAGCTCCGCCACGCCTTCCTGCTTGAGGGCCTCCAGGATGGTCTCCCCCCGGCCCACCAGCACTACCTCAATCCCATACTCCTTGATCGCCTGCAAAGCCCCCTGTACCGGCGCCACAGGCGCGTTATCGCCGCCCATGGCGTCCACGATGATCCGCATATCCGTCGGCCTCCTTATAATCTCTCTTTCAGCGCGTCGATGATGCCCAGCGAGCGCCGGGACAGCTCCGCGTTTTTATTTCGCTTGCCCTTCACCTTGTGATCCAGGGGCGGCATGATGCCGAAGTTGATGTTCATGGGCTGGAAGTCAACCACGCTCTCATTGCTGACATACCGCGCCAGCGCCCCGATGGCCGTCTCCCGGGGGAAATCCGCCGGCTCCTGGCCCAGCAGGCGCCTAGCCAGCTCCACCCCCGCCAGAAAGCCGGAGGCGGTGGACTCCACGTACCCCTCCACCCCGGTGATCTGCCCCGCAAAGGAGACGCGCTCGTTCCCCCGCACCCGGTAATACCGGTCCAGCAGCTTGGGCGAGTTCAGATAAGTATTGCGGTGCATCACCCCGTAGCGCACATACTCCGCGTGTTTCAGCGCCGGGATCATGGAGAACACCCGCTTCTGCTCCCCCCACTTCAAATGGGTCTGGAAGCCCACCAGATTGTACAGCGTACCCTGGGCGTTGTCCCGGCGGAGCTGCACCACGGCGTAGGGCTCCCGCCCCGTTTTCGGGTCGGGCAGGCCCTTGGGCTTCAAGGGGCCGAAGGACAGCGTCTGCACCCCCCGGCGGGCCATGACCTCCACGGGCATACAGCCCTCGAACACCCGCTTGTCCTCAAAGCCGTGGACTTCCGCCTCCTCGGCGGCGCACAGCTCCTTCCAGAAGGCCAGGTACTCCTCCTCGCTGAGCGCGCAGTTGATGTAGTCCGCCGTCCCCTTGTCGTAGCGGGAGGCGAACCAGGCGTGATCCATGTCGACGCTGTCAAAGGTAACGATGGGGGCGGCCGCGTCGAAAAAGTTCAGGTAGCTGTCCGCCGGGAACAGCCCAGCTATCGCCTGGGACAGCGCGTCCGAGGTCAGCGGCCCGGAGGCCACGATGACCTCCCCGTCGGGGATGGCGGTCATTTCGCCCTCCACCACCGTGATGTTAGGGTGGTTCCGAATGGCCTCAGTGACGGCGGCGGAGAAGCCCTCCCGATCCACGGCCAGCGCGCCCCCCGCCTCCACCCGGGTCTGGTCGGCACAGCGCAGGATCAGAGATGAGCACCGGCGCAGCTCCTCCTTGAGCAGGCCCACGGCGTTCTCCAATTGGTCGGAGCGCAGGGAGTTGGAGCAGACCAGCTCGGCAAAGCCGGAGCTGTGGTGGGCGGGGGTCATTTTGCGGGGCTTCATCTCGCACAGCGTCACGGAGATACCCCGCTGGGCCAGCTGATACGCGGCCTCGCACCCGGCTAAGCCCGCGCCGATGACGGTCACATTCATCTTCATCGTCCCCTCCCGTGTTTCACGTGAAACACCTGTTCTATTTATCGTGGGGTATCGGTGCGGCCCACCAGGTAGTCGATGGACACGTCAAAAAAATCGGCCAAGATAATCAAATTCTCCAAAGTCGGTTTCCGTCCACCATTTTCATAATATTGGTAAACACGAATCTTCAATCCCAGGAAATCGGCCATCTCTTGTTGTGTTTTCCCCTTTTTAAGTCGTTGCTCTTGAATTCGCTCAGAAAGTTTCATAAATTTCTCCCACACTCTTGACACGCACCATAGGTGCGAGTATAATAATACGCATCGCACAAATTGTGCGTAATCAAAAGGAGTTGATATTTATGACCGACGCCATGGAAGTCCTGTTCAACTACGCCCAGGAGTGGCTGGAAAAACCTCTGCTGCTGGCAGAACCCGAATACGAAAGCGTCCTGCGCCGCGTGGACAGCCAAGAGCAACGCCTGCAAGCCTTGCTCAGCGACGAGGGAAAAGAACTCCTTGACCATCTGATCAGCGAGCGGAATTTCCTGCTCTCTTTCCATCAACAGGCCATGTTCCGCGCCGGGTTCCAGCTCGCCCTGGAGCTGGGGCGCTGATTTACTCCGCCTCTTTCTTGGACGTGGTCTTTTTCGCGGTTGTTTTCTTCGTGGTGGTGGTCTTGGACGCGGCTTTCTTGGTGGTCGTGGTCTTTTTCGCCGTGGCCGTCTTGGACGCGGCCTTCTTGGCAGTCGCGGCCTTGGCCGTGGACTTCTTCGCCGCCGCGGTCTTGGCGGGCTTCTTCTCGGCGGCCTGGGCGTCCTCCCCTTCGGCCCCCTCCGTCTTTTTCTTGTATCCGCCCCGCTTGTCCTCCGGGGTGAAGTTGGAGCAGTCCGGGTTGATGCAGAAGGGCCGCTTGAACCCCCGCCCGGACAGCTTGAACATGGTCCAGCCGCAGACGGGACAGTTGTCCTTCACCGGCACGTCCCAGGTCATGAACTCGCAGCGCTTGGCCTCCACCTTGCTGTTCAAATGCTCACAGCAGTAATAGGTGTACTGCTTGTTGGTCTTTTTGCTCACGCCGGTGCGCTTCACCAGACGGCCCCCGCACTTGGGGCATTTCCCCGGCATCTCCACCACCAGCGGCTTGGTAAAGGTACACTCCGGCCAGCCGGGGCACGCCAAAAACCGCCCGAACCGCCCGGATTTCACCACCATCTGCCGGCCGCACAGGTCGCAGACCTCCTCGGACACCTCGTCGGGCACCTTGATGCGCTCGCCGTCCAGGTCGCTCTCCGCCTTTTTCAGCTCCGCGTCAAAGCCAGTGTAGAACTCGCCCAGCACCTGCTTCCACGCCGCCTCGCCAGCCTCCACCTTGTCCAGACGGCTCTCCATCTGGGCGGTGAAGTCGGTGTCCACGATGTCGGGGAATTTGTCCTTCATCAGCCCCGTGACCACCTCGCCCAGCGGCGTGGGACGGAGGTATTTACCCTCCTTCACCACATACTCCCGGTCTGTGATGGTGGAGATGGTTGGTGCGTAGGTGGACGGACGGCCCACGCCCTTCTCCTCCAGCGCCTTGATGAGCGCGGCCTCAGTGAACCGGGCCGGAGGCTGGGTGAAATGCTGGGCGGGAGCCAGACCGTTGAGCTTCAGCGCCTCCCCCTCCTTCAGATCGGGCAGCGGGGACTGGGGGGCCTCCTCGTCCTCGTCCCGGCTCTCCTCGTAAACCGCTGTAAAGCCGCTGAACTTCACAGAGGAATGGGTGGCCCGGAAGCGGTAGCCCGCGGATTCGGTTTCAATGGTCACGCTGTCGTACACCGCCCCCGCCATCTGGCAGGCCAGGAAACGGCTCCAGATCAGCTTGTACAGGCGGTACTGGTCGGCGGTGAGGCTCTTTTTCAGATCCTCCGGGGTCAGGTTCACATCGGAGGGCCGGATGGCCTCGTGGGCGTCCTGGGCGTTGCCCTTTGACTTGAACTGCCGGGTCTTTTCCGGATAGTACTGCTTGCCGTAGCGGCTCTGGATGAAGGTCTTGGCCGCCGCCAGCGCCTCCTCGGACAGGCGCAGGGAGTCGGTACGCATATAGGTGATGAGGCCCACGGTGCCCACGCCCTCGATGTCGATGCCCTCGTAAAGCTGCTGGGCGATGGACATGGTACGCCGGGGGATCATGTTCAGCTTGCGGGACGCCTCCTGCTGGAGGGTGGACGTGGTGAACGGAGGGGCGGGACTGCGGTGCTTCTCCTGCCGCTTTACGCTGGTCACTGTGAAGGGGGCATCCTTCACAGCGTCCACAATGCCATTGACCTGCTCCTCGCTGGTCAGCTCCATCCGCTTCTCTTTTCCGTAGAAATCCGCCTTGAAGCCGCCCAGGTTGGGGGCGACGCGGGACAGGTCGGCGGTGATGGACCAGTACTCCTGTGGGGTGAAGGCGCGGATCTCCTCCTCCCGCTCCACCGCCAGCCGGGTGGCCACGGACTGCACCCGTCCGGCGGACAGACCCCGGCGGATCTTCTTCCACAGCAGGGGCGAGAGCTGGTAGCCCACGATGCGGTCCAGCACCCGCCGGGCCTGCTGGGCGTCCACCAGATCCTGGTCGATGTCCCTGGGATTGGCGATGGACTCCTTGACCACCTTCTGGGTGATCTCGTTGAAGGTGACCCGGCAGGTCTTTTCCTTGGGCACCCCCAGCACGTTCTGGAGATGCCAGGAGATGGCCTCTCCCTCCCGGTCAGGGTCGGTGGCCAGATAGACCTTGTCGCTGGCCTTGGCGGATTTGCGCAGGTCGCGGATGACGTCCGCCTTGTCCTTGATGTTCTCATAGTCCGGCTCAAAGGTGGACGTGTCCACCCCAAGCTTGCTCTTGGGCAGGTCACGGATGTGACCCATGGACGCCTTCACCTCAAAGCCGGGGCCCAGATACTTTCCAATGGTTTTCGCCTTCGCCGGCGACTCCACAATGACCAAATTCGTCTTTGCCATGCTCTCAACTACTCCATTTTCAATTTGACGGCCGCCCGGAACCGTTTGCCGCTCTCCTCGGTCACATACCCTTGAATTTGCAGCAGGGTCAGGGCGGACAGCACCCGCCTGACGGGGATCTGGGTGCGCTCCACCAGGTCGTCCGCCTGAACCTCGCCGCCGTCCAGGGCCAGCAGCAGCTCCCGCTGGTCGTCGGTCAGCTTATCTTTACAGTCCGCCCAGCGGAGATATACCATGTCGTCCCCATCTTTTTGGGGTGGTTTTTTGTTTGCTTTGGGCGGCTCCCGGCGCTCCGGGACAGTGGCCGCGCCCTCCAGCCGCTGCTCCTCCGCCGACCGGGATAAGCCCTTTGCCGGCCGCAGCTTGCCGGGGAAGCGCTGGGCGAACTCGCACAGCACATCGTCCGCGCCCAGGATGAGCTTGGCCGCCCCTTCTTGAATGAGACGGTTGGTGCCCTCGCTCTCCGGCGCGTCCATGGGGCCGGGGACGGCGAATACCTCCCGATCCTGGTCCAGCGCGTGGCCCACGGTCAGCAGCGTGCCGCCGGAGCGGCCACTCTCCACCGCGACGACGCCCACAGACAGGCCGCTGATGATGCGGTTGCGGATAGGAAAGTTCGCGCCTTTGTGCTCAGCTCCCGGCGGATATTCGGAGATCAGCGCCCCCACCGCCGCTACGTCCTCATACAGATCCTTATGCTGCCAGGGGTAGACCCGGTCAATGCCGCCGCCCAGCACGGACACCACCGGCCCGCCCATCTTCAGTGCGCCACGCACGGCGGAGGCGTCGATGCCCTCCGCCATGCCGGTGACGATGAGCGCGCCCCGGCGGGTGAGCTCGGCGGACAGCCTGGACGCCGCTCGCACGCCGTAGGGCGTGGCCTTCCGGGTGCCCACCATGGCGATGGCAAGCTCCTCGTCAAAGGCGATCTGCCGTCCCTTCCAGTACAGCACCATGGGTGGCTGGTGAATGGCCTTCAGCCGCTCCGGGTATGTGGCGTCCTGGAGGGTAAGCAGTTGGATGCCCAGCCGGTCGCAGTCCCCCAAAATCTCATCGGCCAAATCCAGCGACTTGTTCATCAGGGAGCGGATGGCCGCGTCAGGCAGTCCACCCACCAGCCGGTATGCCTCCTCATCGGCGGCGTGAACCAGCTCTGGCGTACCGAAATGCTCCAGCACCCGAATGGCGCTCTGGCCCGCAAGCCCCTTGCGCTGGGTGAGCCAGATCCAATGCTTCAGGTTAGACATGAAACCGCTTCCCCATTTCTTCTAATCGTTCCGGGCCATCTCCCACAGCACCACCGATGCCGCCACGGCGGCGTTCAGCGACTCGCACCGGGGCGACATGGGAATCTTGATCGTCCTTTCGCACAGCGCCAGGGCCTGCTGGGACACGCCCCGGCCCTCGCTGCCAATGATCACCGCCGCCCTGTCCAATGGAACAGACCGCACATCCGCCGTATCCTCCCGCAGGGCCGTGGCATACAGCGGGATGCCCGCCTCCGACAGCGTTTCCGCCGCCTCTTCCAGCGTACCCTCGTACACGGGCAGGCGGAACACCGCCCCCATGGTGGCCCGAACCGTCTTGGGGTTCCACGGGTCGGCGCAGCCGTTGCACAAAATCAGACCGTCCGCCCCAAATGCGTCGGCGGTGCGCCAGACCGTGCCCACGTTTCCGGGGTCCTGGACGCCGTCCAGCACCAGATAACGCTTCCCATCAAACCGCCCCGGCAGCGTAAGAGCTTTCCCCTTACAGACAAAAACAATACCTTGCGGATGCTCCGTATCCGCGATGGAGTTCAGCAGGCTGTCCCCCACCTCCGCCAAGCGCACATGGGCGGGCAGCTCCGGCAGCGGCACGCCGGGGGCGCAAATCACCGCTTCCAGCGGCCCTCCCCAGCGCAGGGCTTCCTCCAGCAGCTTAGGGCCCTCGGCGGCAAAGGCGCCCTCCTCCCGGCGGAAGGAGCGGCGGCTGTTCAGCTTCCGCACCCGGCTCAAAAGAGGGTTGGCCTTGCTGGTGATGATCTCCCGTTCCACAGCCTCCCCCTCCTTGTTTCAATGCGCAAAAGCATACCGGCGGCTGTGCCGGTATGCTTTTGGGGCGATTTCTTAATCCAACGGGCGCATCGTCGGGAAGAGCAGGACCTCCCGGATGGAGTCGTTGTTGGTGAGCAGCATCACGCACCGGTCGATGCCGATGCCCAGTCCGCCCGTGGGCGGCATACCATACTCCAGGGCGGTGAGGAAGTCCTCGTCCATCATGCCCGCCTCGTCGTCGCCCTTGGCCCGGAGCTCCACCTGCTTCTGGAAGCGCTGGCGCTGGTCGATGGGATCGTTCAGCTCGGAGAAGGCGTTGCCCATCTCGCTGCGGCAGATGAACAGCTCAAACCGCTCGGTGAGCCGGGGGTCCGCCGGGGAACGCTTGGCCAGCGGGGACACGTCCACCGGGTGCATGGTGATAAAGGTGGGCTGGATGAGCTTGTCCTCCACCTTCTGGTCAAAGCACTCGTACAGGGCGTTGCCCCAGGTCTTATCGGCGGTCTCGGGCAGCTCCACGCCGATGGACTTGGCGGCGGCCACCGCCTCCTCATCGGACGTGATGGCCATGAAGTCCAGCCCTGTGTACTGCTTGACGGCCTCGTGCATGGGCAGGCGGGGCCAGCCGGGGGTCAGGTCGATCTGCTCTCCCTGCCACTCCACCTGGTAGGTGCCCAGGATCTTCTGGGCGGCAGAGGACAGCAGGTCCTCAAACAGATCCATCATATCGTTGAAATCGGCATAGGCCTGGTACAGCTCGATGGTGGTAAACTCCGGGTTGTGCCGGTTGTCCATGCCCTCGTTGCGGAAAATGCGGCCCATCTCATAGACGCGCTCCAAGCCGCCCACGATCAGCCGCTTCAGGGCCAGTTCGGTGGCGATGCGCATATACATATCGATGTCCAGCGTGTTATGATGGGTAATAAAGGGCCGGGCGGTGGCGCCGCCGGAAATGGTATTGAGCACCGGCGTCTCAACCTCCATAAAGCCCCGGGCGTCCATGAAGTCCCGGACATGCTTGATGAACTGGGAGCGGATGACAAAGTTCCGCTTCACATCGGGGTTGACGATCAGATCCACATAACGCTGGCGGCAACGGATTTCCACGTCCGTCAGGCCGTGGAACTTCTCCGGCAGGGGCAGCAGGGACTTGGACAGCAGGGTGATGGTCTTGGCTTTGATGGAGATCTCGCCCCGCTTGGTGCGGAACACCTCGCCCTCAACACCCACAATGTCGCCGATGTCGTACTTCTTGAAGGCGGCCAGGGCCTCCTCCCCCACGTCGTCAATGCGGACATAGAGCTGGATGCGGCCGCCGTTGTCCTGGAGGTCGGAAAACACGGCCTTGCCCATGCCCCGCTTGCTCATGAGACGGCCCGCCAGCCGGACGGACTGGCCCTCCATCTCCTCAAAACGCTCCTTCACCTCATCGCTGTGGTGGGTGACATCAAACTTTGTGATGACAAACGGGTCCTGCCCCTTCTCCCGCAGGTCGTTCAGCTTGTCCCGCCGGACTTGAAGCAGCTCGGACAGGGAGGGTTCCTCCTGAACGACATCCTGCCGATTATTCGTCTGATCAGACATTGGTCTTCTCTCCTTTGTATCGTAACGGATCGCCCTCAGCGCTGGATGGCGACCACCTCATACTCAATATTGCCGGCGGGGGCCTCCACCACCGCGATCTCGCCGATGGCCTTGCCCAGCAGCGCCTTGCCGAAGGGAGACTCCTCCGAGATGCGGCCGTTCATGGGATCGGCCTCCTGGGAGCCTACCACCTGGTAGGTCTCCTCATCGCCGGTGACCACGTCCTTCACCGTGATCCGGCTGCCCATGCGCACGGTGTTGGGGTCGTCGGCGTGCTCCTCAATGACCACGCAGTTGGCCAGGATATTCTCCAGCTCGGCGATGCGGGAATAGAGCTTGCCCTGCTCGTTTTTCGCCTCGTCGTACTCGCTGTTCTCCGACAGGTCGCCAAAGGAACGGGCCTCCTTGATGAGGTCGGCCACCTCCTTCTCCCTGACGGTTTTCAGATAGGTCAACTCTTTTTTCAGTTCCTCCAAGCGCTCGGCGCTCAGCTTGAATTCCTTGGCCATCTTTTGCTCATCCTTTCTTCCCAGCCCGCCAAAGGCGGAAACGTTCGCAAATGTTATCCGAGGGAATTATAGATACTTTATCCGCCTTTGTCAAGTGGTTCCAGCGCAAGTCCCGCCCCAGCCGGGGCAATTTCGGTCATTTTCTCCGGGCGGCCGTCCGCTTCTTCTTCCGTCCGCCTCCCAGCAGCCCCGCCAGGGCGCCGCCGCACAGGCAGCCCGCCAGCTCAATGAGCGCCTGGCCGCCCAGCTTCAGAGAATCGCTCATCAGCAGACCCACCGCCAGGATCAGCAAATAGCACACAGCCCCGGCGGCAAGCCCCCCCAGCAGCCGCCGGGACTTCCACCGGGCGCAGGCCAGCAGGCCGCCCGCCAGACAGCCCACCACACAGGCCGCCGCCGTCAACTGGGGCGCGGCGTCCTCCTTCAAAATACCCCTGGATACCGCCAGCGCCCCCAGCAGCAAGATCACCAGCTCCACACCCAGAGCCAGCAGGCCCCCCAGCGCCACCCCTGTGGCCATCTGCACCGCGTTGGTGCCCTGCGTCTCAGACTTACCCATAAAAGCACCCCTTCCACATGGTTTTCTATACCATATGCAAAAGGGGTGCTTGTCATTCCTGGGTCACTTGTCGGACTTCTTGTCCTTTTTCTCTTCCTTCTCCGGCGCGGGGGCATCCTCGGTGCTCTGGGTGCCCTTGCTGGAAATAGCCCACTTAGTGAACTCCACACGGACGCGGTCGGCGCCGGTCTCGATGACGATGGTCTTCTCCTTCACGGCGCAGATGGTACCCACAATGCCGCCGATGGTGGTGATGACATCGCCTACTTTCAGGTTGCTGCGCATTTCCTCTGCGGCCTTTTTCTTCTTGTTCTCCGGCCGGATCAGCAGGAAGTAGAACACGGCGATCATCGCCACGATCATCAGGATCGACGGAAGCATGGACACGCCTTGGGGCGCCGCGGCCGCGTCGGCGGACAGAATAAACATGATGGTTCCTCCCATTTCAAGATGTAAACTGGCTCAGGACAATAAAACGATTATAGCGGAAATGACTGCCAAAGACAAGCCCTTTTTTCAAAAAGTTCATTCGGCCCGTCCCGCCAGCCGCTGGGAATACTCCTCCCGGAAGGCGGCGAACTGCCCCGCGTCCAGCGCGTCCCGGATGCGCCGGGCCAGGTTGTTGTAAAAATACAGGTTGTGCATCACCGCCAGGCGCATGGCCAGCATCTCCCCCGCCACAAACAGATGGCGCAGGTAGGCCCGGGAGAAATTCCTACACACCGGACAGTCACAGTGCGGATCAATGGGCCGCTCGTCCAGCTTGAACCGCTCGTTTTTGATGTTCAGCGCCCCGTCCCAGGTGAACAGCTTGCCGTGGCGGGCGTTGCGGGCGGGCATGACGCAGTCGAAGAAGTCGATCCCCCGGGCCACCGCCTCGATGATGTTGGACGGCGTCCCCACACCCATGAGATACCGGGGCTTGTCCGCCGGCATATGGGGCTCCACCGCCTCGATGATCTGGTACATCACCTCGGTGGGCTCCCCCACCGCCAGACCGCCGATGGCGTAGCCGCCGCATGGGATCTTGGCCGTCTCCTTCATGTGCCACACCCGTAGATCCTCATAGGTGGCCCCCTGGTTGATGCCGAACAGCACCTGCCCGGGGTTGACGCAGTCCGGCAAAGCGTTCAGCCTGTCATGCTCTGCCCTGCACCGCTCCAGCCACCGCAGGGTGCGCTCACAGGACGCCTTGGCGTAGTCGTAGGGCGCGGGGTTCTCCACGCACTCGTCAAAGGCCATGGCCACGTCGCTGCCCAGGTTGGACTGGATACGCATGGACTCCTCCGGCCCCATGAAGATGCGCTTGCCGTCGATGTGAGAGGAGAAGGTGACCCCCTCCTCGGTGATCTTCCGCAGCCCCGCCAGCGAGAACACCTGAAACCCGCCGGAGTCGGTGAGCATGGGCCCGTCCCAGCGCATGAATTTGTGAAGCCCGCCCATCTGCCGCACCACGTCGTCGCCTGGGCGCAGATGGAGGTGGTAGGTGTTGGACAGCTCGATCTGACAGCCGATCTCCTTCAGATCGAAGGCGGACAGGGCACCCTTGATGGCCCCCTGGGTGCCCACGTTCATGAACACCGGGGTCTGCACCACGCCATGGGGGCAGGTGAACTCCCCCCGCCGGGCCGCGCCCTCGGTCTTGATTACGCGAAACATTGCTTTTTAGAAGGCCGCGACACACTCGATCTCCACCCGCGCGTCCTTGGGCAGCGCGGCCACCTGATAGGCGGCCCGGGCGGGATAGGGGGCGGTGAAGAACTCGGCATATACCTCGTTCATGGCCCCGAAATCGGCGATGTCCTTGAGCATGACGGTGGTCTTGACCACGTTGGACATATCCAGCCCTTCCGCCGCCAGGATATTTTTAATGTTGGTGAGGGACTGGCGGGTCTGGGTCACAATGTCCTCCCCGGCAAAGGCCCCAGTGGCGGGGTCAATGGGGATCTGCCCGGACACATACACGGTTTTGCCCGCCTGGATGGCCTGGGAATAGGGGCCGATGGCGGCGGGCGCGTTGTCGGTGTGAATGGCTTTGTTCATGATCGTTTACTCTCCTTTTTATTTTTATCGCAATTCAACGGTGTATTTCAGTTTCTTTTCCCCGCCGGGGGCGAGACGGACGGCGTGGGGCTTGTCGGCGAACTCGCCGCTCTCCCCCTCCACCGCGGCGCAGCCGTGCCAGGGCTCCAGACATATATAGGGCGCGTTGACGCCCCCCATAGTCCAGAAGGCGATCATGGGGAACTCACTGAAGTCCATATAGACGCCCCGGCCGCCGTCCTTATGGCGGAGGGTGACCCCCTTGGAGCGCAGGCCCTCAAAGATGATGGTGTCCAGCCAGTCAAACACCCCGTGATCCAGGGCAATGGTGTCGGTGTGATCCAGGATGTGCTCCCGACGGGCAGTCATATGCCCCCGGGCGCTGGGCACGATGGACTGGGCGTCCTCCACCTCGTCAAACACCAGACGGTAGTCCTCGAACCGCTCCCCCTCCCGCAGGGGGCAGTTGATGCCGGTGTGGCCGCCCACACAAAACAGCAGATCCTCGCTGCCGGGGTTTTGCACCTCAAACTGGGTGTAAAACCCGCTGTCAGTGAGCTGGTGCCGTATGCGAAGCACAAAGTGATAGGGATAGCACGCCAGCGTCTCTGGGGAGTCCCGCAGCTCCAGCACGGCGTAGTCCTCCCCCCGCTCCGCCACGGCAAACTCGCTCCGGCGGGCGAAGCCGTGGCGAGCCATCTCATAGCTCCGACCGTCCACGGATACCTTCCCGTCCACCAGATTGCCCACTACGGGGAACAGGTTGGGGTTGCGCCCCGGCCAATAGTTGGGATCGCCGCTCCAGATATATTCGGTTCCCCGCTCGTCCCGGAAGGACACCAGCTCGCCGCCCTTTGTCTCAACAGAGGCGGTTAAGGCGCCCCGACTCAATTCGATCCTCATGATCCGCCCCTCCTCACATTTCATCCGCTCCCTTTTCCGGCCACAGCTCCTCCGGGTACAGCCCCGCCTCTGTCATGGCCGCGATAGCGGCGATAACGGTGGGCTTGTCCTCCCGGTAGGTGACCCCGTACCACTTATCCTCGCTGGGCAGCACCTGCACCCGCGCCCTGCCCTCTCTGATCAGCTGATCCACCACGCTGGGCAGGAAATACTCCCCTTTCAGCGGATTTTCCGCCAGGGTCTTGTCCAAAAACGCGGGGAACCGGGCCTCGGCCTCCTCCAGGAAGCTGCGGTTGAACCCCCACATATTCATGGACACCAAGGTTTCCCCGGAAATCGCCGTCCAGGTCTGGCCGCCGTCCTCGCTGTAGCGTGCGTCCTCCCCGTCCTTCTCAATGGCAGTGCGCTCGTGGATTTCAATCAAAGACCCGTCCTGATCCACGCTGCACACCCCCCGGGCCACGGAGCCGTTTTCCGTCACCGTGTTTCTCAGGCGGTAGCCCACCATGGCGTAATGATAAGGCCTGTCGTTTGACAGATAATCGTAGACTTTCTGAAACGCCGACCGGCCGTAATAGTCGTCGGCGTTGATAATGGCGAAGGGGCAGCCCACCATGTGCCGCACCGACAGTGCCGCCTGGGCGGTGCCCCAGGGCTTCACCCGGCCTTCGGGGACAGTATACCCCTCCGGCAGATCGTCCTTGCGCTGGAAAACGTATCTCACATCCATATACCGCTCAATGCGCCGGCCCACCCGGGACTTGAACTCCTT
This sequence comes from uncultured bacterium, assembly GCA_947176765.1. Lineage (GTDB taxonomy): Bacteria > Bacillota > Clostridia > Oscillospirales > Oscillospiraceae > Enterenecus. Next base: position 56,727 of record CAMWRX010000007.1, read on the forward strand.
TTCCAGCTCTTCCTTGATGATGAACACCACCGTCTCAAATCCAGCCCTGTAGGCGTCATATATGGAGTAATCCAAGATCACTTGGTCATGGTTCCCCACCGGATCCAACTGTTTCAGGCCGCCGTACCGGCTGCCCATGCCGGCGGCCATGATGACCAGAACAGGCTTACTCATCTCTCATCTCTCCTTTGTACGATTTGTAATATCTTCACCGTCTCAGCCCTGCCGTCCGCAGCCCTCGCGCACGGTTTGCAGGCGTTCCATCGCCTCCTGCACCATCTGGCCCACGCTCATCTCCCCCGTGCCCACCACCATGTTGTCACAGTGTCCGATGGGCAGCAGGATGCGCTTGGCTGGGCTCTGCCCCGCCGCCAGGGCCATGGCCGGAGTGATCTCCCCCAGCATGGCGTCGGCGATGACGACTCCGATGGGGGCGAGGATCACGTCCGCCCGACGGCAGTTTACCACCACGGCGTTCTCCCCTGTGGCCACCAAGTCCGCCCCCGCTTTCAGCATGGCGGAGGCGGCAAGGCTGTTGGTGCCCACCGCCGTCACAGTGTCGCCGGGAAACGCCTTCTTCACCGCGGTCACCAGCTGCCTGCCGATGCCGCCGCCCTGGGCGTCGATGATTAGAATGTTCATATGCTTCCCTGCCTTGCCTTTCACTTTTTATCAATATATCACAGTCACAGGGAAAAGTCACGCCAAAAATACCCATTCCGGCAAAAATGAGGGGAGCGGAACGCCGCTGCGGCAGGCGGCTGTATCATCCCCCTTGTTTTTCGACAGTTCTCGGGACACTTTCCGCCTCAAGCGCATAAGCTGGATTGACGGCTAAGCTGTCACACTCTGATCGAAGGAGGGATTTCCTTTGAATCCTGATACCGGAACCACTACCCGCCCCTGCGGCGACGCCTGCGGCACCATGCCCCCCTGCGCGCCCCTGGCGGTACCATATGTGCCCTTTCAGCAGGAGGGCAGCCAAAAATACGACCAGACCAACACGCTGGCCAACGGCACCATGTTCCCCGGCCTGAACCTCCCCTTTCATTTAAAGGTGGACGCCGCTTCCCTGCCCGCAAACCGCTCCACCCAGCTCCAGGCGCTGCTGTTCGTCATCACCGAGCTGGGGCTGTACCTGGACACCCACCGGAACGACGCTGAAGCCTTCCAGCTCTTCCAGCAATACTCCGAGATGGCCCGAAACGCCAAAAAGCAGTACGAGGAAGCGCACGGCCCGCTGACCCAGCTCAGCGCCGGACAGGACGCCGCCTACCGCTGGCTGGACGATCCCTGGCCCTGGGAATTTGAAAAGAACGAGGGGGAATGACCAATGTTTGTGTATGAGAAAAAGCTGCAATACCCTGTCCGGATCAAGAACTGCAACCCCAGATTGGCTTCTGTCATAATCTCGCAATATGGCGGTCCAGATGGGGAGTTGGGCGCTTCCCTGCGCTACCTGTCCCAGCGGTATGCCATGCCCTACCCTGAGCTGAAGGGGCTGCTCACCGATATAGGCACGGAGGAACTGGGGCACCTTGAGATGGTGGGCACCCTGGTTCACCAGCTCACCCGCAATCTGAACGAAGAGCAGATCAAAACCGCCGGCTTTGATACCTATTTCGTGGATCACACCACCGGCGTCTATCCTCAATTCGCCTCCGGCTATCCCTGGTCCGCCTCCACCATGCAGGTCACCGGCGATATTATCGCCGACCTGACTGAGGACTTGGCGGCAGATGGGGCGATGGCATAAGGACAACACGAAAAACAAAGACCGAGCGGTACACCCCGCTCGGTCTTTCCTGTCTACGGAAGAAGCCTTCTGCATAATATAGTTTTGAAAGGAGATCTGTCCCATGAACACAACACATATCTCACTTTGTCGGAGCATCTTCACCGGTGGTGAAAATCCTCCCACCGTAGAGCGGTACACACAGCTTTGGATTGCTCTCATCAACCAAATCGAAAGATCAAAAGAAACCGTTGCCACTGTTCGGTAATGGCTCAGCCGCTCCCAATGCCTAATGCGCTGGGGGCGGCTCATTTTATACGCAAGGTGGTGACCTGCCATTGAAAGCTGCAATCTACTGCCGCCTGTCCGAAGAAGACCGAAACAAACTGAATGAAAACGATGACAGCAACAGCATCCAGAACCAGAAAACTATGCTGCTGCAATACTCTGCGGCGCAAGGCTGGGACGTATTTAATATTTACAGTGACGATGATTACACAGGTTCTGATAGAAACCGCCCGGAGTTTCAGCGTCTATTGCGCGATGCGGAACAGCACAAATTTGACATCGTACTGTGCAAAACCCAATCCCGCTTTACCCGTGAGCTGGAGCTGGTAGAAAAGTATATCCACGGCCTGTTCCCTATCTGGGGTATCCGATTTGTCAGCATTGTGGACAACGCTGACACCGCCAACAAGGGAAACAAAAAATCCCGGCAGATCAATGGATTGGTGAACGAGTGGTATCTGGAAGATATGTCGGAAAACATCCGAAGCGTCCTCACCAGCCGACGGAAAAGCGGTTTTCACATTGGGGCGTTTGCCCTCTACGGCTACAAAAAGGACCCCGATCAGAAGGGCCATCTGCTCATCGACGAGGAGGCCGCCGCTATCGTACGGGAGGTATTTACCCTATTCTCCCAGGGTTACGGTAAAACGGCCATTGCCCGGATGCTTAATGACCGGGGCATCCCCAACCCAACGGAATATAAGCGGCTCCACGGTCTGCGCTACCAGCAGCCCAAACGGAAAAACAGCACCCTTTGGAAGTATTTTGCCATCGCCGATATGCTGGAAAATGAAATCTATATTGGGAACATGGTACAGGGCAAATACGGCAGTGTTTCCTACAAATCCAAGCAAAATAAGCCGCGCCCCAAGGAGCAGTGGTACCGGGTAGAGGGTACCCACGATCCAATCATTGATCGGAATTTGTGGGATCGTGTGCAGGCAATCCTTGCCCAGCGAGCCAAACCTTTCGACAGCGGATCCATCGGCCTGTTCGCCAGGAAGGCTCGCTGCGCCAACTGCGGCTACACCATGCGCTCCTCGAAAAACCGTGGGCGGCACTATCTACAATGCTCCAACCGCCACGTGGCAAAGGATGCCTGTATCGGCTCCTTTATCTCTGTGGAAAAACTGGAACAGATCGTCCTCACTGAATTGAACCGGCTCTCAGCGGAATATTTGGACAAAGACGAGCTGGAGCAGAATATTCAATTCTATGACAATCTGCACGCCCAAAAACAGCAGCTCTATAAAGCATTGGATGTCTACCGCAAAAAGATTGATGAGTACGCCAAAGGAGTCCGAGAGCTATACTTGGATAAAGTCAAAGGCGTGATCACTGAGCAGGATTATGTGGATATGAGCCGTCATTTCTCGGCGGAAAGGGAACGGTTAGGATGTCTTGCGGAAAACTGTCGGCAGCAAATTTCAGAGCTGGACAGCCGCATCGAAGCTGGGGACGACCGCAGGGCCATCGTCGAGCAATACGTCAATCTGGACCACCTGACCCGTGAGATGGTGGAAGCCCTGATCGACTACATAACCGTTGGCAAGCGCATCCCTGGAACAAGGGACGTTCCTGTTGAAATCCATTGGAACTTTTAAAAAGCGGCTCCAAACCAAAGCCTTTAAAAAGCGTTGGTTTGGAGCCGCTTTTGTTATGCCAGTTTACGCCCCCAGCAGCTTCTGCTTGTTGAATTGCAGGGTGTAGAGCTGGTAGTACCGCCCCTTTTGGGCCAGCAGCTCCTGATGGGTGCCCTGCTCCAAAATCTCCCCGTGGGAGAGCACGATGATCTGGTCCGCGTGCTGGATGGTGGACAGCCGGTGAGCCACGATGAGCATGGTGCCGATGTTGCGCATCTTCTCCAGGGAGTCCTGGATGAGCAGCTCCGTCTCGGTGTCGATGTTGGCGGTGGCCTCGTCCAGAATCATGACGGCGGGCTTGTGGAGGATGGTTCGCACAAAGCTGAGCAGCTGCCGCTGTCCGGCGGAGAAGTTGCCGCCCCGCTCCCGGACCTCCTCGTCCAGCCCCTTGTCCATCCTGCCGATGAAGGAGTCCGCGTTGACGTATTTGCAGGCAGCCCAGATCTCCTCGTCGGTGAAGCCCTCCTCCCGAAGCACAATATTGCTGCGGATGGTGCCGGAGAACAGGAACACATCCTGGAGCATCTGCCCGAAATGCCGCCGGAGGGAGGAGATTTTGATCTTTCGGATGTCGATGCCGTCGATCAAAATCTGGCCCTTCTGGATGTCGTAATTCCGGCAGATCAGGGACAAAATGGTGGTCTTGCCCGAGCCGGTGGCCCCCACGAAGGCGGCGGTCTGCCGGGCCTCCACGTGGAAGGACACCCCCTTGAGCACCCACTCGCCGGGCTCGTAGGCAAACCACACATCCCGGAACTCGATCTCTCCCCGAATGCTGTCCAGCTCCATGGCGTCTGGCTCGTCCACCACCTCGGGCTCCATATCAAAGACGGTGAAAATCTTCTCCGCCGAGGCAAAGGCGGACTGGAGCTGGTTGAACTGCTCGGCCAGCGTCTGGATGGGGTTGAAGAACTTGGAGATATACAGGTAGAAGGACACCACGGTGCTGCTGGTCATGACCTGCCCCAAAAACACGGTATCTTTAATGTACCCCTTGCCGCCCAGATACAGCAGGCACAGCACGGAGGAGATGTAGAGCATATACACCATGGGCCGGAAGATGCCGAACACCAGAATCTGGTTCTGTTTGGCCTTTTTCAGACCGTCGCTCTTGACCAGGAAGTCGTCCATTTTCCGCTTTTCCTGGTTAAAAATCTGGGTGATCTTGATGCCGGAGAGGTTTTCGGACAGGAAGGTGTTGATGTCGGTGGTGCGATCCTTTACCACCC
>CAMWRX010000008.1 GCA_947176765.1 uncultured bacterium
CCGCCGCCGACCCTGCCCGCCATGCCCCGCCACGCCAGTGGGGGGCACGAGGCAGACCCGGGGCCGCGGGGGGCGCGGGCGCGGCGGGCAGCGTGGGCGGGTTGGGCTCCTGGGGGAAGTTGGTCAAGTTCACTGACGGGCCGTCCTGCCCACCCAGAGACAGCACATTGTCCGGCGCGTTGGGCAGCGTGGGCGGATCGGGCGCGGTGTATATGCCCTGATTCGAATCGGACCCAAGGAGTACAAATGTACCGGCGATGGGCGAAGTGAACAGCTGCACCGGCACCAACAGCCGCACCAGCACCACCGCCCACAGGGCGTAGCGCAGACGGGCGCTCACCCGCTTTCCCAGCGCGGCCCGCAGGGCCAGCACAACCAAAATCAGAAATGCAGAGGTAAATACCCATTCTGCTAGCATGACAACCATATTATTTCCCCTCCCCAATCTGATCTAAAATGGCTCGCAGCTCGGCCACCTCATCGGCGCTCAGCTCCTGTCGCTTGGCCATGGCGCTCATCATCAATCCCACACTGCCCTGATATACCCGATCCAAAAAACTGTGGGTCTCGTCAATCATCGCCTGCTCCCGCTCCACCGCTGGGGTGTAGGATTTCCCCCGGCCCGCCTGTTCAACGCGAACCAGTCCTTTTTCCTCCATCCGGCGCAGGGTGGTGATGGTAGTGCTTTTCGCCCAGCCCACCGACTCCTCCAAATCCGCCACCAGCTGCATGACAGTGCGGGGGTGATTCTCCCACAGGCAGTTGAGGACGTTCCACTCGCTGGCGTTCAGCTTCGTGTTTTCCATACGGTACTCACCTCTCGGTTGGTTTACTTTGTAGTCCAATCATAACACAAGTGGTTTACATTGTCAACCAAAAAAGAGATGACAATCTGGTTACAAAAACAGCCCCGCCGGCGGATGCCGGCAGGGCCGTTGGTTTCTATGGAATAAAATGCTCGAAAATGGGGGTTACTCCGTCCTGAGCCAGCATATCCATGGTCTCCTGGTTCCGAATCGTCCAACCCACTTCGTGGACACCGTACAGCACCCGCATCAGCCGAAGACTGGGCTCCTTCCGATCCTCCCACTTGTAGGCGATAAAATCCGGGCGGGTAAACGCGGTCGTGAGCAGATGGGTGAGTACAAACCGCACAGGCGTGGCCAGATTTCCCACCTCGCTGCCCCGGATGAAGTTTTCGCTCAGCTGGCCGCGAAGAACCCAGGGGTATTTCTCCCTCAGCCGCAGCAGCACCGCCGGGTGAAAGGATTCCACGCAATATGTTCCGTTCCAGCCCTCCAGCGCCGCCATAGCCGCGTCGGTAAGGGCGGTAAAGTTGCCCCGCTCCACCTTCAGCTCGATAACAAGGGGTGTTTTCCCCTCGAACAACGCCAACACATCTTGAAGCAGAGGGATCTGTTCCTGTGTGCCCATCAAAGGGTAATCCTTCAGGTCGGCGGTGGTGAGATCCTCAATCAGCGCTTTTTTGCCGCACACCCTGGTAAGGTCGCTGTCATGTACCACGGCCAGGCTGCCGTCCGCCATGAGGTGAACGTCCAGCTCCGCGCCAAAGCCGTGGTCGATGGCCCGGCGGAATGCCGCCATGGAGTTTTCCGGTATGCCCTGGGCGGCGTCGTGAAGCCCCCGGTGGGCATATTTGACCCCGTCCAGCTTATCCCACCCAGACTGGTTCCGCCGGGGCTTGACCAGCAGGCACCAGGCCCCCAAGCCGCCCAGACAGCCCGCAGCCACCTTAATGATCGTTTTCATCCATTGTACATCTCCTCGTACATTTTAATCGCCCATGTCGCCAAAGGCATCCAGCCCTGTCTTGGCCTCCGCCTTGCTGTCGCCATGGCGGACGAACAGCATTGTTACAAAGCTCATGGCCACAAAGAACGCGGCGTAGGGGAACAAAATCTGATAGCTGATCTCCTTCATCAGCGTGCCCGCCAGCACCGGGGTGATGACTTGGGCTGCCATGGACGCGGTATAGTAGTAGCCGGTGAACTTACCCACGTCGGAGCCCTTGCACATCTCCACCACCATGGGCAAGGAGTTGACGTTGATGGCCGCCCAGGCCAAACCCACCAGGGCAAAAACCACGTACATGAGCGGCGTAATGGAGGAGGAGTAGGCAGTCATCAGATATCCGGTCAAAAAGCAGCTGGCCAGCAGGATGACCCCCGCCTGGATGGTGCGCTTGCGCCCGAATTTGGAGGCGATGATGCCGATGGGGATATAGGACACGATGGCGCCCACGGTGGCCACCATCAAGCAGGTGTTGGTGCCGCCGATGCCCTCCCCCATCACCTCGGCCACATAGGTGGAAAACCAGGTGGTCACGCCGTTATACCCAACATACCACAGGGCAATGGAGGCCAGCAGGAAAATGAGGCTCTTCTTTACCGGCGTGGGCAGAACCTCGCTGCCGCTGCCGTCGTCCTCCGCCAGATTCCATTCCGGGTGCTTTGCCTCCAGCGCACGGTTCTCCTCCGCCAGCTTGGGCTCCCGGATGGTGACCAGCAGCACCACCACCGCCAGCACCATAATGGCGGACACGATGATAAACAGCGGCTGGTAATCCACGTGAACCAGGCCCCGGGTCTTGGCGGCAGGGTATAGGATCACACTGATACCCAGATACAGTACGCCGCCCACCGCGCCCATCAGGTTGATGATGGCGTTGCCCTTGGAGCGCAGGGGCTTGGGGGTCACATCGGGCATCAGCGCCACGGCGGGAGAGCGGTAGGTGCCCATGGCGATGAGCAGCAGCCCCAGCACAACGACAAAGCCCACCAGCTTAACAGGCACGATCAGGTCTACGAGCACCGTAGGGTCAGACGGCCCCTGCACGGTAATAGAAGTCGCCAATTTATAGGGGACCGCTTCCTGAAAGTAGCTGTTGTCCAGTATGGGCAGCAGGTTCATCAAAATCACCGCCCCGGCGGTGCCTGCCAGGATAAACGGGGTGCGGCGGCCCAGCCTGCCCGGTTTGCGCTTGTCGGACAGCCCTCCAAATAGGGGCAGCAGGAACAGGGCCAGGATATTGTCCGCCGCCATGATTGCCCCGGTGAGGGACTCGTCCATGTGGAAGGTCCCCTTCAGGATGAGCGGCACCAGATTGTCGTACATCTGCCAGAAGGCGCAGATGGACAGGAATGCCAGGCCCACCAGGATGGTGCGCTTGTTGTCCAGCTTCAGTTTATTCATCGTCTCACTCTCTTTCTTTGTGACACGTCAGCCTGGGCGTGTTGGGTCGGTTTTGCCGACGATCCCAGGGATGCGCTCTCTCAATCCCGATCCGCTTCCCACGCCCGGCGGAGGGCTCCCACATCGTCAAATATCCAGGTGGGTTTTACCGCCCCGTCGGCCTCCAAATCGGCCAGTGTCCCCTCTCCAGACAGGACGAATACGGTATCAATTCCCGCGTTGGCCCCGGCGGCAATGTCGGTATACAGCCTATCCCCTACCATTACCGCGTGTTCTGGAGAAACGCCCGCCTGCTCCATGGCCAGATACACCATGGCTGGCTGTGGCTTGCCGATGACCCGTGGCCTGCGTCCGGTGGCCCGGAATAACATCTCGCATACGCTTCCGCAGTCGGGCACAGAGCCGTACCAGGTGGGGCACACCCAGTCCGGATTGGTGGCGATGAAGTCCACCCCCCGGTTCAGCAGAATACAGGCGTCCTCCAGCTTCTGAAAGGTCAGCTCCGTGTCAAAGCCGATGAGCAGGCAGTCAATATCCTCCTCCAGCCGGTCTGTGACGCATATGCCCGCTTCCGACAACTGCTGGCGGAAGGTGCCAGTGCCAAAGACGTAGCACTTGCGGTAAGGGGGACGCCCTGCCAAATCCGCGATGAGGGCGTCCACCGAGGTGAGGAAGTCCTCCCTGACCGCGGAAATGCCCATGCCGCTCAGCTTGGCGATATATGCGTCCACTGACTTGGAGGAGTTATTGGTGAGAAAGCGGTACCGGCATCTCCTGGCCCGAACTGCCTCCAGAAAGGGGATGGCTTCCGGGAACAGAGTCTGATCCAGATATATGGTGCCGTCCATGTCCAGCAGGAACAGCTTCTTCTCCCCTAATCGCGCCATTCGCTCTCCCCTCTTTTGCTTTTCGTTTTGTACGGAAAAATTATTTTTATTTTCCGCAGTTAAACTTTATTTTAGCATACTGCCGCTCTTTTGTCCATTCATTTTGTGAAAGTTGACCGAAACTTTGGTTTTGGATTTGTCCATATGCTGAAGAATGCCTGGGCATCTGTTCGGGAAACGGAAAACGAGCGCCCCTCCGGCTCTGTCGGAGGGGCGCTCGTTCTATCAAGATAATCGTTACCTCATGCGGAGCAAACGCTCGATGTGCTTGTAGAGCAGGAAGGTGATGATTGACACCGCAACACCTTTGAGCAGGTTAAAGGGCACCACGGCAAACAGTACCAGAGTGTTCACGCTGACAATAGCGGGATTGATGGCAGTGCCCATGCCCACGATCTTCTCAATTGGCCACCCGAACAGGGCGGCAAAAGCGGGGATCAGGTAAACTGCATTAAAGATGCTGCCGAACACCGTCAGCACAACGGTGCCCACCCCCATACCGATCACCGCACTGCGCCGGGATTTTTTCACGTGGTAGACCACCGACGCGGGCAGGATAAAAGCGCAGCCATTCACAAAATTGGACAAATCGCCCACAAAGGCGGTGGTGGTGCCGCGCAGCAGCAGTTTCAGAAGCTCCTTTACCAGCGCGCACACCACGCCAGCCACCGGGCCCAGAGAGAAGGAACAGATTAGTTCCGGCACAAAACTGAAGTCCAGCTCGTAAAAGGCGGGGGCAAAGGGAAGGGGGAACTCAAAATACACCAGCACAGCGGCAATGGCGGCAAATATACCGATGTAGGCCGTCCGACGGGCGGGCGACTGCTTTTCCGGCTTCAGCCACAGCTTCTCCAACGCCGTTGCCACCGCGAAGATGGCTGCGGCAATCAGCAGAAACACCAGCACATACATCACATTGTCCTGCACCTGCGTCCACAGCTTCCCCAGTTTTTCCAACATACAAAAACCTCCTAAAATAGTCTGAAACGCCTGAAAAGACTGTCTTCCAGGCGCAACACTACCACAGGAGGGTTACGCGTCTTCTTCCATCCGGACTGTACCGTTGGTCCCGGAATTTCACCGGGTCAGCCGCTTGCGCGGGTCGCGGACTTGGGGCCGGAGCCTTTTACCGCCAGTGGGGAATTTCACCCCGCCCTGAAGACAATTCATTCACTTGTTTCGCCCACATTATACGCCATATGCACAGAGAATGCAACCCCCATTTTTGTCGAATTGTGTCGAACAATTTTTAAACAAACGTTTCCATCCCTCTTGACGCTCCTCCAGATTTATAGTACAATTGTATCAATCTTGTGAGAGGAGGGAACGCCATGGCCTTGGAGGAAAACCGCACCTGCTGCTTTACTGGACACCGCCCGGATAAGCTACCCTGGGGGCTGGACGAGCGGGATCCCCGCTGCGCCGCGCTGAAACGCAGTCTGGCCCGGGAGCTGGAGGGGCTGTACCGGCGGGGCTTCCGTCACTTCATCTCCGGCATGGCCATGGGCTGCGACCTCTATTTCGCCGAGGCGGCGCTGGAGCTGCGGGCAAAGTATCCGGGGCTGACGGTGGAGGGGGCCGTCCCCTGCCCCACCCAGCCCGACCGCTGGCCGGATGAGCTTCGCCGCCGCTGGCGGGATATTTTGGATCGCTGCGACCTGGAGACGGTGGTGCAGCGGCACTATGACCGATACTGTATGCACCGCCGGGACCGCTATATGGTGGATCGCTCCGCCATCGTACTGGCGGTGTTCGACGGCACGCCGGGGGGCACCCAATACACCCTGAACTACGCCATGGATAAGAAGCGTGAGATCCTCCTTATGGACCCCGCACGGCCGGAGGCGTCCGCCGCCCATTTTACCATATGAAACGCCCCGCCGGAACCCGGCGGGGCGTTTCCTCACATCTTCAGCGAGCCGCTGAAATTCTCCACGACCTCGCCCACGGCCTTGATAGCCTTGCCCGCCGCTTTCTGAGCGGAGTGCTTTTTCTTCTTTGGCAGCATCATCATGCCGATGGCCGCCCCCGCCGCCATGGTGGCCCCGGCGATGGGAAGCATGGCCTTCTTGCCCATTTTCATGTGTCATCACTCCTTCGCGGACTTAGCTTGCCCATTTTGCCGCGAATAAGTAAAATTTTCAACTGGAAACTATTTCAAGATCAACGACACCGGACAGTGGTCGCTGCCCTGGATATCCGGGTGGATGGCGGCTTCTTCCACCTGTTCCCCCAGCCGGTCGGACACGATGAAGTAGTCAATGCGCCACCCTACGTTCTTCTCCCGGGCGCCGAAACGATAGCTCCACCAGGAATATGCCCCCTCTTTGTCAGGGTAGAGCAGACGGAAGGTGTCGGTGAACCCCGAACCCAGCAGCCGGGTCATGGCTCCCCGCTCCTGGTCTGAGAAGCCAGCATTGCCCCGGTTGGTCTTGGGATTCTTCAAATCAATCTCCTCGTGGGCCACGTTCAGATCGCCGCAGTAGATCACCGGCTTGGTTTTATCCAGGCTTTTGAGGTAGTCCAGCAGATCGTCCTCCCACTCCATACGGTAGCCGATGCGGGCCAGCTCATGCTGGGCGTTGGGGGTGTAGCAGTTCACCAGCCAGAACTCCGGGTACTCCAGCGTGATGAGCCGCCCCTCGTGGTCGTGCCTGTCCAGATCCATACCGTAGGCCACGGAGATCGGCTCGTGCCGGGTAAAGACCGCTGTGCCGGAGTAGCCCTTTTTGTCCGCCGAGTTCCAGAATTCATGATAACCGGGCAGCTCCACCTCCGCTTGCCCCCGCTCCATCTTGGTCTCCTGGAGGCAGATGAAGTCTGCGTCCAGCGCCAGTACCGACTCCGCGAACCCTTTTTTCAGGCAGGCCCGCAGGCCGTTTACATTCCAGGATACAAATTTCATGCCAATCCCTCCTGATTTTTTCTCTTCCGCACCTGCCCTGTCAGCACCCACACGGCGAATACCAGCGCCGCCAGCATGGCCAGCGCCTCCAGCGGCATGACAAAGGTGCATCCGCCCAAAGTCAGGACACAGTTATATTTCAGCCGCAGGTAGACCAGATAGCTGGCCAGCGACGAGCCCTCCGCCAGTACCGCCGCCGGAACCCGGCGCACGTTAGCGCAGGCCCAGCACAGGGTAAACACATCGGCCAGGAAAAAATACCGCTCATGCATATGGGGCAGAAAGAACGGCACGCCGACGCACAGCACCACAGCCGCAGTCATCACAAGCTCCCGATCCAGCCGGTTTCCCAGCCAAAAGCCCAGCCCCAGCAGAGCCAATACCAGGGCCCCCGCCGCAGCGATGCCAAGCTTGGCCGCCAACGCTTCATTGAGCTGTGTACCATAGGGGATGAACTGATATACCGACGGGGCGTTGAGCACCAGCCGGGGATACTCCCCCATCTGGTTCAGGTAGACGCCCAGAATATCGCCCAGGGGTTTGCCCATCAGCAGCGCCGGGATGATGGTGCCAAAATAGGCCAGCGGGAACGCCCACAGCTCCCAAAACTTCACTTTCTTGGCCAGCCACAGCACTCCCCACAGAGGCAGCACAAAAATTGCCTGGAGCTTGAAGGAGAAGGCCGCGCCCATCAGCGCGATGGCGGCTTTATGCTTTCCATCCAGCGTCAGGGCGGCAGCGTGGACGCACAGCGTGGCGTAGATGACGTCACACTGGCCCCAATATGCCCCGTTGAGCGCTACCGTGGGCAGCAGCAGCGCGGCCCCAAAGGCAATCAGGGGAGCGGTGCTCCCCTGCCGTTCCCTCATGAGGGAACGGACAAGCCGCAGACACCCCCAGGCCAGCAGCACGTCCCACAGGATGGAAAACAGCTTGATGAGATACAGATCGGGAACATCGGAGTAGGAAATAGCGGCCATAAAATAGAGGTAGGGCACGTTGTAGTCCCCCACGCTGTCTTTAACGGCGTCAAAGCCTCCGTTGGATTTAAAATAAACATACCACTGGCTCAAAAAGTCCTTGTAATCCAGGCTGGTGTGATCCAGGCACAGTGCCCGGATGAGTATGGCCGCCCCGACGGGCAGCAGCGCCAGCAGCACCCAATCCGGACGGCGGCTCTCAAACCAGATCAGCGCCTCCGCCAACGCCGCGATGGTAAGCAGGGTCAGCGCCACGAACAGCCGGTCTCCCCCGCCGCCCAGTGTCAACCCGGTGCACACCCATGCCGCCCCTGCCAGCAGCGCGCAGCCCAGCCCGCCGCACAGGGGCGGCAGGCGCTTTCTCCACAGATTATTCATGAGATCACCTCCGGCTGCCTGCTTCTTATCACGGTGCTTTTCATCATACCACAGCCGCCCACACTTTTCCAGCCCAAATTCAACCCCATAGCCACGGTAAAAAGCGGCAATTTCCATCCTACAGTGGTTGACATTTTTTCCGCAAAGCCTTATGATGAAGAGAACTTGTATCCCATGAACTGGAGGATTTCATCTATGTGCGGTTTTACCGGCTTTGTCTCCCGCTCTGCCGCCCCTGACGCGAACGCCCTGCGGGCCATGGGGGACACCATCCGCCACCGGGGCCCCGACGGCGAGGGCCACTATATCGACGATCATTGCGGTATTGCCCACCGCCGCCTGTCCATCATCGACCTGGCCACGGGTGACCAGCCCATGTACAGTCCCGACGGGCGGTATGTGATCGCCTACAACGGCGAGGTTTACAATTTCAAACTTCTGCGGGAGGAACTAATTGCCGCCGGCCACACCTTCCAAACCACCTGCGACACCGAGGTGGTGCTTCACGGTTACATGGAATGGGGCGCAGAGGTACTGAAAAAGCTGCGGGGTATGTTCGCCTTCGTCATCTGGGACAAGGAGAAGAAGGAGCTGTTCGGCGCTCGGGATCCCTTTGGCATCAAGCCCTTTTACTATGCCCAGATGGGGGATCTGTTTTTCTTCGGCTCCGAGTGCAAGAGCTTCCTCCCCCACCCCGGCTTCAAAAAAGAGCTGAATCCGGCGGCGTTGAAGCTCTACCTTACCTTCCAGTATTCCGCGCTCAACGAGTCCTTTTTTAAGGATGTGTATCGTCTGCTTCCCGGTCATTACCTGATCCATCGTGAGGGGCGCACGGAGCTTGCGTCCTACAATTCCCTTTCCTTTGATCCCCAGCCCATGTCCCTGGAGAAGCGGGCGGAGCAGATCCGGGAGGTGGTCACCGAATCGGTGGAGGCCCACCAGATCAGCGACGTGGAGGTGGGATCCTTCCTGTCCGGCGGCATCGACTCCAGCGTCATTGCCGCCCTGTCCCGGCCGGACAAGACCTACTCCGTAGGCTTTGAAAACAAAGATTTCGACGAGACCGGCGAGGCCCAGGCACTGTGCAAAGAGCTTGGTCTGCGCAACATCTCCAAGACTATCTCCGCCGAGGAGTTTTTCGACGCCCTGCCCTCCATCCAGTACTACGCCGACGAGCCCAACGCCAACCTGTCCACGGTGCCGCTGTACTTCCTGTCCAAGCTGGCGGCCCAGGACGTGAAGGTGGTGCTGTCCGGCGAGGGGGCGGACGAACTGTTCGGCGGCTATATCACCTACCATACCACCCGTCCGTACCGGGTATACCGCAAGGCCCCCCTGGCCTTGCGGAAGGCTGTGGCCGCCTGGGCAGCCAAGCGGCCGCCTTTCCATGGGCAGGGCTTCCTCACCAAGGCCGCCCGCGGCATCGACCAGACCTTTGTGGGCCAGGCGTTCATCTTCGACAACGACGAGGCTGAGCGGGCGCTCTCCCCCGCCTATCGCGGCGGGCTCACCTGGCACGATGTCACCGAGCCCTACTTTGAGGCGGTGGAGGGGGCCGACGACCTGACCAAAATGCAATATCTTGACCTCCACCTGTGGCAGCCGCTGGACATCCTGCGCAAAGCCGACCGCATGACCATGGCCAACTCTCTGGAGCTGCGGGTGCCCTATCTCGACAGGGAGGTTTGGGCTGTGGCCCGGGCAATCCCCAGCTCCCAGAAGATGCGGGGCAAGACCATGACCAAGTGGCCTCTGCGCATGGCGGCGGTGCCCATGCTCCCCGATGACTGGGTGAAGCGGGACAAGAAGGGGTTCCCCGTTCCCTTTATCGCATGGCTGCGGGAGGAAAAGTACTATAATTGGGCCAAAGATCTGATTAACCAGAGCTATGTGGCGGAGTTCTTTGACCAGAACTATCTGCTGGAGCTGCTGGAGCGGCACTACTCCGGGCAGGCCCGTACCCACCGTAAGCTGTACACGGTGCTGTCCTTCCTGATCTGGTACCAGGTGTACTTCCCCGAAAAGTGCGGCGTAGAGCCGTTCTCCCCCAACAAATGACAAAAACCCCCGCCGTGGAGTTTACGGCGGGGGTTTTTGGGGTTCCCACCGTTAGGCGGCGAAGCCGCCCCAGGCCTAAGCGGGCCAAAGGCCCGCCCACGGCAAAGCCGGCCTCGCCCGACGATGCGGCGGGTAATTCTTTTATCGATTTTTTGTCGAAAGTCGGCAGTCGTTCATAAATATTCTATTGAAAAAAGCATATCACTTCGCTATAATATTCGCTGAACTTTCCTACTGACTTAGGAGGAACACCATGATTCTGCGCGTTGGCATTGACATCGGCTCCACCACCGTCAAAGTGGTGGTGATGGACGAGGATAACAAGCTGCTGTTCCGCTCCTACGAGCGGCACTATTCCAAGGCCCGGGAGCGGGCCTGTGAGACCCTGCGCTCCATTGAGGATATGCTGAGCGGCAAGGATGTGCGCCTGGTGGTCACCGGCTCCGCCGGACTGGGCGTAGCCAAGGCCGCGGGGCTGGACTTCGTCCAGGAGGTGTACGCCACCGCCGCCGCGGTGAACACCTATATCCCGGATACCGACGCCGTCATTGAGCTGGGCGGCGAGGACGCCAAGATCATCTTCTTCGGCGGCGCGCTGGAGGAACGGATGAACGGCTCCTGCGCCGGGGGCACCGGGGCGTTTATTGACCAGATGGCTACCCTCATGAACGTCACCGTGAACGAACTGGACGAGCTTTCCCTCAAGCATGAGAAAATTTACCCCATCGCCTCCCGCTGCGGTGTGTTCGCCAAGAGCGACATCCAGCCCATTCTCAACCAGGGCGGCCGCAAAGAGGACGTGGCCGCGTCCATCTTCCAGGCCGTGGTGGATCAGACCGTAGCCGGCCTCACCCAGGGACGGGAGCTGAAGGGCAAGCTGGTCTTTCTGGGCGGCCCCCTCCACTTCCTCATGGGGCTGCGGGAGCGGTTTGTGGACACCCTGCAATTGGATGAAGCGCACGCCATCTTCCCTGAGGACGGCGACTGCTTTGCCGCCATGGGTGCGGCGCTGTGCGCCTCCGACTACGAGGCCAGACCCTTTGACGATCTGCTGCGCCTGCTGGAGGAGAGCCGGGGGGCTACATCGGTGGTGGACACCATGCCGCCGTTGTTTGAGAACCAGGCTGACTATGACGCGTTTACCGCCCGGCACAACGCCTCCACCCCGCCCCAGTTGGACATCAATACCTACGTTGGGAACGCGTACTTAGGCATCGATTCCGGCTCCACAACCGCAAAAATCGTCCTCATTGCCCCGGACGGCGGGTTGCTGTACACCTATTATCACTCCAATCTGGGCAACCCGGTGGCGCTGGTGCTGGAGCAGCTCAAGGAGATCTATAAACTGTGCGGTGACCGCATCAAAATTCGCGGCTCCGCCGTCACCGGCTATGGCGAGGATCTGATCAAAAACGCCTTTTCCTGCGATCTGGGCCTGGTGGAGACGGTGGCCCACTACCGTGCCGCCGCCCATTTCAACCCCGATGTGGACTTCATCATTGACATCGGCGGGCAGGACATGAAGTGCTTCAAGATCCGCAACGGCGCGGTGGACTCCATCATGCTCAACGAGGCCTGCTCCTCTGGCTGCGGCTCCTTTATTGAGACCTTCGCCAAGGCGCTGGGCTACGACATCGCCGACTTTGCCAAGCTGGGACTGTTCACTCAGAAGCCGGTGAACTTGGGTTCCCGCTGCACCGTGTTCATGAATTCCAGCGTCAAACAGGCCCAGAAGGACGGCGCCAGCGTGGAGGACATCAGCGCGGGGCTGAGCATCTCCATTGTGAAAAACGCCATCTATAAGGTCATTCGCGCCGCCAGCGCCGACGATTTGGGTCGCCACATCGTGGTACAGGGCGGCACCTTCCACAATGACGCGGTGCTCCGGGCCTTTGAGCAGGAGCTGGGCCGGGACGTCACCCGCCCCACCATCGCGGGCATCATGGGGGCTTTTGGCGCGGCGCTGGCCGCCCGGGATCTGAAATTGGAGCGGTCTACACTGTTAAGTGAATCTGCCTTACAATCATTCTCTCACAGCGCTAAGCCCGTCGCCTGCAACCTATGCACCAACCACTGCTCCCTCACCGTCAACACCTTTGATGGCGGACGGCGGTTTATCTCCGGCAATCGCTGCTCCCGGCCCCTGGGCAAGGAGAAGGTTGAACTGCCCGACCTGTACCGCTACAAATATGAAAAGCTCCGGGCCATGGAGGGCAAGGGCTTCGGCAACGGCTCCCGGGGGCGTATTGGCCTCCCCTTCGGCCTCAATATGTACGAAAACCTCCCCTTCTGGTTCGAGCTGTTTACCCGGCTAAACTTTGAGGTGGTGCTCTCCCCCGAATCCTCCCGGAAGCTGTACATCAAAGGCCAGCGCACCATCCCATCGGATACGGTGTGCTACCCCGCCAAGCTGCTCCACGGCCATGTAGAGGCCCTGGTGGATGCAGGGGTAGACGCCATTTTCTACCCCTGTATGTCCTATAATTTTGACGAGAAATCGTCGGACAATAACTATAACTGCCCTGTGGTGGCCTACTACCCCGAACTGCTGGCGGCAAATATGCCCGATCTGAAAAAGACCCGGTTCCTCAATCCTTACGCCGGACTTCACCGCCCCCGCGATTACGAGCGCATTGGCTCCCAGTGGTTTGCCGACACCTTTGGCATTCCCCGCAAGGAGGCCGTCAACGCCATCCGCGCGGCATACCAGGCCTATGACCGCTATAAAGAGGACGTCCACCACACCGGCCAGCAGTATATTGACGAGGCACGGAAAAAAGGCTTACCCATCATTGTGCTGGCGGGCCGCCCCTACCACATCGATCCGGAGATCAACCATGGTATCAATGACCTGATTACCTCCTTCGGCTTTGTACTGATCAGCGAGGACGCGGTGGCTTTCCACGAGAGCTATGCCCCCCGCAAAGTACTCAACCAGTGGACGTTCCAGGCCCGTATGTACAACGCCGCCCGGTATGTATGCGAGCAGTCGGATATGCAGCTGGTGCAGTTGGTGAGTTTTGGCTGCGGCACCGACGCCATCACCGGCGATGAAATGCGCTCCATCCTGGAGCAAGGGGGAAAGCTTTACACCCAATTGAAAATCGACGACATCAGCAACCTGGGCGCGGTAAAGATCCGAATCCGCTCCCTGATGGCGGCGATGGAGGAGCGCAGACGCCATGACAACTGATTTATCCGTCTGTCAGGAGGCGCTGAGCCGCGACCCGGTGCTTTACCTGGATCTGACCGAAGCCATCCGCCGTGGGGACGGTGAAGTGCTGGGCGCGACGCCTCACGGGGCGCTGGCGGCCTTTACCAACCTCATCGACGGCCCGCAGTTCGGCTTTACTATGTTCGCCGATGATTTGGAGACGGCGGAACAGCTGCTGAAGCTGCTCCCGGCCGTTCCCGGCTTCATCACCGTTCATGAGACGCTGTATGCCAACCTTCTGAAAGAGCGCTTTGGATTTACCGGGCTGCGCCCTTGCTGGCAGGTGGGCTATCTCCGCACTGCTCCCCTTCTCCTGCCAGAGCTTGGCGTGGAAGTGCGGCAGTTGGATGCCTCTCACCTGCCCACCGTATGCGCAAACTATGATTTGGAGGACGAGGAGTATCTGGACTGGCTCATTGGGCGGGGCGAGCTATTTGGCGCATTCGACGGTGACACCCTTATGGCTTTTGCCGGCCGCCACGCCGAGGGCTCCATCGGGCTTTTGGAGGTGCTGCCCCAATACCGCCGCTGTGGTCTTGCCACCCTGCTCCAGTCCCATATGATTAACTTGGAGCTGTCCCTGGGGCACATTCCCTACGGACAAGTGTTTGACGGCAATGAACCCTCTCTGGCCCTCCAACGCGCCCTGGGCATGACCCAATCTATCGGACAACTCGCCTGGGCTGTCCGGGATAACTGACCCTAAGCGAAAGGAAAATTTGACTATGGCTGAATTGGTTTACGATAAGGACGGACGGCTGCTCTTCACCAAGGAGATGAAAGAGGAGTACACCATTCTCATGCCCCAGATGCTCCCTGTCCACTTCGGGATGTTCCGTCAGCTGTTGGTGTTAGAGGGCTATAAAGTAGATATGCTTAACACCAATCATCGAGGCATTATTGATGAGGGCTTGAAATACGTCCACAATGACACCTGCTACCCCGCCCTGCTGGTCATCGGCCAGCTCATCGACGCGATCAAAAACGGCGGGTATGACTCTCACAAGGTGGCCTTGTTCATCACCCAGACCGGCGGCGGCTGCCGCGCGTCCAACTACATCCATCTGCTGCGCAAGGCGCTGGAGAAGGCGGGACTGGAATTTGTCCCGGTGATTTCGGTGAACCTGTCCGGGTTGGAGAAAAACCCCGGCTTCTCTCTTACGCTTCCCCTAATCCGCAAGCTGATCTACGGCATGATGTACGGCGATCTGCTGGTCAACGCGGCCAATCAAGTGCGCCCCTATGAGCTTACCGCCGGCGACACCGACAGGATGCTGGATCACTGGCAAAGCAAGCTCATTGACAGCTTCCAGGCGGGCCGCGGCATGAGCCGCAAGCAGATGCGGGCCAATTTCGACGCCATCCTGGCCGATTTTGAAACCATCCCTGTCTCTCACGAGGAAAAGGTGCGGGTGGGCGTGGTCGGCGAGATCTACGTGAAATTCTCCCCCCTGGGCAACAACAATCTTGAGGACTTTCTTCTCTCTGAGGGCGCTGAACCTGTTGTGCCCGGCCTCACCGACTTTATGATCTTCAAGATCTTCAACCGCGAGGTGGATGTGAACATCTACGGCGGGCTGTGGGTAAAAAAGAAATTCTGCCAGATATTCAAGGGTTATATTGAGGCCTGTCAAAAGGACATGATCGCCGCCCTGAAAAAGACCCGCTTCCGCGCCCCCGGCACCTTTGAGGGGATGCACAAGCTGGTGCAGGGCTATCTGGGCGACGGCAACAAAATGGGCGAGGGCTGGCTGCTCACTGGCGAGATGCTGGAGCTCATCCACTCCGGAGTGCCTAACATTGTCTGTACGCAGCCCTTCGGCTGCCTGCCCAATCACATCGTAGGCAAGGGCATGATCCGCCGTCTCAAGGACGACTATCCAAATTCCAACATCGTGGCCATCGACTACGATCCCGGCGCCACGAAAATCAACCAGGAGAACCGCATCAAGCTCATGCTGGCCAACGCCAAGGCTTTAGCTAAGCAAGAAAAAGGCAAGGAGCTCGTGGGTGCAGACGTGTAAGTAGGAGAATTTTTATGGACGAATTGAGATTTGTGGACGCCTGTACCGACGAGCATTTCCGGGCCATGTCCCTGATCCACGCCCTGGGTTGGCGGGATACCTACGTGGACGCGGTGCCCGCTGATTACATGGCCCGCGAGATTACCGATGACCGCTGGGTAGAGGTGTTCCGCACCAACTACGAAACCCAAAACGGCGTTCACGGCCTGCTCCTCTACCGAGGGGACACGCCGGTCTCCTGCCTCAACTACTGTAAGGCGCGGGTGACCAACTACAACGTGGGCGACATCTGTACCTTTGACAATGCCGCCTATGCCAACTGGGGCGAAATTGCCTCCTTTTATACCCATCCTGCGGAGCGGAGCCACGGCTACGGCGGGCTGCTGTTTGAAGAGGCCTGCCGCCGGATGAAGGCGGATGGTTTTGAAAACGCCTTCGTGTTCGTTCTGCGGGAAAACGACAAAGCCCGGAGGTTCTATACCGCCCACGGCTTCACCTGGGACGGCACCCACGCCGATATCCCCTTCCCTCATGACACCGTCTGTGTAGACCTGCGATATGTAAAAAAACTATAAGCGTAAAATAACCCGGGAATTCTCTGTTCCCGGGTTATTTGGTTGCCCAAAGCCCTCTTTCCCGCATATACTGAACCCAAAGGGGGTGGGCGCAATGAGGCGCTGTTGCTGTGGTTCGCAGGGACAGGGCGGCGATCTGGTGGCCTCGGCGGCGGCGCTGTCTGTGCTGATTGCCCAGGGCAAGACAGCAGAACAGATCGAGTTGCTGTCCGCAGTCTTTGACATGCTGGCTGACAATCTGGCCACACTGGCACTGAAAGCGCCTAGCGAGGAGGACTGCTGCAGACGAGAGGAAGCTCGGGCAGAAGACCAAAATGAGAGCCGCTGTCCCTGACAGCGGCCCTCGTTTTTTATGTATTTTTTTCCCGATCCCGCTGGATGAGCAGCTTTACCGCCTCGATCCCCACCCGGATGGCGGACTCAGTGTCCTCATCCCGGGTCTGGTCAAGCCCTGCGGCGTTGCGTTCCTGGTTCCAAATGACATGGAACGCCGAACCACACCGCATTCCTCGGGCCGCGGCCACGGTGAACAGCGCCGCGCTCTCCATCTCGGAGGCCAGCACACCTAAGCGCTTCCACGCTTCCCACTTGCTTTGCAGCTCGTAAGACACCGGCATGCGCTCCGGCGAGTGCTGGCCGTAAAAGGAGTCCTTGCACTGCACCACCCCGGCGTGCCAGCGGCGGCCCGACGCCTTGGCCGCATCCACCAACGCGGTAAGTACCTCAAAGTCCGCCACGGCGGGGAACTCAATGGGGGCGTACTCCCGGCTGGTACCCTCCATGCGGACAGCCCCGGTGGCAATGACCACATCTCCGCTGGTGACATCCAGCTTGATACCGCCGCAAGTGCCCACCCGCACAAAGGTATCCGCGCCTAGGTTGGCCAGCTCCTCCATGGCGATGGAGGCGGAGGGCCCGCCGATGCCGGTGGAGGTGACGCTCACCTTCTCGCCCAGCAGGGTGCCGGTATAGGTGACGTACTCCCGGTTGGTCATCACATGGACAGGGTTGTCAAAGTAGCGGGCAATCTTCTCGCACCGCCCGGGATCGCCCGGGAGGATACAGTACCGCCCCACGTCCCCCTGCTTGCAGTTGATGTGGAATTGTCTCTCATCCGCGATCATGACCGCACCTCATTTCTCTTGTTTTTCTCTTATTATATCGCGATTGAGCGCAAAAAGCAAGGCGCGGGCATAGAAAAGCATGGGCACGGATCAGAAAAATGCAGCATCATAGCAGCCCTTCACAACTCACGCCCCCGCTGACCGCTCGGTATCTGCCGTCAGCACAAGACCGTGTGTCCCATCCTGAGCTGTGACATACCACCGCTCCCCCTCTAGCGGGGCCTCGGTGATTACAATTCGGGCCAGTTCCCTTTCTGCGATCCTACCAACAGCCGTGTCGTACACCAGCACCGTCACCGGGTACTCCCCCGCCTCAAAGCCGAAGGTCTCTCCCCGTTTCAGTGGGCTGCTGTCGGCATTCCGCACCCCTGAATCCCGGTCTACAAAATCCGCCACGACCTCGACGATGGTAGCATCCGAATTGTTAACGAACACCAAATTGTAATCGATCTTCTCTCCGGCGCTGCCGCAGCCGGACAGGGCAGCCAGGGTAAACAATGCCGCTAACACCGCATAGATACGTTTTTTCATCGTTCCATTTCTCCTTTATGTGTCAAATTGATAAAAATACAGCCGTCCATACTGGCTGTCATAGACCGCCGCAGTGAAATTCCAAGAATATCGATCGCATAGCTCCGTATCGTCATAGGGCTCCTCGCTCTCGCTATGACGGTCATAGAGGAAGTAAAAGCCCTCCTTCACCGACGCGCCCTCATCCCTGCACAAACTGACAGCCTGTGCTGCGTTCGCCGACATAGGCAGGGGCTTCCACCCAGGGGTGTCCTCCAGCCCCTCCGCCAGTCCGTTCAACTCCACCACGGCAACGGTCAGCCCATCTCCATGGAATCCACCGTGGCTGTCCTCAAAATGAATCAGCGTCCCAGCGGACAGATCCACCCCCAGCGCCTTCCCTATTCGGGACAATCCGTTCTCCTCTTCGCTCCCAACTTCGTAGCTCGGAAGAGTATAAAGCAGTGCAAATAAAATCAAAACAAGGGTTAAAAAGCGTTTCATTGTATCATCTCCTTTCAAAATGGGCCGCAAAAAACCGCCCCTATGGCCAGGGGCGGTCATCGGGATCGTTCTTTGTTTTGTTGTCGGGTCTCTCTGCTTCGGGGACAAACTCCAAAATGTCCCCCGGCTGACAGTCCAGCGCCTTGCAGATGGCCTCCAGCGTGGAAAATCGCACCGCTTTGGCCTTATTGTTTTTCAAAATGGACAGGTTGGCCATGGTGACGTCCACCTTCTGGGACAACTCCCCCAGGGACATCTTCCGTTTGGCCATCATCACGTCCAGGTTCACGATAATCGCCATACGCCGCCCCCTATATGGTCAGGTCGTTCTCCGCCTTGATCTCGGCGGCCTGCCGGAACAGGGCGGACATGACCATGCACAGAAGCCCCGCCATGAGGAAGATGGGGACGAACAGGGCATTGTAGGTGAGCAGCGGTAAAATACTTCGATAGGTGGCAAATCCCCAAATCAGCCGCAAAAGCGCCGCGCCGGCGATCACAAAGCAGCACACCGCTGCCCGCTTCAGGCTGACTGCGTTACTTAATGTAAAGGGATTCCCCTTTAGTATCGTGTCCAGCACCCGTTTACCCTGCCAAAGGATGACGGCGGTACATATACCGCAAAACAGCAGAAATAGTGTCAGCACCGGCCAATAGAAGTCCTCCCCTGTCAGCGCCAGCATCCAGACGACCGGATGCCAACCGTATACAATGAACTGAAGGAAAAAGCTCTGATATGGGCCTCCCTCCAATATTCGCTGGAGCGCCTGGCCGTCCCACCTGTTTTCTGCCATCAGCCCCGCCAGAGCGGGCACAAAAAACAGTGTAATGATATTACACACGAACGTGATAATGACCAGCACCCGCAGCACACGGGCCAGCTTCTGCACAGAAGTCTTATCCATACTTACCACCTCTTGTCCATGAGCTTACCACTTGCATTATCGTTTGTCAAGTATTTTTTATTGTTTTTCGATAAAATATTTAAGCAAGAAGGCCCAACACCAACAGCGCGGGGCCTTCCTGCTTTTTATTATTCTTCGCCGATAATCGTACGGAATTATGTGTCTCCCTGCTCTGGCAGGAATCTCTCATTCGTCCCAGGGATCGTAATCGTAATTTTGGGGTTTCACGGGTAATTCCTGCGCCGGAAGAGGCTTGGCCACAGGCCGGAACAGGGCGGCAATGGCCCTACGGTCCAGGATCGGGGCGATGATGCCGATCACGATCAACACACCCAACGCAACCACAAGCCCCGCCCCCTCCTCTGTCTCCGGGATGAAGGAGAGTACCTGGCCGATAGCATTGAAGGCCACGTGGCCCAGGATAGACGGCAGGATAGAATTCGCCCGCAGATCAATGAAGCCAAAGATCGCGCCCAGCACAAAGGCGTAGGCAAACCAGACCGGGTGTCCGTGGCACACCCCGAACACGGCGGCGGACAGTATAACCGCCAGCCAACCTGGCATAACCCGGGCCAACCGGTTCATGACCAGCCCCCGGAAAATGATCTCCTCCACCACTGGGGCCACCACCGCTACGGCAATTACCCCGATCAGGGTGCCGCTGTCAATGCCTGCGGATGCCTCGCTGTAGCTGTCCAGCCATGCCTCGGGCAGCAGGGCCAGCGCCACCGTGATCACCACGTACAGCCCCGGCGCCAGCGTCACCCCCGTCAGCAGGGCTGGCCCGGGCACGGGCCGCAGCCACAGCGCCTCGCCAAACTTTTTCCGCCGGATGAGGTAAAAGACCAGCACAACGGTAAGGGTAAGCAGGCCGGAAATCAGCGACAAGGTCATCGTATCGACGCTGAGCAGGGCCAGAATAGCGTCCTCGTCCACCGCCGATTCCCCGGTAATGGCTTCCGAAATAATGGAGACAATCAGAGGCAGCATTACCGCCACCTGCATCCCCAGAAACAGCGCCACATAGCACACCGATTTGCCCAGGGCGGCAAATACCTGGCCCACACGATCTGGCTTTCTCTCGTTCATCATTCAATCTCTCCCAGTACTTTTCCGATGGAATCGTGGATCACCAAATCGGCCCGCCCGTCGTAGGGCGTCGGATCCCGGTTGATGAGTACCAGCTTATTCCCCCGGTAATAGTTGATGAGCCCCGCGGCGGGATACACCACCAGGGACGTACCGCCGATGATGAGCACGTCCGCTTTCGCGATGGCCCGCACGGCCCCCTCCACCGTGTCCTGATCCAGCCCTTCCTCATAGAGTACCACGTCTGGCTTCACCAGCCCCCCACACACCGGGCAGCGGGGCACTCCCTCTCCCCCGGCAATAAAGTCCACGCCGAAAAACGTCCGGCACTTGGTGCAGTAGTTGCGGTGAACCGAGCCGTGGAGCTCATACACCGTCTGGCTGCCCGCCAGCTGGTGCAGCCCGTCGATATTCTGGGTGACCACTGCCTTCAGCTTGCCCGCCCGCTCCAGTTCCGCCAGCTTGAGATGGGCGGCGTTGGGTTTCGCGTCCAGGCACAGCATTTTATCCCGATAGAAACGGTAAAAGTCCTCCGTGCGGCGGGTGAAATAGGTGTGGCTGAGAATGGTCTCCGGCGGCTCGTCGTATTTCTGATTATAAAGGCCGTCCACACTGCGAAAGTCAGGGATGCCGCTCTCGGTGGACACGCCCGCCCCGCCAAAAAAGACAATATTGCCGCTATCTTTGATCCATTGCCGCAATTGTTCCTGAGCAGTCATCGCCCTTCCCTCCTTTGGCCCAATTATAACAAAGTCCCCCCTGCACTGCAAGGGGGACTTTGCTCAATCCTTCATCAACAGGTACAGCACAGCTTTCTGGGCGTGCAGACGGTTCTCCGCCTCCTCAAAGATCTCGTCGGCGTGGGCCTCAAACACCTGGGCGCTGATCTCCTCCCCCTTGTGGGCGGGCAGGCAGTGCTGCACCATGCAGCCGGGGTGGGTCAGCTCCATCAGCGCTTCATCCACGCAGTAGCCCGCGAAGGCCTTCGCCCGGACGGCCCGCTCCTCCTCCTTACCCATGGACGCCCACACGTCGGTGATCACCACGTCGGCATCCTTCGCCGCCTCGGCCGGGGTACGCACCAGCTCGAACTTGCAGTCCGTCACCGTTTTGGCAAAGTCCAGCACCGACGGATCGGGGTCATATCCCTCCGGACAGGCCACGGACACGTCCATGCCGCACTTCAGGCCGCCCACAATCAGGGAGTTGGCCATATTGTTGCCGTCCCCGATGAAGGCCAGCTTCAGCCCCTCCAGCCGGGTCATCTTCTCCCGGATGGTCATCAGGTCCGCCAGCACCTGGCAGGGGTGGGCAAAGTCGGTCAAGCCGTTCACCACCGGGATGGAGGAGTATTTCGCCAATTCCTCCACCTCGGACTGGCCGTAGGTGCGGATCATGATGCCGTCGCAGTACCGGGACAGCACCCGCGCGGTGTCCTCCACCGGCTCCCCGCGGCCGATCTGGCTTTCCTTGCCGGACAGGAACAGGGCGTGGCCGCCCAACTGGTACATTCCCACCTCGAAGGACACCCGGGTGCGGGTGGAGTTTTTTTCGAAAATCATGGCCAGGGTCTTGCCCTTGAGGTAGTCATGGGCAATTCCGTGCTTCTGGCTGTATTTCATCTGGTCCGCCATATCCAGGATTTCGGCAATTTCCTCCTTGGACAGATCCAGCAGCTTGAGTAAGTCTTTTTTCACCGGTATCTCCTCCATTTTAAGAAAGGGCCGCTTTCAGGATGGCCAGCCCCTTATCCAGTTCTTCCTTGGTGATGGTCAGCGGCGGCAGGAACCGCAGACCCGGCCCGGCGGTGAGGCTGAGCAGGCCCGCCTGGTTCAGCTTGGCGCACAGCTCCTTGTTGGAGAAGCCATCCAACACCTCCACGCCAATCATCAGGCCCATGCCCCGCGTCTTGCCCAGGCAGGGCAGATTCATAGACTCAATAGCGGCTCGCAGGTATTCCCCTTTTTCTTTCACCTGGGAAATGGCCTCGTCATCCAAAATATCCAGCACCGCGTTGGCTGCTGCCGCAGACACTGGATTGCCGCCGAAGGTGGAGGCGTGGTCTCCCGGCGCGAACACATGGCGGCACTTCTCATTCACCAGGAAGCCGCCCATGGGCAGGCCCCCGGCGATCCCCTTGGCAAAGGACAGAGCGTCAGGCTGTACGCCGTACTGCTGGAAACAGAACAGCGATCCGGTCCGGCCTATGCCGGTCTGCACCTCATCCACCAGGAAAAGCCAGTCCCGATCCGCGCACAGCTTGGCCAGATCGTGTACAAACCCGGGATCCAGGGGCAGCACGCCCCCCTCACCCTGCACCAACTCCACCAACACAGCGCAGACGTCATCGCCCGCTGTCTGCCAGACAGAGTCAATGCTGGGATCCGCCCAGCGGAAGCCCTCAGTGAAGGGGAAAAAATATTTGTGGAACACATCCTGGCCGGTGGCGGCCAGGGTGGTAATGGTGCGGCCGTGGAACGAGCGGTTCAGGGTGATGACAGTGCCCCTTCCCTCGCCGTACTTCTCCCACGAATACTTCCGCGCCAGCTTGATAATGCCCTCGTTGCCCTCCGCGCCGGAATTGCCAAAAAACGCCGCCGCCATGCCGGAGCGGGTACACAGCTTTTCCGCCAAACGGATATAGGGTTCCGAGTAGTACAGGTTGGAGATGTGGGCCAGCTTCCCCGCCTGTTTGGCGACGGCCGCCTGCCACTCCGGATTGGCGGTGCCCACCGACAGCACACCGATGCCGGAGGCAAAGTCGATGTACTCCTTCCCGTCCACACCATATAGAGTGGCTCCCTGTCCATGGTCGATGGCAATGGGGTTGCGGCCATAGCTCTGCACAACATATTGGCTATCCAGTTTTTTCAGCTCTTCAAAGGTCACCTTCGGCGCCTCCTTACACAGTGATCATTGTGCCCAAGCCCGCGTCGCTGAGCAGTTCAATGAGGATGGAGTGGGGAATGCGTCCGTCCAGGATGACGGTGCTCCTCACCCCGGAGCGTACCGCTTCAGCGGCGCAGTCGATTTTGGGGATCATGCCCCCCTGGATCACCCCGTCCTTGATGAGGCCGGGGATCTCCGACGCCCGGACCTGGTGGAGCAGAGTGCCCTCGTTCTGGGGGTCGGTGAGCAGGCCCCGCACGTCGGTGAGCAGGATCAGCTTTTCCGCGTTCAGCGCCACCGCCAGCTTGGCGGCGGCGGTGTCGGCGTTCACGTTGTAAGCGGTCGGCCCGTCAACGCCCTGGGCCACGGTGGACACCACGGGGATGTAGCCGTTGTGGAGCGCGTCCTCCACAACGGAGGGGTTCACCTTCTGGATAGAGCCCACCAGCCCATACCTCTCGTCCAGCCGAGCAGCCTGGAACAGGTCGGCATCCATGCCGCACAGGCCCACCGCCTGGCCCCCCTGGCTGTTGATGAGGGCCGCCAGATCCTTGTTCACCTTGCCGCACAGCACCTGCTGCACCACATCCATAGTCTCCTCGTCGGTGTAGCGCAGGCCGTCCACGAATTTGGACTGGTGTCCCAGCCGTTTCAGCATATCGCTGATCTCCGGCCCGCCGCCGTGTACCACCACCACCCGGATTCCCACCAGGGAGAGCAGGATCAGGTCGGAGATCACCGCCTGGCGCAGCTCCTCTGAGATCATGGCGTTTCCGCCGTACTTTACCACTATGGTCTTCCCGTTAAATTTTTGAATGTAGGGCATCGCCTCGGCCAGCACCTGAGCGCGCTCAATGAGTGAGGACATGGAAAAGCTCCCTTTCAAGGTAAAATTATAAAGCCGCCCCGCAGGGCTAAAGGGTATCACGCCGCAGAAAACGTCCGGCCCTCAGGTTCTATAGTCACCATTGATTTTTACGTATTCGTAGGTCAGGTCACAGCCCCAGCAGGTAGCTTCGCTGCCGCCCTCGTTCAGGGAAACATCGATGACCACCTCGTCCTGGCTGAGGATTTTTCTGGCAAGTTCCTCGTCAAAGTCAAGGCCGACACCCTTCTCACACACCAGGATGCTCCCCTGGATGGAGGAGAAGCCGATATCCACATACTCCGGGCGGAAGGGGGCTTTGGAATAGCCCATGGCGCACAAAACCCGCCCCCAGTTGGCGTCCGCGCCAAACAGCGCCGCCTTCACCAGCGAAGAACCTACCACCGCCTTGGCAAGGCGCTCGGCGCTCTCCTCGCTGCGGGCGCAGCGGACCGTACAGGTCACCAGCCGGGAAGCGCCCTCGCCGTCGGCGGCGATCGCCCTGGCCATCGTCTCACACACCTGATGGAGCGCCTTATAAAATACGGTGTAGCTGTCGTCCTTCCACTCGATCTGCTCGTTGCCCGCCAGGCCATTGGCCAGCACCACGCACATATCATTGGTGGAGGTGTCTCCGTCCACCGTCACCCGGTTAAAGGTGCGGGGGACGATCTCGTGGAGGGCGTCTTGGAGCACATCGTGGGTGATGGCGCAGTCGGTGGTGATGAAACACAGCATAGTCCCCATGTTGGGGTGGATCATGCCGGAGCCCTTGGCAATGGCCCCGATGGTGACGGGCTTGCCGCCGATGCTCACCGAAACAGCGGTCTCCTTTTTCACCGTATCAGTGGTCATGACGGCGTGGGCCGCGGCGTCGGAGCCCTCCGTACTCAGGGCGGAGGCCAGCGCGGGCATTCCCTTCTCAATGGCGGAGATGTTCAACTCCTGGCCGATCACACCGGTGGAGGCCACCACGAAATCGGCGCTCTTCAGCCCGGTGGCCTGGGCGGCCAGGGCACACATCCGCTCCGCGTTCTCATGGCTCATGGGGGCGCAGGCGTTGGCGTTTCCGCTGTTGGCGATGATCCCCCGGCACACCCCATCCTCCAGATTGCCCATCGTCACATAGATGGGGGCGGCCTTCACCCGGTTCATGGTATACACCGCGGCGGCGGAGCACTCACACTCGGACAGGATCATCGCCAGGTCGTTCTTGTCCGGACTGCTCCCGGTTTTCACCCCGCAATGCACGCCGGAAGCGGTAAAACCCTTGGCGGCGCACACGCCGCCGGATATTTCTTTCAGCATTCCCATAACTCCTCACTTTTGATCGGACGCGGGGCGCAGCGGTGCGCCGCCCCCACTCATATCAGATATTCAACCCCTTGGTTTCCTCAAAGCCAAGCATCAGATTCATATTCTGAACCGCCGCGCCGGACGCGCCCTTACCCAGGTTATCGAACAGCGCGGTGATGGTAAACTGCTCGTCATTGCCCGCCACAATCATGGACAAGGTGTCCTTCCCCCGCCACATATTGGCATAAATCTTAAAGCCGCTGTCGATGCCGGTTTCCGGGTCAGTGGGGTCGCCCTCCACCCGGACAATGCCGTTTCCTCCATCAGACCAGAGGTAGAACTCCCGAAGCTTCTGCCAAACCGCCTGGAGCGGCGATACATGGAGCGTCTCCGCCAGGGCGGCTATGTTGCGGAATTGCGACACATGGAAACAAACCGTGGTGGCCATTCCTTTATAATAGTCGTCCACAACAGGAACGAACACCGGCGGAACCTCCAGCCCGCTGCGCAGCTGCATCTCGGGCAGATGCTTGTGGTTTTGCAGCAGGCCGTAGAGGGCGGGACTGCTGAACGCCGGGGGGCGGTCGCCCTGTTCATACCGGGCAATCATCTTCTTTCCCCCGCCGGAGTAGCCGGTGAGGGAGAAACAGGATAACGCGGTGTCGGGAGACAGCAGTCCCATGCCCACCAGAGGAGCCACGATACTGAGAAACCCTGTGGCGTGGCAGCCCGGATTTGCCACCCGTTTCGCATTCATGATCTGTGCCCGGTGCAGCTTGGACAGCTCTGGAAAGCCATAAACCCAGTCAGGGTTGGTTCGGTGGGCTGTGGAGCAGTCTATAATCCTGGTATTATCGTTGGTGACAAGGGAAACCGCTTCACGGGCTGCGTCATCGGGAAGGCACAGGAATACCAGGTCGGCGGCGTTGAGCAGCTTACGCCGCTCCTCCAAATCTTTGCGCTTGTTTTCGTCAATGAGGAGCAGCTCGATGTCGTCCCGGCCCTCCAACCGCTCGTAAATTTGCAGACCGGTGGTGCCCTCTCTGCCGTCAATGTAGATTTTTGGCTTGCCCATTTTGTTCACATCCTACGCCACGCTCACGGCTCAAAATCGTACATCTTCATGGTCTCCCGGTCGCGGTACTCGTGCTTTTCATAGTAGCCGATGAGCGTTCCATCGTCGTCCCTCAGCGCCACCATGTACACATCTTTGTTTTCCTTCTCGTTGCGGAAGGTGTAAATCAGATTGTGCCCCGAATTTTCCTGGAACCATGCCACAACCTTTTTAATCATCTCATTGGCCTGGGGTGAGTGGCAGTCCAAAAGGCTCTTGCCCACCAGCTCCATACCGCCGTACTTAGCGTACCGCTCCCCCGCCGTGGGATTCATGTAGATGATCGTGTGCTCCAGATCGCATAGAACCACCGCGCTGCGATCCTGCTCCAGAACACTTTTGAAATAGGGAAAAAGATCCATGTCACGCCTCCGTCTTCCGTTGGGCCACGAATTCCTCAATGAGTTCGATCTGCTTCTTTACGCTCTCCTCCGACGGACCGCCGTACACCTTGCGCTCATTGACACAGGTGTTGAGCTGGAGGGCGTCGTACACACTCTCATCGAAGAGCGGGGAGATGGCCCGGAAGTCTTTCAGAGGCAGGGTGTCAAGGCTTTCTCCTATACGGATACACCTATGAACCAGCCGGCCCACGATCATGTACGCCTCCCGGAAAGGCATCCCCTTCTTCACCAGGTAATCGGCGCAGTCGGTGGCGTTGATGAAGCCCACCGACGCCGCCCGGGCCATGTTCTTGTCCTTCACCGTCAAGGTATCCAGCATGGCGGCGAACACGGGGACGCACAGCTCCACCGTGTCGATGGCATCGAACACCGGCTCCTTGTCCTCCTGCATATCCTTGTTATAGGCCAGGGGCAGGCCTTTCATCACGGTGAGCAGGGTGATGAGGGAGCCATACACCCGTCCCGTCTTACCCCGGACCAGCTCGGCCACATCGGGGTTTTTCTTCTGGGGCATGATGGACGAGCCGGTGGAATAGGCGTCGTCCAGTTCCACAAACTTGAACTCCCAGGAGCACCACAGGATGATCTCCTCGGAGAACCGGGACAGGTGCATCATCAGAATGGACAGCGCCGACAGCAGCTCAATGGCATAATCCCGGTCGGACACCGAGTCCATGGAGTTGTCTGTGGGCTTGGCAAAGCCCAGGCCGACGGCGGTCTGGAACCGATCCACAGGATAGGTGGAGGTGGCCAGCGCGCCGGAACCCAACGGGCACTCATCCATCCGCTCCAAACAGTCCTCCAGCCGGGTGATGTCCCGTTTGAGCATATTGGCATAAGCCATCATGTAGTGGCCGAAGGTGGTGGGCTGGGCCCGCTGCAAATGGGTGTAGCCGGGCATGACGGTGGATACATTGGCCTTGGCCTTTTCCACCAGCACCTTTTCCAGATCCAGCAGCAGGCCGACGATGCGGGGAATCTCCTCCTTCACATACAGCCGGAAATCCGTGGCCACCTGGTCGTTGCGGGAGCGGGCGGTGTGCAGCCGCTTGCCCGTCTGTCCGATGCGCTCGGTGAGCAGGGCCTCGATGTTCATGTGGATGTCCTCATTATCCAGGGAGAACTCCACCTGGTCGGCCTCGATATCCGCTAGGATGGCCTGAAGCCCCTCCACGATTTTCTCCGCCTCATGCTGTTCGATGATGCCGGTTCTGCCCAGCATAGCGGCATGAGCCATGGAACCGCGGATGTCCTGCTCGTACAGCCGGGCGTCAAAGCCGATGGACGAGTTGAAGTCGTTCACCAGGGTGTCTGTCTCCTTCTGGAAACGGCCCGCCCAGAGTTTCATAGAAATCGCTCCTGTTCATGGGGCGGACGGCCGATGGCCGCCCGCATAATATTTTACAGCTTCCCCTGCTCCCGCAGCGCCTGCACCTTGTCCGGCAGGCCCCACAAGTTAATGAAGCCCTGAGAGTCCTTCTGGTCGTAGTCGCTCTCCTCAAAGGTCACCAAGTTCTCGGAATACAGCGTCTCGGGAGAGGTGACGGCGGAGGTGATGATGTTGCCCTTGTACAGCTTCAGCTTTACCTGTCCCGTGACGTGCTTCTGGGTGTCTACAGCAAAGGCCTGGAGGGCCTCCCGCAGAGGGGTAAACCACTTGCCATTGTACACAAGATCCGCAAAATCCACCGCCAGCTTGGATTTCATGTGCTTGGTGTCCTTGTCCACCGTGATCATCTCCAGCACCTCATGAGCCCGGTAGAGGATGGAGCCGCCCGGGGTCTCGTACACGCCCCGGTCCTTCATGCCCACCAGACGGTTCTCCACGATGTCCAGCAGACCGATGCCGTTGTCCCCGCCCAGCTTGTTCAGCTTGCGGATGATGTCGGACGCCTTCATCTTCTCCCCGTCGATGGCCACCGGCCAGCCCTTCTCAAAGTCCAGGGTGACGTAAGCGGGGGCGTCGGGGGCCATGACCGGGGACACGCCCATCTCCAGGAATCCCGGTTTATCGTACAGCGGCTCGTTGGCAGGATCCTCCAGATCCAGGCCCTCGTGGCTCAGGTGCCACAGGTTCTTATCCTTGGAATAGTTGGTCTCACGGGAAATCTTCAGGGGCACGTTGTGGGCCTCGGCGTAGTCGATCTCCTCGTCCCGGCCCTTGATGTCCCACTCACGCCAGGGGGCGATAATCTTCATCTCGGGGGCGAAGCGCTTGATGGCCAGCTCGAAGCGGACTTGGTCGTTGCCCTTGCCGGTGCAGCCGTGGCAGATGGCATCGGCCCCCTCCTTCTTGGCAATCTCCACCAGGCGGCGGGCAATCACCGGCCGGGCAAACGCGGTGCCCAGCAGATAGTCCTCATACTTGGCCCCCATCATCATAGACGGGATAATCACCTCGTCCACCATCACGTCGGTGAGATCCTCGATATACAGCTTGGACGCGCCGGTTTTGATGGCCTTCTCCTCCAGGCCATCCAGTTCATCGCCCTGGCCCACATCAGCGGACACAGCGATAATCTCAGGGTTGTTGTAATTTTCCTTCAGCCAGGGGATAATAATGGATGTATCCAGCCCGCCGGAATAGGCCAGCACTACTTTTTTCACGTCAGTCATAATGATTCCCTCCATTTTTTACAGCCGCAAAATGCCCGTCTGTGCTATTGGTAAAAGTATACTACCCTGCTTCGCCGTTGGCAAGTGGTTTTTTGCATAATTATTCGAACTTCTCTCTGGCTTTCTGGTCGATATTCCACATATTCGGGTGTTCATTCATTTTTTCTGAATATATTCCAGCCTTATTCATCTTTTTCCCATAATTCATTGGAAGAATTTCTATAATTCCTATTGACAAGGTATGCTTTTTACGGTATGATTTTGGCGATACAAGTACTCAACGATATCACGCTTCGCCTGTTCGTGACGGCTCAGGCGCTCAGATTAAGGAGATGGATTAAGTATGGTATACGCGGACAACGCCGCAACCACAAAAACCTGCTCCGCCGCTCAGCAGGCCATGTTGAACGCCATGGAACAGTTCTGGGGCAATCCCTCCAGCCTTCATACCCCCGGCCAGCAGGCCAAGGAGGCGCTGCAAACCGCCCGTGAGGCGGTGGCCCGTGCCATCGGCGCCCAGCCCCGGGAGATCTACTTCACCTCCGGAGGCAGCGAGGCCGACAACCAGGCCATCGTCAGCGCTGCCAAGTTCGGGGCGCGCCGCGGCAAAAAGCACCTCATCACTACTGCTATCGAGCACCACGCCGTCCTCCATACCATGGATCAGCTGTCCAAGGAGGGGTTTGAGGTCACTCTGGTGCCGGTGGATGAGAGCGGCATCGTCAAAGTGGAGGACGTGGCCGCCGCCATCCGGGAGGACACCGCCCTGGTGTCCATCATGTACGCCAACAACGAGATCGGCACCATCCAGCCCATCGCTGAGATCGGGGCCCTGTGCCGGGAGCGGAAAATCCCCTTCCACACCGACGCAGTGCAGGCGGTGGGCCACCTGCCCATCGACGTGGACGCCCAAAATATCGATATGCTGTCCCTGTCCGGCCACAAGTTCCACGGCCCCCGGGGCGTGGGGGCGCTGTATGTGCGCCGGGGCACTCCCCTGCTCACCTTCATCCACGGCGGGGCTCAGGAGCGGGGCTTCCGGGCGGGCACGGAAAACCTGCCGGCCATTATGGGCATGGCTGCCGCGCTGGAGGATGCCTGCGCCCACATGGAGGAGAACGATGCCCACGCGGCTGGGCTCCGGGACGCGCTAATTGAGAAGCTGTCCGCTATCCCACACTCCGCCCTCAACGGCGACCGGGAGCGCCGCCTGCCCGGCAATGTGAACTTCTGCTTCGAGGGCATTGAGGGCGAATCCCTCCTGCTGCTGTTGGATGACAAGGGCATCGCCGCCTCTTCCGGGTCGGCGTGTAC
Organism: uncultured bacterium; assembly: GCA_947176765.1. GTDB lineage: Bacteria > Bacillota > Clostridia > Oscillospirales > Oscillospiraceae > Enterenecus. The sequence continues at coordinate 30,865 of CAMWRX010000008.1, forward strand.
CTCCGGCTCCCTGGATCCCAGCCATGTGCTGCTGGCCATTGGGCGGCCCCACGAGGTGGCCCACGGCTCCCTGCGCCTCACTTTGGATCGGGACAACACCATGGAGGACGTGGAGACCATCGCGGCGGCAACCACGGAAGTTGTCGAGTACCTTCGGAATATGTCCCCCGTTTGGAAAGCATTGCAGAGAGGAGAACGCAATTATGTTATACAGTGAAAAAGTGATGGATCATTTCCGCAATCCCCGCAACGTGGGTGAGATTGCCGATGCCGACGGCGTTGGCGAGGTGGGCAACGCCAAATGCGGCGACATCATGAAGATGTACCTCAAAATTGAGGACGGCGTTATTGTCGATGTGAAGTTCGAGACCTTTGGCTGCGGCAGCGCCATTGCCACCAGCTCCATGGCCACCGAGCTCATCAAGGGCAAAAAGGTGGAGGAGGCCCTGGCTCTCACCAACCAGGCGGTGGTGGAGGCTCTGGACGGCCTGCCCGCCCACAAGATCCACTGCTCCGTGCTGGCGGAGGAGGCTGTGCGCGCCGCTATCAAGGACTATTACGATAAAAACGGCATCGCCTACGAACCCGATCAGTTCTGTAATGGTGACTGCTCTTGCTGCCATGAGCACGACCATCAGGAGCCGGAGGAATAAAGAGACAAGGGACAGCGCTCAGTTCATTCGTAAAGAGCGGCCCCACCGCGTTGGTGGAGCCGCTCTTTTTCTCTTGCGCAGCTTACCGTCCCCGGACTGCGGCACGCTTTGGCTTGCCAAACTTTTTCCTGCACAGGGCCGTAAACAGCTCAATCAGCTCAAATGCCCGCTCAAATACGTAGATCACCGAAGGGGTGAGCATGAGGAACACCACAATGACCAACCCCGCCTGGAAATCCAGGGGTGAGAGCTCAAACATGGGGCCAAAGCCCAGCACCGCAACGACAAAGGCCGTCGACATGGCGCCCAGCAGAGTCCACCGCTTCCAATCCAGGGGCTTGGAGATGTAGTACAGCACCAGCAGACCCACCTCGCCCATAATGACGGTGGCCAGCGTGGACAGGGTGACCCGCTCAAAATCAAACGCGAATGTGAACAGCTCAATGCCCACGATGAGCAGCACGTTGGTCAGCCCTCCCGGCAGGGCGCGGCGCAGGACGTTGGTCATAAAGTGCCCCTTCACGATCTCGTGGTTGGGCTCCAGCGCCAGCACAAAGGAGGGCGCGCCGATGGTCAAGGCGCTGATGAGGGTGAGCTGGATGGGGACAAACGGATACGGGAACCCGACAAACAGGTTGATGAGGGACAAAAACAGCGACATGATGTTCTTCACCAGGTAGAGGGCCGCGGCCCGCTGGATGTTGTTGATAACCCGCCGCCCCTCTTGCACCACCTCGGGCATAGAGGCAAAGTTGGAATCCAAAAGGACTACCTGGGCCACCTGACAGGCCGCCTCCGAACCGGAGGCCATGGCGATGCCGCAGTCCGCGTCTTTGAGGGCCAGCACGTCGTTCACGCCGTCGCCGGTCATGGCTACCGTATGGCCCGCCTTTTGCAGGGCCTTGACCAGCTTGCGCTTCTGATCCGGGGTTACCCGGCCGAACACGTTGTAGTCCCGCACCGCCCGGGCGTAGTCGGCCGGCTCCTTCAGCGTGGCGGCATCCACGTACCGATCCGCTCCGGCGATACCCGCCTGGACAGCCACAGCGGACACAGTGGACGGGTTATCCCCGGAGATCACCTTTACGGTAACCCCCTGCTGGGCAAAGTATTGGAAGGTCTTGGGAGCCTCCTCCCGGATCGGATTGTTGATCACCGCCAGAGCCAGCGGCTCCACCGGGCCGGTAAGCCCCCTGTCCATGGCGGCGCCGGCGCATTTGGCCAGCAGCAGCACCCGGCAGCCCTGCTCCTGGTACGGGGTAACCATATGTTCCAGATCGGCATACCGGGCCTTCATGATGAACTCCGGCGCGCCGACAACATAGGCTCCGTAGGCCTTGAACACCACCGCCGACCATTTATTGGCCGAGGTGAAGGGCACAGTGCTTGCGACCTGCCAGACGGAAGATTTGTTGAACCGCTCCGCCATAGCCCGGGCGGTGTCGTTATCCGCGTCAATGGCCCGGTAATAGGCATTGAGAATCTCCTCCACGCGGGACATGGAGCAGCGATCCTCATCCAGGGGAACCACTTCCCGCACGGTCATTTCCGGCTGGGTGATGGTGCCCGTCTTGTCCACACACAAAACGTCCACATGGGCCAGGGTTTCCACAGCGGAAAGCTCATGCACCAGGGTCTCCCGTTTGGCCAGCCGCATGACGGATACCGCCAGCGCCACGCTGGTGAGCAGGTACAGCCCCTCGGGGATCATGCCGATGAGCGCCGCCACCACAGCGGGGACAGCCTCGGAAAAGGTGTTTTCCTGAAGCATCAGCTCGTTGTAAAACAGAGCCGCGCCGATGGGAATCAGGGCAAAGCCGATGAAGCGGATCAATTTGTCCAGCGACTTCATCATCTCCGAGCGGCCCACCCCCTGGTCGGCCTTGGCCTCCAGAGACAGCCGGGCGGCGTAGCTGGCGGAGCCCACCCGGTCCAGTCGGGCACGGCACTTGCCGGACACCACAAAGCTGCCGCTGAGCAGTTCGTCCCCCACGTCCTTGGTGATGGGGTCGGCCTCGCCGGTGATGAGCGCCTCGTTTACGGTCACCTGGCCGGACATTACCGGACCGTCAGCAGGGATCTGATCCCCTGCCCCCAGCTCCACAATGTCCTCCCGTACCAGCTTGTGGACGGGGACGGTGCCAAGCTGCCCATCCCGCACCACCTTCACCCTCGTCTCGCTGATGAGGGACAGCTTCTCCAGGGTGGCCCGGGAGCGAAGCTGCTGGATGATGCCGATGACGGAGTTGACCACGGCGATGGCCAGGAACGTCATATCTTTGAAATCCCCCACCAGCACCAGCAAGGCCGCCAGCACCACAAACACCAGGTTAAAGAAGGTCAGCGTATTCTCCCGGATGATCTGGCGGGTAGATTTGGCGTTGGAGGCCGGGGCCTCGTTGCCCATTCCCCGCTCCAGCAGCTCGGACGCCTGGGCGGCGGTAAGGCCCATTTTCGGGTCAGGGAAAATGCGCTCCGATTCCCGGATGGTGCGGGTGGCGCGCTCCTCCCGCCGGCGGCGGTCGCTGTCGTCCCGCTGGCGGGAAGAATCGTCGTCCCGCCGCCGTTTCGGGGGCGGGGCCTGTTGGAATTGCGCGGACTGCTGAGCCATATACATCGGCTCCTTTTCTATGTAGATTCTTTCTTATTTTACCACAAAATGGAGTCGGCGTAAACACCGACTCCATTAACGTTTTATAAAAATTAACAATGCTTTCCTCAAACGCTCCACCGCACCAGCACCGTGAACCAGCCGTCCTCCCACCGGGCGGCGGCGGTGTGGCCCATGCGCTCCGCCAACGCCTTGACGATGGCAAGCCCCAGCCCCGTGGACTGCCCGGTGCGCATTTTGTCGGCGGTGTAGAACCGCTCGAACACGTGGGCGGCGTCCTCTGCGGTAAGGTCATCCGCCCGGTTGGAAAAGGAGGATATAATGTACCCCCCCTCCCGGTACAGCTTGACGGACAGGATGTCCGAGCCGTGGCGCAGGGCGTTGGTGAGCAGGTTGGAGAAGATCCGGGTCACCGCGCCGCTGTCCGCCCACACCGGGGGCAGATGGTCGGCGATGTCCACCTCCATTTCAAGCCCCGCCTCCTCGATCTGCTCGTAGGCTGCGGTTAATTGATCGGACAGCGCACGGCCCAGCTCCACCTTTTCCCGCTCCAGCGGCAGCTCGCCCCCTTCGATGCGGGACAGATCATAAAACGAAGCGATAAAGGTCTGGAGGGTGCGGGCCCTCCCCTCGATCACCTGGAAATATTCCCGGCGCTTTTCCAAAGGCAGATCGTCCCCTTCCAAAAGCTGCAAATAGCCCAGGATGGAGGTCAGCGGCGTGCGCAGGTCATGGGACACGTTGGCGATCTGCCTTCTGAGCTCCTGCTCCTTCCTTCGGTAGTCCGCCTTTTCGGACTGGCGCAGCTCCAGCAGGTCGTTGAGGCAGACCAGCAGCTCCTCCGCCCCCGCGCTGGGGCATGGCAGAGCCAGCCGGACGGTGGTCTCATTGGCGATCTGGGCCCTCATACGCTGGGCGGCCTGACGGAGGCCCCGCTCCAGAGTATGCCGCCGCAACCCTTGAATGACGATCACCAACAGCAGAAAAATAATGATGGCGGTTTTCATAAAGCGCCCCCTCCCGTCAGATGTAGCCGAGCATAATGAGCAGCAGCAGAACAAGCAAGGCAAGGAGAACCGCCTTGACAAACCAGGGGGAACGCTCCCCACGGCCCAGCCAAAGGCATAGCAGCAGCACCAGGATGGGGCCCCAAATGCCCAGCGGGCCCATCGCAATCAACTGTATCAACCGTTCCATCCGAATGTCAGCATATACAGGAGCACAAGGAACACGACGAACGCAGTTTTCATGGGACACCTCACTCACGACCATCAGCCGGGCCTTAGGGCCCGGCTGAACGCGGTCTTACTTTTTTTCGTAATGCTTGGCGGTAATCGTACACAGAATGACCGCCCCAATGGATATCCATAGTGCCAGCGGCATACGCTTTGCCCCTTTCGTCTTACCGTTCCTGTGTTTCATTTGATCTCCTTTCGGTTGAACCCATACGAACCGATGGCGGTACACGCAGCCAGCCAGAACGCCCCTACCAGCCACGCCCGGCCCATGTAATTCCAATCGCCCACCGTAGATTTGACGGAATCCAGCAGCGGCCGGGGGAGATATTCGCAGATCTTAAGCAGAATGTCCCCCACCCTGCCCCGGACGAGCAGGCCAATCAGCTCCAGAACACCGTCCAGTACAAAGACGATGCCCACATAGACAAAGGACGAGGCCATGTCGCCCTGGACCAGGAACTGGCACATACAGGCCGCCGCCTGCCCGCCGATCCACAGGGGAAGGCCCGCCGCCAGGAACCAGCCCACGATAGAGAGGGCTTCCGAGGCGGAATAAAACGCCGCGCCGGACTCAAGGGGCAGAACAATGGCGCACGCGCCGATAAAGAAGCCCATCATGGCCAACAGATACAAAACAGACAACAGGGTCTGGGCGATGAGCTTGCCCAGATAGATGCGAGCGCGGCTCAGGCCAAAGGACACCTCATTTTTCAGCGTGGAGTTCTTGTACTGCCCCGCGAACACGATGTCCGCGGTGAGCAGGCAGACGCAGAAGCCGACGGCCCCCATCTCCACGACAATGGTGATTGCCCCGCCGAAGGGGCTAGGATAGGAATGGGCGTTGTGGAAGGCAAAGCCCGCCACCAACAGCCCCTCCAGCGCCAGAAAGACCGCCAGGGCAATGTAGGTGTACTTGCGGCGCACCAGTTTGTAGAACTCGGCTCGGATGTAGTTAAGCATTGCGGCCACCCCCAATCAGGTTCAGGAAATAGGCCTCCAGATCCGCGCCCTTCTGCTCCATGGCCAGCAGGGCCACCCCGTTCTGAGCCAGGGCGTAGGACGCCCGTTTGGGGTCGTCCAAGCAGTCGTAAAGCTGAACCACATTGCCGGGGAGTACCTCGAATTTGTCGGTCCCCAGCTGGGTCTGAAGGACGGCGGCGGCCTTGGCCGCGTCGTCTACCTCAAGCCGCAGACAGGTGCGGCATTTGTCGTGGAGGGCTTCGGCGGAAATCTCCTCAATGATCTTTCCCTGCTCCATAAAGCCATACCGGGTGGCGATGCTGGACAGCTCGGACAGGATGTGGCTGGAGATCAGGATGGTGGTCTGCCGCTCCTGGTTGAGCCGGCGCAGGATCTGCCGGAACTCCGCCACTCCCTCCGGATCCAGGCCGTTGATGGGCTCATCCAGGATGAGGAAGTCCGGATGGTTCATCAGCGCTAAAGCCAGCCCCAGCCGCTGCTTCATACCCAGAGAAAATGCCTTGAATTTCTTCTTTCCCGTGTCTGCCAGATCCACCAGCTCCAGCATCTCGTCCACCGCGCCTTTGCCGGGAATGCCCCGCTGGAGGCGGTAGTATTCCAGGTTCTCCCGGGCGGACAGGAAGGGCGAAAAGGAGGGGATCTCGATCATGGCCCCAGTGCGCTCACGCTGAGACCGCATATTCTTGCCCGACGCACCGAACAGTTCCATCTCCCCGCCGGTGGGCTGGGATTGGCCGCTGATCATGCGCATGATGGTGGTCTTGCCCGCCCCGTTGCGGCCCACCAGCCCATAGATATCTCCCCGGCGCACCAGCATATTCACGCCGTCCAGGGCTTGACAGGAGCCGTAGGCTTTCTGAAGGCCATAGGTCGCCATTACCGCTGTGTTTTCTGTCATAGCGTTTCCGCCTTTCTGTTTGAACTGACCATATCATACCGCCGAAAGCCCAAAACTCCTGAAAGAAAAGGTTAAGAAAGGTTAAACTTAAAGCCGATGCCCCACACGGTCTTGATGTAGGTGCGCTCCGGGTCGATCTTGGCCAGCTTGGAGCGGAGATTGCTCACATGGACATTCACCGTGTTGTCGTCGCCGATGAAATCCTCGCCCCATACGGTCTCGTAGATCTGGGCGCGGGAAAAGGCCCGGCGGGGATTTTCCATCAGCAGGGCCAGAATGTCAAACTCCCGGCCGGTCAGGAACAGCTCCTCGCCGTTCACGGTTACGGTGTGGCTGTCCTTATCCAGCGCAAGGGGGCCGGCGGACAGCATATCCGCCTTGGGCGCCCCGAACTGGCGGCTGCGGCGCAGCTGCGCCTCTACCCTGGCCAGAACCTCGGCGTTGTCAAAGGGCTTGGGGATGAAATCGTCCGCCCCCAGCTTGAGCACGTTCACCCGGTCTGATACCCCCACCTTGGCGGAGGCCACGATGATGGGCATGGTCTTGCCTCGGCGGATGCGGGCGATCAACTCCTCCCCGGTCACCCCGGGGAGCATCAGATCCAGCAGGATCAGATCGTAGTCGTATTTCTCCGCCCACAGCAGGGCTTCGCTGCCGGAGAAGGCGGCGCGGCAGGTATAGCCCGCTCCCTCCAGGATTGTGCACAGCAGGCGGTTGATGTCCACGTCGTCTTCCACGACGAGAATGTTGGCGGTGTCCATGGTCGTTCCTCCCAGTTTATTGCTTAGCGACCAGTATAACATATTGCCCCCGGTATCGCCAGATACCGGGGGCACACTTTAGGAATTTTTAAGATTTCAACCGCTGATGGTCGGGGCCTGGTTGGTGAACTTCTGCTCGGCCTGGGCGATCTGCTGAGGCTGGGCCTGCTCCACCTTGTACCAGCCCTTCTGCTTGGCCGTCTCAAACAGCTGGGTCTGGGTCTTGTGGCCCTGGGTGAGCAGATTGACAAAGGTATCCCGCAGCTGCACGTTGGTGCACTCGGAGGCGAACAGGTTGTAGTTGGTGCTCATCTTCTTCTCGGTGAGCAGCAGATCGGTGATAATCTCGTTGTCCTTCATGGATGGTCCTCCTTAGCGTAAGAAGCCCAGCAGGGTGTCGTAATTCCGCTTGTGCTGGGCGGCGTACTGGTTGTAGGTGTTCTTCAGCTCAGTTTCCTGGGTGGCTTGGGCGGCGTCCTGGTACTTGCAGCACAGCATACACTCAAAACCCAGTTGATCTTCCAGGGCGGACAGTTCTTTGGAACTCAAATTCGCCATAGGTGCGTACCTCCTTTTCAATGGTATCCTTAGTTTGACCAGAAAACGGAGATATATGCAAAAATATCATATCACGTTTTTCATATCGTCCTCGCATTCCTGTAGAAAGTGGAATACATGGTACGCATCATTCGCACGTTTTACATCTTTTGTACCGATAAAATATGCTGAAAATAAAATTTCAATGCATTCCATTACGCACGGAATGGCCTCTTTTTCCTTTTCAGTAAGTTTTATCATTCTTTCGTAACCCGCAATCACCGCTTTAACGCTTTCCAACCATTCCTCTTTTGTAAGCGTGTCCGATGTTTCCTCCGCCAGCAACCCCGTTAAAAAATAGCAAATGTCAAATATCCGTATGTTTTTTTGGCTCAAATCAAAATCAATATATCCAACAAAATTGCCATGCAAAAACAGAAAATTTCCAAAATGCACATCTCTGTGGATCAGCTGTTTTGGCAGATAATCATACACAGTCTCTAATGACTCCACCACTTTTAAATATTCCGCTTCACCTACAATCCGCCACTCATTATCTGCTAAATTTTCCCGCACCCATCCCCTCATCTCCTTTAACAGGCCATTGTCCCAAAGTGCGATTTCTTTTTCGCACTGTATAAATGCCATGTGCAGCCGCGCAATTGCATAGCCCATTTCCCAAGCCATTTCCGTATCTTTTATATCAGAAATATTGCTTCCCTTCATTTTTTTAGACATGAGAAAATAAGCGTTTTGACGTTCGACATATTCTTCTCCCATTTTGGTAAACACAATCTCCGCAACCGGAACACCACAGCCCAATAATATCCTCGATGCTTTTATGTTTCTTTCCAATTCATTCTTGTCATAATATACTTTTATCACATAGGAATCGTCGATCACCCAAGCTGATGGATATATTTGCAATAATTGTCCGTTTTCTATTCCCCATAAAGGTAAAATCTGTTCAATTATCTCTCTCATGCTTTGATAACACACCTTTTCTTTTGAAATAATTCTTCTGACACTTGGCTCTGACAAATGATATATCATCCCAAGCTGTTCATTTGTTCTCCCTTCAAGATGCTTCAAATATATATGCTGATTTCGTTTCTCCAACTCAAGCCTATAATCTGTCTGTCTCTTTTCCTTAAAAGCATTTTCCTTTGGTATATATAAATAGCCGCCTTGAAAATGCTTTTGAACCATTTCCAGCAATTCCTTCGGCAAAGCCTCATGTGCGTTTACATATTTCATAGACATCACCCATTATATTATAACACACAGTTCTTGTTTATTGGTGATTACATTCCATTCTGAGCAAAATACGATCAGCAGTAAAATGCGAAGCGGCGCATGGATCATTTCCATGCGCCGCCTATCTTGCCTGACCCTGCCGAGGCTTTGGCTTACTTCTTATTCACCTTCAGCACGTCCTTATAGAACGTGTCCAGCTCCCGTTTTGTTTTGAAGGTGGCCACGTACATCTGGTTGCCCATGGCGTCGGCCAGCACGTCGGGGATACGGTCCACCATCTTCATCTGTTCGCCGTACTTCTCCATGACGGCCCCGTGATCCAGGGCAAAATCCTTGCCGTCCCGGCGGCCGGCATAGGCGCAGAAGAAGTGGTCCCCGGTCTCCAGCGTGGACTTGTCAAAAGCGATCATGTCCGCCCAGATCTTATACACGTTGGTGGAGTTGGCAAAGTTCATCATGTCGGGGCTGAACCCGCCGCAGGGGCGCATATTGACCTCCAGCGCCACTACCTCCCCCTTCTTGCCCATGCCCTCCTGGTCCTGGGTCAGGCGGAAGAACTCGAAGTGGACGAAACGGCTCTTGACGCCAAAGCTCTTGACGGTGGCCCGGCCCGCCTTTTTTGTGTCGGCGGGCAGATCCTTGACGATATAGTAAACGGAGTTATCCTCCTCGTTCACGATGTCCATGATGGACATGGGGGTGACGTTGCCCGTCTCAAAGATGGGCTTGCCGGTGGAGTCGATAATTGCGTCGTAAGAGTTGACCTCGGCGTGGATAAACTCCTCCATGATATAGGTAACGTCGTGCTTTGTCTCCAGGAAGTGCTTCAAATCCTCCTCATTGGACAGCTTGTGGGTGTCGGAGGCGCCCACGCCGTTGTCCGGCTTGACCACCACCGGCCAGCCCACCTTCTTGATGAAGGCCAGGCAGCCCTTCTCATCGTCCACCAGATGATAGCGCGCCACGGGGATGCCCGCCTTCTCATAGAACTCCTTCATTTTGGACTTGTATTTGATGCGGGGGATGTCGTCGCTCTGGAAGCCGGAGGTGATGTGGAAGTCGGTGCGCAGCTGGGCGTCCCGCTCCAGCCAGTACTCGTTGTTGGACTCCAGCCAGTCGATCCGGCCATACTTGAAGGCGAGGAACGCCACGGCGCGGTACACCTCGTCATAGTTCTCCAGGCTGCCCACCTTGTAGTACTCGTTGAGGCTGTCCTTCAGCTCGCCCCGCAGCTCATCGTAGGGCGCGTCGCCGATGCCCAGCACGTTCATGCCGTTGTTTTTCAGTTCCCGGCAGAACTGCCAGTAGTTGGTGGGAAAATTGGGGGAAATGAAGATGACATTTTTCATTGTTTTCTCCTTCTCTCTTTTTAGTGAGTTCAGTTTTCTAACAAATAGGGTACGAAATAGGCCACCTGCTTATACCACCAGTCCCAGTCGTGGGCCACGTCCCAGCCCCAGAAATCCACCCAGACATGGATATTCTTCTCGTAGCAGATATGGGCCATCTGCCGGGTGGTGTCGGGAATCTCCCACGGCCCTTGTCCCACACAAATAACGCCCTTCTTCTGGTTGTACAGCTCGATAAAGGGGTGGTCATTGGGCATATTCGCCAGATAATTCACCGGGGAGTTGCGGTACACCACCTCGTCCATATAGCCGTCGAAACCGTAGTCCGCGCTGTAGATGCCGCTGAGGGCCAGCACACGGTCGAACAGATCGGGGCGACGGAAGAACAGGTTGGCGGCGTGGGTGGCTCCCAGGCTTGCCCCGAACACCAGCACTCCGGCTTCGCCTGTCCAGCCGTTGCGCTCGTTCACCATGGCACGCATGAAGGGCACCATCTCATCGGTGATATAGGCGATCCACTGCTCGTACCGGCGGATGCGCCAGTATGGATCGCCTCCCTTGTCCGACCAACTCTCAGCGTCCATGGTGTCGATGGAAAATACCATCACCTGGCCGGACTCAATCCAGGGAGCCCAGGCGTCGGTCATGTGGAAGTTTTCAAAATCAAAGAACCGGCCGTCCTGACAGGGAATGAACAGTACGGGACGGCCCGCATGGCCGTACACCTTGCACTCCATGTCCCGGCCCAGGGCAGGGCTGTAATTCTTAAAGTATTGTGTCTCCATTCAGCTCTCTCCTTAGCTTTTGTTAATCCTCCCGCCCTACGGGGCGGGACGCAATTATTGATCTTCCCGCCCGTAAAGCAGGGTTCTCATGAAAAACGGGATTTGCCGCTCCCAGCTAGCCTCGCTGTGGTCGCCGCCGGGCACCATGCGGAAGTCCAGCAGGACGCGCTTGTCCAGTAGCGCCGCCGCCGTCCGGCCCAGCAGCTTGAAGGTCTGGGCGTGGTTGGACAGCTCCCGGGAGCCATAATCCATGTACAACACCGTATTTGGGTTCACCCGCGCCGTGCGGATGAGGGCATCAACCTTCCCCGGAGCCACCCACAGGGACGGGGATAGCGCCGCCGCCCGGGAAAAGTACCGGTTATACTCCAACAGGGCATACAGGCTCATGAGCCCGCCCATGGAGCTGCCCGCGATGAAGGTGTCCTCTCGTCCGGGGAGCGTGGGAAATTCCCGGTCGATCTCCGGCTTGAAGGCGTGAACCAGCCACTCCATGGTGGTTCTCCCCCGCCCTGCCACCCGGCCAAAGCCGCCGGTGTAAAAAGACCAGGGAGAATACTCGGACAGCCGCCCGTTGTCCGGGTGGTGATTGCACTCCACAGCGGCCACGATGATCTGGGTCTCGGTGGCATCCAGGTACTCGCCCAGCCCCCAGCTCTTGCCGTAGGTGGCATCCTCGTCGAAGAATACGTTGTGCCCATCGAACATATAGAGCACGGGATAACGCAGGTCGGGATCCATCTCCCAGGAGTCCGGGAGATAAATATAGGCCCGACGGGGTTCGTCCCCAGTCAATTCAGGAATTGTGATATTCCAGCTGTCAATCATAGTCCAGGATCCTTTCCCGCCTCGAAGCGATAATTATTGTAAAATAGTTTATCACACTGCTGTAAAAAATGCAATGCTGGGATTTCCCATCTTCCCCCTTTCTTCCACCCGATTATAAGGCATTTTCACAGATATTTTTCACCTCCGCTCTTGACGCGGCCCGAGGACTTGTGCTACAATGCTTTTTGCTGTGGGTCACTCTATGCTGGTATAGCTCAGTCGGTAGAGCAGCTGATTCGTAATCAGCAGGTCTCTGGTTGTCCGTAAGGTATCTCTTTTCAAATCCCCAAATCTGTGGTAAACTAAAAAAAGAATTCGGCGAGGAGTCGGTTCTCATAGCAAACGCTGGTATAGCTCAGTCGGTAGAGCAGCTGATTCGTAATCAGCAGGTCGTGTGTTCGAGTCACATTACCAGCTCCAATCTCCTCGCTTTTATAGCGAGGAGATTTTTTTATGAATAATTTTAATCAAAACACCTATCCCCTGCCCATGGAGAACGCAGAGGCCTCCGTCCGGATGGAGGGCTATGAGGTGACGCCGGAGATGCGGGAGCAGTGCGAACGCATCCTGCGCGGGGAAGCTACGCTGGCAGACTATCTGAAGCGTCTTGCCAAGGCCGCTGGGAGGGCTTAGCATCATGGCATACAGTATTGACCCGATTCAAGATAACTGCTACCCCGGCACCACAGTGCTCATCAACAAGCTGGATATCCGCGACGAGGCCACGCTGAATGAAGCGGAAGCCCTCGCCACTTTTGTCAACGCCTCCAAGCTGGAACAGAATCCACTTGAAGGCGGTTTTGACTTTGCCCACTACAAGGCCGTCCATCATTTTCTGTTCTCTGATCTCTATGATTGGGCCGGGCAGATTCGTACAGTGAATATCAGCAAGAAAGGCACCCACTTCTGCTCTGCCGAGGAAATCGAGCAGAGAGCTGATCTGATTTTCGGGCGGCTGAAGGCTTGCAACTACTATCGGGGTCTCCCCCACGATGAATTTGTGGAGGAAATCGTTGATTTCTACTGTGCCACCAACGAACTGCACCCGTTCCGCGAAGGCAACGGAAGGTCACAGCGGGCATTTCTCACCCAACTGATCCGCAGCGCAGGCTATGACATCAACTGGGCTGGTGTAGACGGGGACCTCTTGATGATTGCGACGATTCAAGCCGCGCAAGGGGTGACGGATCTGCTGCGGCAAGTTTTCCACGACGGCATCAAAAACAAATAGCCATTCACTATAGAAATAGAGAGGAAGCAGCTGGCATGATTACAGGCGAACTGAAAAACAGAATCAACAGCCTTTGGGAGATTTTCTGGACCGGCGGCATTACCAATCCGCTGGACGTGGTGGAGCAGATGACCTACCTTATGTTCATCCACGACCTGGATGAGACGGACAACCTCCGAGCCCGGGAGAGCGTCATGTTGGGGCTCCCCTACCAGAGCATTTTCGGGTCGGAAGTGCGCATTGGTGAGCGCACTGTTCCCGGAAACCAACTTAAGTGGTTGGTGTTTCACGACTTCCCCGCCGAAAAAATGTACTCCGTCATGCAGGAGCAGGTGTTTCCTTTCATCAAGAACCTCCACGGGGACAAGGCCAGCGCTTACGCCAAGTACATGGACGACGCCATTTTCAAAATTCCCACGCCGTTGATGCTGGACAAGGTGGTCACGGCGCTGGATGGCATCTATGAGCAGATGGCCCAGGTACGGGAGGGCGACGTTCGGGGCGACGTGTACGAGTTCCTGCTGTCCAAAATTGCCACCGCCGGGGTCAACGGCCAGTTCCGCACCCCGCGGCACATCATCAAAATGATGGTGGAGCTCATGGCCCCCGGCCCGGACGAGGTGATCTGCGACCCGGCCTGCGGCACATCGGGCTTCCTGGTGGCAGCTGGGGAGTACCTCAAGGAGCACCGCAAGCAGGAGGTCTTTTTTGACCGGCAGAAAAAGGACCACTACATGAACCATATGTTTTACGGCTTCGACATGGACCGCACCATGCTGCGTATCGGGGCAATGAACATGATGACCCACGGGGTGGAAAATCCGTTCATCGAGTACCGGGACAGCCTGTCCGACCAGAACCCGGACCGGGAGAAATACTCCCTGATCCTGGCCAATCCGCCCTTTAAGGGCAGTCTGGACGCGGATATCGTGTCCACCGACCTGCTGAAACTGTGCAAGACGAAAAAGACGGAGCTTTTGTTCCTGGCGCTGTTCCTGCGGATGCTCAAAGTGGGAGGGCGATGCGCCTGCATCGTGCCGGACGGTGTGCTGTTCGGCTCGTCCAAGGCCCACAAGGACATCCGGCGGGAGCTGGTGGACAACAACCGGCTGGAGGCGGTGATCTCCATGCCCTCCGGGGTATTCAAGCCCTACGCTGGGGTGTCCACCGGGGTGCTGGTGTTCACCAAGACCGGCCACGGCGGCACGGACAAGGTGTGGTTCTACGATATGCGGGCCGACGGGTTCAGCCTGGACGACAAGCGCTCCCCCGTGGCGGACAACGACATCCCGGACATCGTGGCCCGGTTCCACGACTTGGCGGCGGAGGAGAGTCGGGCGCGCACAGAGCAGTCCTTCCTGGTGCCCCGGGAGGAAATCGTGGAAAACGGGTACGATCTGTCCATCAACAAGTACAAGAAAACGGAGTATGTGCCGGTGGAGTATCCGCCCACCAGCGAGATTTTTGCGGAGCTGCGGGCGCTGGAGGCAGAGATTCAGAAAGGGCTGGAGGAACTGGAGGGGATGGTGTGATGGCAAAATTTTTAGATATTTTTGTAGATGTCACAAAAGATGGTTGTAAAATCCCCAAAGAAAATTATTTAGACCATGGGACATATCCAATTATAGATCAGGGTCAGGAATATATTGCTGGCTTTTCAGATGAATCAGAGGGACTGTATGAAAATGTTCCCGCCATAATTTTTGGTGACCACACAAGGATTATAAAATATGTTGATAAACCATGTTTCCTTGGTGCAGACGGGGTAAAACTGCTGAAAGCCAAAGAGCCTAACTCAAATTATAAATATCTGTACTATGCTCTTTGTCATGCAAAAATACCAAATACAGGCTATAACCGACATTTTAAGTGGCTCAAAGAAATTGATATCAGACTTCCAAGCAAAGATGAGCAACAGCATATTGTTGAGATACTGGATAAGATAAGTGACTTGATTTCTCTTCGCAAACAACAGCTTGCCAAACTGGACGAACTGGTCAAAGCGCGGTTTGTGGAGATGTTTGGAACATTTCCTGCCAATCCAAAGAACTGGGAAACCTGTAAGATACGGGACGTTGTTGTGGATGTTCGATATGGGACAAGCCGCCCCGCAGTTGAGAATGGTGAGTACCCTTATCTTAGAATGAACAACATTACATATAGTGGTGAATTGGATTTATCGGATATCAAGAAAATAGACGTACCAGAAAACGAACTGCCAAAATGCACTGTAAGACGTGGTGATGTTCTTTTTAATCGAACAAATAGTAAGGAATTAGTAGGAAAAACCTGTGTCTATAACAGGGATGAAATGATGGTACTGGCAGGATTTGTTATTAGAATTCGCGTTAATAACTACATATTGCCAGATTTTCTTTCTTCATTTTTAAATGCTGATTTCTCTAAACAAATGCTTTATGGTATGTGCAAGGCCGCCATTGGACAAGCCAATATCAACGCACAAGAAATGCAGAGCATAGCACTGTATTTACCTCCACTTGCACTTCAACAGGAATTTGTCAAATTAAGGGAACAAATTGGTCAGAAAAAGTTGACAATCCAACAGAGCTTGGATAAACTGGAAGTGCTGAAAAAATCGTTGATGCAGGAATATTTTGGGTGAGGTTTAAATCATGCAGTATACACAAAACTTTGTAGCGTTTGTTGATATCCTTGGTTTTAGTAGTTATGTTTCCAAAGAAGAAAATGCGGCCAAAACTCAAGATTTGTTTACCTTTGTGGAAAAATTTCGCTTTTTCTATAATACGTCCCCAAAATTAGATACAAAAGTTTCCTTTTTTTCAGACAGTATTGTGATTACATCGTCTAACATAGAATCAATAATTATTGCAATTTATATTGCGGAAAGCTATTTGCAA
Organism: uncultured bacterium; assembly: GCA_947176765.1. Lineage (GTDB taxonomy): Bacteria > Bacillota > Clostridia > Oscillospirales > Oscillospiraceae > Enterenecus. Next base: position 46,873 of record CAMWRX010000008.1, read on the forward strand.
AAAAACCTTGGCTTATTATTTCGCGGTGGAATATGCCATGGGAAATATTATCACGATAACAATGTTACATTTGGCCCCGCCGTGGTTTCAGCATATAGGCTCGAAAAACAGGCTATTTATTCAAGAATAATTATTGAGAAAGAAATTTGCTCGCAGTTACAACAAGAATTGTTTCTTTTTAGAGACATTGACGGGTACGTTTGCTGCAATCCCTATGCAATGATTTTAGACGAAAATGTTGCTTATGGTCCCGATGGCCCGGTATATCCGAATGGAAATATCACAGGACTTATTATAGCTTCTTTTAAACGTCATAGAGATGAGCTGATACAACAAATACAACAATACAAAGGTACTCCTGTGGTAGATAAGTATCTGTGGCGAATCAGACCTTTTAATTATACATGTAATTTAATTGCCAATATGGCTTGCGGCGAGATTTTATTTGAAAGAATTGGCTATGCCGTCAGCGAAGAACTGAAAACTGGGCTTAAGGCGTTAGCAATAACAGGGAGTGACTTCGATTCATATTTGTTTTTGACTGAGGTGATCCCATGACCAACTTCTCCTTCCTCCTCTCCGACCCCCAATTTACCCCCTTCGCCCAAGCGGCGGTGGCGGCGGAAAAAATCTACCAGATCGACCCCGCCGCCTGCATCCTGTCCTGCCGCCGGGCCATGGAAGCCGCCGTCAAATGGATGTACTCCGTGGACGGCAGCCTCACCCTGCCCTTCGACGACCGGCTTGCGTCGCTCATGGACGGCGGGGACTTCCGGGATATCGTGGGGAAGGACGTCTGGCAGAGGATGAAGCTGGTCCGGGTGTTGGGCAACCAGGCCGCCCACGGTGGCAAAAAGCTCACCCGGGAGCAGGCGGCGCTGTGCCTGGAAAACCTCTACATATTCCTGGACCAGGTGGCCTATTTCTACGCCAAGGACTACACCGAGGGGAAGTTTGACCCCTCCCTGCTGGACGCCAAGCCCGAGCCCGCCCCAGCCCCCGTGCCGGACGTGGAGTTGGAGCGGCTGATGGAGGAAAACCGCGCCCTGCGCGCCCAGCTCACCGCCCGCCGGGAGGAGCAGCAGCCCACCTACGTCCCCAAGCCCCTGGAGCTCACCGAGTACCAGACCCGGAAGATCTACATCGACGCCATGCTGGCCGACGCGGGCTGGACCGAGGGGAAGGACTGGCTCAGCGAGGTGGAACTGCCCGGTATGCCCAACAAGTCCGGGGTGGGCTATGCGGATTACGTGCTCTACGGCGACAACGGGAAGCCCCTGGCGGTGCTGGAGGCCAAGCGCACCTGTGTGGACGTGTCCAAGGGCCGCCAGCAGGCCAAGCTGTACGCCGATATTTTGGAGAAAAAGTATGGCCGCCGCCCGGTGGTGTTCCTGTCCAACGGCTTCGACACCCGCATCGACGATGGGCGCTACCCGGAGCGGAAAGTGGCCACGATCTACTCCAAGCGGGATCTGGAAAAGTGGTTCAATTTGCAGACTATGCGGACAAGCCTGAAAAACTTGACGGTGCGCAAAAATATCGCTGGGCGTTACTACCAGGAAGGGGCCGTCAAAGCGGTGTGCGACAGCTTCGACCGCAAAAACCGCCGCAAGGCCCTGCTGGTCATGGCCACCGGCTCTGGCAAAACCCGGACAGTGATTGCCCTGTGCGACGTGCTGCTCCGCCACGGCTGGGTGAAGAATATCCTGTTCCTGGCCGATCGGAACTCGCTGGTCACCCAGGCCAAGCGCAGCTTTGTCAATCTGCTGCCAGACCTGTCGGTGACCAACCTGTGCGAGGAAAAGGACAACTACACCGCCCACTGTGTGTTTTCCACCTACCAGACCATGATGAACTGCATCGACGCGGTGCAGGACGAAGCGGGAAAGCTGTTTACCTGCGGGCACTTTGATTTGGTGATCTGCGACGAGGCCCACCGCTCCATCTACAACAAGTACCGGGACATTTTCACCTACTTTGACGCGCCGCTGGTGGGTCTTACCGCCACACCCAAGGACGAGATCGACAAGAACACCTACGAGGTATTTGAGCTGGAGAGCGGAGTGCCAACCTATGGCTACGAATTGGCCCAGGCGGTGACGGACGGTTTTCTGGTGGACTTTCTCTCTGTAGAAACGAAGCTCAAATTTCTGGAGCAGGGTATTGTCTATGACGAGCTGTCCGACGAGGACAAGGCTGTTTACGAGGACACCTTTGGCCGGGACGGCGAGACGCCGGACAGCATTTCCTCCTCCGCGCTGAACGAGTGGGTGTTCAATGAGGACACTATCCGGGAAGTTCTCCACATCCTCATGACCAATGGGTTGAAAATCGACTATGGCACTAAGCTGGGCAAGACGATCATCTTTGCCAAGAATCACGCCCATGCGGAAAAAATTTATGAGGTATTCGGGAAGTCCTATCCCGAGCTGCCGGGCTATGCCAAGGTTATCGACAACTACACGAATTACGCCCAGAGCGCCATCGACGAGTTCTCCGAGGCGAAAAAGCTGCCACAGATTGCTATCTCTGTGGATATGCTGGATACCGGCATAGACGTGCCCGAGGTGCTGAATCTGGTTTTCTTCAAGAAAGTCATGAGCAAAGCGAAGTTCTGGCAGATGATTGGGCGCGGCACCCGGCTGTGCCCCGGATTGATCGACGGCGAGGATAAAGAGAAGTTCTACATCTTTGACTTCTGCGGGAACTTTGAGTTTTTCCGGATGAACAAAGGCAAACCCACCGCCAACCAAACAACGCTTCAGGGTGCGCTGTTCAAGCTGAAGGCCCAGATGGCGTTCCAGCTTCAAGATTTGGCCTATCAGACAGAAGAACTGGTCGCCTTCCGTCAGCAACTGGTGTCCGCCATGGTGTGTAAGGCAAAAGAACTTAACAGAGAAAATTTTGCCGTGCGCCAGCATTTGAAGTATGTGGAGCGGTTCTCTGCACCGGAAAACTATGTCGCCCTCAGCTATGAGGACACGTTGAACATAGAAACAGAACTGGTTCCGCTGATCCTTCCCGACGAGGACGACGCCAAGGCCCTGCGGTTCGACGCGCTGATGTACGGCATTGAGTTGGCGGTCTTGGCGGGCAGGCCATACTCCCGCGCTAAACGGGATTTGCTCCAAAAGGTGAGCGGCATCGCAGGCGTGGCCAATATCCCGGAGATCCAGGCTCAGTCTGAACTGATCGAAAAGATCCTGCATACCGATTACTTGGAAAGCGCGGGAATCAGTGAATTTGAGCACATCCGTGAGTGCCTGCGGGATCTGGTCAAATACATTCCCCGGGAACGGGCCACATACAATACCAATTTCGATGACGAAATCCTGTCCATGGACTGGAAGGAATCGGAACTGGAAAATGACGATCTGAAAAACTACAAGGCTAAGGCGGAGTTCTACGTGCGCCAGCACCAGGACGAGGCTGTCATTTCCAAGCTGCGGGGTAATGTTCCGCTGACTGCCGAGGATGTGAATGCCCTGGAGCACATCCTCTGGAGTGAGGTGGGCACCCAGCAGGAGTATGAGGAGGAATACGGCCAGAAGCCGTTGGGCGAGTTTGTGCGGGAAATTGTCGGACTGGATATGAACGCGGCAAAGCTGGCCTTTGCAGACTATCTCGAGAACGCTAATCTGGACAGCAGACAGATTTATTTTGTCAATCAAATCGTGGAGTACATCGTCCGCAATGGTATGATGAAGGATCTGTCTGTGCTTCAAGAAGCCCCGTTCACTGACCAGGGCAGTGTGGTGGAGGTGTTTACCGACCTGTCCGTCTGGCTTGGCATCCGCGCGGTGATTGAGGGCATCAATGCCAATGCGCTGGGCGCAAAAAAAGTGTAGCTATTTCCGTCGGGCTGTGCTATTGTGTCTTGCTGACAGGAGGCGAGACACATGAACGAAACACTAAAAACGCTCTATGACCGATTCTATACTCCCCTGCCCATACCCGATGCCCGTCAGGAGATTGAAGATGCCCATCACCAGCTTATCCAGCGGTTGGGCAAATCGGATCGAAAGCTGGTGCTGCGTATCATTGATGCGAAAGACCACATCGCAGCGGAGCAATCTATTGACAGTTTCATCTGCGGCTTTGAGTTGGCGTGGAAACTGTCCTCTGAATTGAATTCGTTCGACGAGAGCCGTCCGGCCGACAGGGTCGGGCGGCTTTCTCCAAAATAATTTCTCTGTCTATTTTTGTCGAACATTTTTTCGTGACAAATTCTGTCGACAGGAATATAATATCAAGTAGGCGGAAGCCAATATCTGCAGCTTTCCGGTGAGGTTCACACCGATGTGTGACCTCTGACATTCATGGGCCGTACAGGGCATATGGACCCTGCTGTACGATGAGATATCCATGAGTGTTCCACAGTATTTGGCGCTGTGCCGGCAGCGCGGGTGTGCGCCTTTTCGTGTAAGCGGAAAGGACGTCTATGAACGACACAGTCGTTACTTATCAAGGCCAGCAAGTATCAGTGCCAAAGGAGGTCGCAGACTTTTTAGAGCGGGACCGCCGCCGTGCGCGGGCGCAGTACAGGCAGGATCAAAGGCACCTGAGTAAAAGAAATTTTGAAACGGTGCTGTCCAGCTATGGGGACGTCGAGCGTGTGACGGAGAACATCGCACTGAAAAACCTCCAGCTTGAAACACTGCGGGAAGCGGTGGCCGATTTGGATGAACGGGGACAAAAGCTGATCTCCCTCCGATACAATGAGGAATTGTCCATGGAGGAGATCGGCAGGCGTTTGGGCGTATCCAGGATGGCCATCTCAAAGCGGCTGAGAACGCTGCACCGAAAATTGAACCGCGCTGTCAGTTGACAGCGCGGTTCAATTTTTTTACTTTCCATGGTTTACAAACTCTCTCCGAGTGTCCTATGTAAGTGAGGGGACGATCCTCTCAATACACAAAAGGAGGACAAGGCCATGAACAACACAAATCTAAACCGTCTGCCCACCATCGATGGCGAAACCCTGATGAGCAAGCCTCTCCAGCCGCTATACAAAAACTATGGAAAAGAGCGCTGTACTTCCCATGCCATCGGATGGAAAACGCTGAACCAATTGGTACTGGAGGATATTCGGCTCAATGCTCAGGCCGCCAAGCTGGCGGCAAAGGACTACATGGATATGCTGATAGCAGCAAAGACACAAACGCGGCAGGCTGAAATCCAGCGGTACAAACGGGATTTGAAAAGAGTGGACATGCGGATCACCGAGTTGACCAAAATACTGGCCAAGCTGTATGAGGACTTGGCCCTGGAAAAATCAGCGAGGAGCGGTATCAGGCCATGGCTCCAAACTATGAACGGGAGCAGGCCGTCTTGAAAGCACAGCGAGAGACTCTGGCGGCAGAGATTGCCCAAGGTGAGGAAATCTATGAAAATATTGAGCAGTTCCTGCCAATCATCTGGAAATACACCAACATCACCGAACTGAACGCCCACATCCTCAACGAACTCATTGAAAAAATTGTGGTTCACGAAAAAGTCGTCACGCCGGACGGCGTCAAATCCCAGCAAGTGGACATCTACTACAAATTCATCGGTTATGTGAACACAAGCGAATTATTGGCAAACTACATCGAAGCAGTGGATCAAGCACCAGACGGATCTAAACCTATTCTGATCCTGCCGGCGTAATGTATCATGCACACCGGCTGAGCCGGTGTGCATTTCCTATCTAAGGATGCCGCAGCAAAAAATCGCTGATACCTTGAAACCGGTCCAAAAATGTAGTATCATAAATAAACCATAAACCTGTGCGAAACTCTGGCGGGGAGCAATGTCACCTTACGGACAACCAGCGGTCGTGTGTTCGAGTCACATTACCAGCTCCAGCCAGAAAAAGCTCCGCACAGGCCAACGGCCTGTGCGGAGCTTTTTTATCAATACTATCATGATGAGGAGCCGTGCCGCGCATGAAGTACAATTTTGAAACTGCCCCCGCCCGCGTGAATATGGAGGCCGCCAAGTGGGATGCTATGGGCCCCAACCCCGCCGAGGGCGTGGTGCCCCTGTCGGTGGCGGACATGGAGCTGCTCTCCCCGCCTCAGATCATTGACGAGCTGAGACAGACCGCGGAGTTTGGAATGTGGGGCTATACCCACTGGGGCGAACGGTATGCCGCCGCCGTCAAGCACTGGATGTCCACCCGCCACAATTGGGACATCCAGTCCGACTGGATCATCCAGACCAACGGCGTAGTTCAGGCGCTGTACGCCGCCGTCCGCGCCTACACCGATCCCGATGACAGCGTACTGCTGCTCACTCCGGTTTACCCTCCCTTCTATCACGCGGTGGAAGAGAACGGACGCCGCGTGGTGGAAAGCCCTCTGATGCTGAAGGATGGCCGTTATCAGGTGGACTTCGCGGATTTTGAGGAAAAGGCCAAGCAATGTAAAGCATTTATCCTTTGCAGCCCTCACAATCCAATTGGCCGGGTGTGGACGCAGGACGAGCTGCGCCGCATGGGCGACATCTGCCTGAAGCACAACGTGCTGGTGATCAGCGACGAGATTCACTTTGATCTCATCATGCCCGGATACCGGCACACCAGCTACGCCACCCTGGGGTCGGACTACGCCGACCACTGCGTGGTATGCACCGCCGCCAGCAAAACCTTTTCGCTGGCGGGGCTGTGCGTGGCCAATATCCTGGTGCCCAACGCCGGCCTGCGGGAAAAGCTGGCGCGCCAAGTGTCCCTGTCCGGCTGCAACTCCTTCAGCATCTTCGGAATACGGGCGCTGGAGGCCGGCTACACCCAGTGCGCCGACTGGGTGGATCAGCTCAATGAGCACGTATGGAACAACTACCTTTATTTAAAGGAGTTCATGGCTCAAAACTTCCCGGAGGTGTGGGTGGCCGATTTGGAAGGCACCTACCTGGGCTGGATCGACTGTCGCGGCTTCGGCATGGACGGTCACGCCCTGGGCGAGTTCCTTCGGACGGAGGCCCAGCTGTACCTGAACGACGGCTTTGTCTTTGGCCCTGCCGGGGATGGGTTCCAGCGCGTCAATCTGGCCTGCGGCCGCAAGGTGCTGGAGGACGCTCTGACCCGCTTCAAGTCCGCCATGGATCGGCGCCGGAACGCCTAAGGCGAATCAAACCCCACATATCCGTTCACGCTGAGGAGTGGTATTTTCATGAATGAATTTCTCGACTGCGGCCAGATCGTCAACACCCATGGCATCCACGGCGAGGTGCGCATCGTCCCCTGGGCGGACAGCCCGGAGTTTTTGCGTGGGTTTTCCACCTTCTATGCGGACGGAACCCCCATCCGCGTCACTTCCAGCCGGGTGCACAAGGGCAGCGTCATCGCCAAGCTCGACGGCGTGGACACGGTGGAACAGGCTATGCTCCTCAAGGGCAAGACCGTTCAAATCCGCCGGGCGGACGCCAAGCTGCCGGAGGGCTCCTTCTTTCTGGCGGACATCATCGGCCTGCCGGTGGTGGACGAGTCCGGCCAGAAGCTGGGCGTGCTGCGCGAGGTGCTCTCCCCTTCCGTCCAGCAGGTCTATGTGGTGGATGGCCAGCGGGAGATCATGATCCCCGCCGTCCCGGAATTCATCCTGGAGACCAACATCGCAGGCGGTTATATTAAAGTACGCCTGATCGAGGGTATGTAGCCATGTATCGCATTGATATTATGACCTTATTCCCCGATACGGTGGGCGATGTGCTGTCCGAGTCTATCCTGGGCCGGGCCCAGGAGCGGGACATTCTGCGCATTGACACCCACCAGATCCGGGATTACACCACCAACAAACAAAATCAGGTGGACGACTACCCCTATGGCGGGGGCCGGGGAGCGGTGCTCCAGGCCGACCCGCTGTACCGGTGCTGGGATCACATCTGCCGGCAGTATGAAGAGCGCCCCCACACCATTTTCCTCTCCCCTTGCGGCAAGACCTTTACCCAGGCGGACGCCAGGCGGCTGGCCTGGGAACAGAGTCATTTGATCCTGGTGTGCGGCCACTACGAGGGAATCGACCAGCGGTTCATTGACGAGTGCGTGGACGAGGAGATTTCATTGGGGGATTTCGTACTCACCGGTGGGGAGATTGCCGCCATGGCGGTGGCGGACGCGGTATGCCGCCTAGTCCCTGGTGTGCTGTCCGACGCCGAATGCTTTGAAAACGAGAGCCACTGGGACGGTCTGCTGGAGTATCCCCAGTATTCCCGTCCCGCTGTGTGGCATGGCCGGGAGGTTCCCGAGGTCCTGTCCACCGGCGACCATGCCAAAATTGAGCGGTGGCGGCGGAAGCAATCCCTTCTGCGCACCAGGGAGCGGCGGCCCGACCTGTATGAAAAGCTGGATCTGTCCTCCAAAGAGGATCAGAAGCTGCTGGCGGAGCTGGAACGGGAGCTGTCCCGCCCCCCCCTGCCCCAGCCGGTGGACTGCCGTCCGGCTTCGGAGGATGATCTGCCCGCCATTCTGTCTATCGCCGCCCAGGCCCAGGGTTTCCTGGCCTCCTGCGGGGTGGATCAGTGGCAGGACGGCTACCCGGAGCGGCGGCATTTCCTAGTGGATTTGGAGCGGAACGAGTGCTTTGTCCTCATCTGTGGGGATGAGATATGCGCCTTTTTTGTCCTCTCCGCCCACCCCGAGCCAAGCTATTCCACCCTCTCCGATGGCAAGTGGTCGTCGGACGAGCCCTATGCCGTCCTTCACCGCTGCGCCGTGGCGGAAAAGTACCGCGGCTCCGGACTTGCCGACCGCGTCATCGCGGAGTGCCAGCGGCTGGCGCTGGATCAGGGCATCGGCTGGCTCCGGGTGGACACCCACAAAAAAAACAAGGCTATGCAGGGCCTGCTCCGCCGGAACGGCTTCCAGTATCGTGGAAATGTTCTGGTGGATGTGCCTCCGCCGTCTCACGTCATTGCGCCTGCGGCGCAACGACCGTTCGGGTCGCCTCCGGCGACCCACGATCCCCGCCGTCAGGCTTTTGAAAAACGGATCAAACAGCCAAACCGCCACACTCTCCCTTGACATTTCTTCCCGCCATGGTATAATCTAATTCAGAATATCATGTAAGGGGATTATTTCTATGAGTTTTTCCATTATTGCCGACAGCTGCTGCGACTTTACCCCTGAGATGAGGATCGATCCTGTTTATCGCTCCATTCCGCTCACCATCCATGTGGGCGGCACGGACTATGTGGACGACCAGAATCTGGACACCAGTCTGCTCATCTACGCCATGGACCAGAGCCCCGACGCGTCTTCTTCCTCCTGTCCCTCCCCTGGCGACTACCTCGACGCCTTCCGCAAGGCGGAGGGAGACATCTATGTCGTCACCCTGTCCGCCCTGCTCAGCGGCTCCCACAACAGCGCCTGGCAGGCAAAGCAGCTTTTTGCGGAGGAGCAGCCGGAACGGAACATCCATGTATTTAACTCCTGCTCCGCCTCCGCCGGCGAGGTGCTGCTGGCCCAGAAGGTGTATCAACTGGCCAAGTCCGGCCTCCCCTTCGATCAGGTAGTTGCCCAGGCTCAGGAGATCATAGCGGACACCAACACGCTGTTCGTACTGGAAAACCTGGACAATCTGCGGAAAAATGGACGTCTGACCCGCGTACAGGCCATGCTGACCGGTGCGCTGCGCATCAAGCTCATCATGGGCTCCACCCCTGAGGGGGAGATCTGCAAGCACGGGCAGGCGCTGTCCATCAAGCAGGCGCTGTCCAAGCTTGCGGAGATTATGGCGGCGGACGAAAACCATAAAGGGAAAATCCTTTACATTTCTCAATGCCTCTGTCCTGAACGTGCGCAGCAGCTATGGGAGCTGGCGCAGAAAAGCTGTCAATTTGCCGGTGCCGTCATCACCGCCACCCGGGGGATCAGCTCCTATTACGCCAACAGCGGCGGCGTAGTCGCGGCCTATTGAAACCCTTTGCGCTGCGGAAACAGCAGTTGAAGAGGAGGCTCCAAGCATGGCCCACGCAAGCCTCAGCTTAGAGAAAGTGCTCACCAGCCCCATCCTCGATTTGGGCGGAGGCGGAGAGGGTATCATCGGGCGCATCTATGGCCGGCAGGTAACCGCCATCGACAACCGGCAGGAAGAGCTGGACGAAGCGCCGGACGGGCCAAAAAAGCTGCTGATGGACGCCGCCGCCCTGACCTTTGAGGACGCGTCTTTTCAGCACGTCACCGCATTTTTCTCGTTCATGTATATGTCCCACACCGTCCAGGCACAGGCCATCGCACAAGCGGCCCGGGTACTGCGCCCGGGCGGCACGCTCCACATCTGGGACGCAGAAATCAGCTCTGCTTTCCCCGAGCCCTTTCTGATGGAGCTGGACGTTGACGCCGCCGGTACTCCTGTTCATACCACCTATGGTATTGTGAAGGAGGACGTGGCCCAGAACGCGGATCATTTTCTCAGCCTCTGCCAAGACGCCCAGCTGAACTTGGCGGACAGGCAGGAGCATGACGACTGGTTTTATCTCCGCTTGACCAAATGACATTACCCAGTAATTGGAGGGAACCATGAACCTTACCGACATCCGTGAAGTCAAGGCCCTGCTGGCCCGCCATGGCTTTCATTTTTCCAAGTCCATGGGGCAGAACTTCCTCATCGCCGACTGGGTACCCCAGAACATTGCCGCTGCCGCCGGGCTGGATGAGACCTGTGCCGTGCTGGAGATCGGCCCGGGCATCGGGTCCCTCACGCAGCACCTGGCTTGCCAAGCTGGCAAAGTTGCCGCTGTTGAGCTGGATACCTCCCTCCTGCCCATTTTAGATGAAACACTGGCTGACTGTTCTAATGTAGAAATCATCCCTGGTGATATTCTAAAGCTGGATCTCAACGCCCTCATCGATGACAAGCTTTTTGACTTTACACCAAAAGCCTGCGCTAATCTTCCCTACAACATTACCACGCCGGTACTCACCCGGCTGCTGGAGTGCGGCCGCTTCCGATCTATCACTGTGATGATCCAGCGGGAGGTGGCCCGGCGGATCTGTGCCGCGCCCGGTGACCCAGACTGCGGGGCCTTCTCGCTGTTCTGTCAATACTACGCCAGGTGTGAGCTGCTGTTTGAGGTGCCGCCGGACTGCTTCCTTCCCGCCCCAAAGGTCACTTCCGCCGTGGTTCAATTGATTCCCCATTCCGCTCCTCCGGTAGAAGGTGACCGGGATGCTATTTTTTCCGTGATAAATGCCGCTTTCGCCCAACGGCGCAAGACTCTGCTTAATGCTCTATCCTCGGCCTATGGCAGCCGCCTCTCCAAAGATGAATTGCGGCAGATTATCCTTGACTGCGGTCTTTCCGAGACCGTGCGGGGCGAACGGTTGGGGTTGGCCCAGTTTTCTGCGCTGGCTCAGCGTCTGAAGTAAGGTAAGCCCTCCTTTGTCAAATCCTGGCCCGGTGCATAGGATGAACCAAAGGAGGGTTTCTTTATGCCAATTATATATCTTTCACCGTCTACAGAATAATATTAATTATGAAGAAAAAGCCGGGGAATAATCCCCGGCCCTTCTTTCATCAAAAATCCCACGCGCCTGGGATTTTGCTCACTCTTTGTGCTGCATCCCCCGCAGCGCCATGATGGCCGCCTCTTCGCGGGTCACCAGATCGTGGGGGCGCGTGCCGTTGGTAATCCCAGCGGCTATCGCTGCCGCCAGCTCCTCCTCCGCCCAGCACTGATTGTGATCCGCTCTCATCTCGGCCCTGATCTTGGTGATCTCATCCCGCACAATCTTGCGGATCTGCTCTTCGGTCATGTTATTGCCCTCCTCGTTGATTTCTTCCGCCGCAGAATAATCCACCCACGGCAGTTTCCCGTGCTTTGTCCACGTCCGGCTGCCCACCGTCCCGGGGAGCTTTTGCGACCCCGCCGTGTTGGTCAGCGTGGAGCACTGCACCCCGCCCTGCCATTTGGGCGTGGACTCCACCACTACGCCGCCGCCTACATAGATGCCGATATGCCCATCCATCCACACAGCCTCGCCGGGAACGATCCGGGAAAAGTCGGTGGACACCTCCCGGCAGCAGTCGATCATCTTCTTGGCATCGTAGTCGGGCACACCGTTGCAGGCGTAACCCGCGCCGCCATAGGTACGGGACAGATCGCCGCTCCAGCCCCAGAGGATGCCCTTGATGAGCCCCACGCAGTCGAACAGGAAGCCCTTCCCCTTGATGGCGTTGGCCTTGGCCAGCCACTGTTTGTTGGTCTGTGCGTTGGAGCCGTTGGTGGTGGCCCTGGTAATCATTTTGTCGGTGGCAGGCCACCCCCAGGGCCCCAGCATATAGCTGGTCTTGTAGTTCCTCGCGATGTCCAGCGCCTTGGCACACAGCGCTGCGGCGGTCATGATGAAATTCATGCTTATCCCTCCCGTGAATTTGTCATAGAATTCCTGGGCCAGCGCGGCACGGCGGTCTTTGGTCTCCTGGAGCTTTTTCGGGTCGGTGGTGCTGGCCGGCCGCTCGAAGTCCAGCAGCACCGCGTCGGACGCCTCCCGGACGCTGGACGTGGTGCGGAGCTTGTCCCACACCCCACGAAACAGGGCTTGCAGCTCCTGGAGCAAGAATTCTACTTGCATATCCAGGTCGCCGATAGAGCGCCCCCAGCCTTTTGCTACGTCTAACAGCATAGCTTTTCGGCTGGGGTGTGTCCACTGAGCCAGCCCATACCCAGCGCAGTCATTGACGAAGCCGTCATAGGTGCCGTTATCCACCGCCGCTGTATAGGTGGTGTCGGTAAAGCCCAGCTTTGCCTCGTAGGTGTTTTGAAGGTTCTGGGGGTTCAGCCCACTCTCAGCGTACAGGTTGTCAACGCCAATCTAAAATTGTAAGAAAACGCCGAAGAAATTTTGTAGTTTTT